>NZ_VIWV01000001.1:1200000-1533333 GCF_007829875.1 Streptomyces capillispiralis | reverse complement strand
ACCTCAGCTCTTCCGTCCGCGCACGTGTCTGCGTGCGCGCGGCCGCCGGGGCCACCCACCTGAAGGGTCACCCCCCTTGAGTTCCACCTCCGTTTCCTCCGCTCTCTCCTCCTTCGGCTGGGACGACGCCTGGGCCGACGCGTTCGCCCCGTACGCCGCCGAAGGGCTGCTGCCCGGACGGGTGGTCCGGGTCGACCGCGGCCAGTGCGACGTCGTCACCGCCGGCGGGACGCTGCGGGCCGACACTGCCTTCGTCACCCCGCACGACCCGCTGCGGGTCGTCTGCACGGGCGACTGGGTCGCCGTCGAACCGGGCGGCAACCCGCGCTACGTCCGCGCGTACCTGCCGCGCCGGACCGCCTTCGTGCGCTCCACCTCCTCCAAGCGGTCCGAGGGGCAGATCCTCGCCGCCAACGTCGACCACGCCGTGGTCGCCGTCTCGCTCGCCGTCGAACTCGACCTCGCCCGGATCGAACGCTTCCTCGCGCTCGCCTGGGAGTCCGGGGCACAGCCGGTGGTCGTGCTCACCAAGGCCGACCTCGTGCCGGACACGGTGACCCGGGCGCACCTGGTGCAGGACGTGGAGTCCAGCGCGCCGGGCGTGCCGGTGCTCACCGTCAGCGCACAGGACGGGGACGGCCTCGACGTCCTCGCCGCGATCGTCGGCGGCGGCACCTCGGTGCTGCTCGGGCAGTCCGGCGCGGGCAAGTCCACCCTGGCCAACGCGCTCCTCGGCGAGGACGTCATGGACGTCCAGGCCGCCCGGGACGTCGACGGCAAGGGCCGGCACACCACGACCACCCGCAACCTGCTGGCGCTGCCCGGCGGGGGCGTCCTCATCGACACACCGGGCCTCAGGGGCGTCGGCCTGTGGGACGCCGGAAGCGGCGTCGGCCAGGTGTTCGCCGAGATCGAGGAGCTCGCCGAGGGCTGCCGGTTCCACGACTGCGCCCACGAGAGCGAGCCGGGATGCGCCGTCCTCGACGCCATCGAGGCCGGTGACCTGCCGGAACGCCGTCTGGACAGCTACCGCAAGCTGCTCCGGGAGAACCAGTACATCGTCGCCAAGACCGATGCCAGGCTCCGCGCGGAGATCCGCAAGGACTGGAAGCGCAAGGGCGCCATCGGCAGGGCGGCGATGGAGGCCAAGCGGGGCCGGCAGCGGTAGCGGGGCGGGGGCCGCCCTCCGGGACCGGCCCCCACCGTCCGCACCTCCGGGTCCGATGCCGTCCGCGCCTCCGGGTCCGATGCCGTCCGCGCCTCCGGTCCGATGCCGTCCGCACGTTCGTGTCGGGTGCCGTCCGTACCTCCCGGTCGGATGCCGTCCGCAGCTTCGTGTCCGATTTCCGCCAGCCGGGACTCCCCGGGTGGCGGAGACTGGACGGTGTGACGGACGAGGACAGCAGGTACGAGGCGGTGCGCAGCCGGGACGCCCGGTTCGACGGGGCGTTCTTCTTCGCCGTGGAGACCACCGGGATCTACTGCCGTCCCAGCTGCCCCGCGGTCACCCCGAAGCGGCACAACGTGCGGTTCTTCGCGACCGCCGCCGCCGCGCAGGGCTCCGGCTTCCGGGCCTGCCGGCGGTGCCGCCCGGACGCCGTGCCCGGCTCCGCCGAGTGGAACGTACGGGCCGACGTCGTGGGCCGGGCCATGCGCATGATCGCCGACGGCGTCGTCGACCGCGAGGGCGTCGCCGGACTCGCCGCCCGGCTCGGCTACAGCGGCCGCCAGGTGCAGCGCCAGCTCACCGGAGAACTCGGCGCCGGACCCGTCGCACTCGCCCGGGCCCAGCGGGCGCACGCCGCGCGCGTGCTCCTGCAGACCACCGGGCTGCCGGTGACGCGGATCGCGTTCGCGTCCGGCTTTGCCAGCGTGCGCCAGTTCAACGACACGGTGCGCGCCGTGTACGCCGCCACCCCCAGCGAACTGCGCGCCGCCGCACCCCGCGCCGGCCGCGCCTCCCGCCGTACCCCCACCCCGGCCGCCGGCATCCCCCTGCGGCTCGCCCACCGCGGCCCCTACCAGGCAGGACCCGTCTTCGACCTGCTGGAACACGAGGCCGTCGAGGGCGTCGAGGACATCACCGGCCGCCCGGGCGCCCGCACCTACCGGCGCACCCTGCGCCTGCCCCACGGCACCGCCATCGCCGCCGTCGGCGAACGCCCCGGCACCCCCCGTACCGGGACCGGCGCCCACCCCGGCGGCTGGCTCGACGCCCGGGTCCACCTCACCGACCTCCGCGACCTGACCACCGCCGTGCAGCGGCTGCGGCGGCTGTTCGACCTGGACGCCGACCCGTACGCCGTCGACGAACGGCTCGGCGCCGACGCCCGGCTCGCCCCGCTGGTCGCCGCCCGGCCCGGACTGCGCTCGCCCGGCGCCGCCGATCCGGACGAACTGGCGGTGCGCGCCCTGGTGGGCCGCGACGAGGCCGCGCGGCTGGTCCAGCGCTACGGCAAGCGCCTCGACGCCCCCTGCGGCAGCCTCACCCACCTGTTCCCCGAACCCGGCGTCCTCGCCGGGGCCGAGCCCGACGGCACCCTGGGCGCGCTCACCGCCGCCCTCGCCGACGGCGCCGTACGCCTCGGACCCGGCGCCGACCGGGACGCCGCCCGGGACGCGCTCGCCGCCGTCCCCGGCCTGGACGCCCGGACGGCCGCCGCGATCCGCACCCGGGCCCTCGGCGACCCCGACGTGGCCCCGCCCGGCCCCGCCCTTCCCGACAGCTGGCGCCCCTGGCGCTCGTACGCCCTGAACCACCTGCGTGCCGCAGGGGAGTTGGAGTACCGATGACCATGCCGACGACCGACGTCACCTACTGGACGAGCGTGACCAGTCCGGTCGGGCCACTGCTGCTCACCGCCGCCCCGACCGGCGAGCTGACCTCGCTCTCCGTGCCCGGGCAGAAGGGCGGGCAGAGCGTGCGGGACGACTGGCGGCGGGACCCGGGACCGTTCCGCGAGGCCGAGCGGCAGCTCGCCGCGTACTTCGCCGGCGAGCTGAAGGAGTTCCGGCTGGCCCTGCGCGCCGTCGGCACGCCGTTCCGGGAGAAGGTGTGGGCGGCGCTCGACGAGGTGCCCTACGGGGCGACCGTGTCCTACGGCGAGATCGCGGCGCGCATCGGCGCGCCGCGGGCCGCCGTCCGGGCCGTCGGCGGCGCCATCGGCGCGAACCCGCTGCTCGTCGTCCGCCCCTGCCACCGGGTGATCGGCTCCGACGGGTCGCTGACCGGATACGCCGGCGGACTGGAGCGGAAGGTACGGCTCCTCACCCACGAGGGCGCGCTGCGGCCGTGAGGCGCGAGGGGCGAGGGGCGAGGGGCGGCCGGGGTGGGCGGCCGAGGCGGGCGGCCGGGCGGGGTGGCCGGGCGGGGTGGCCCGGGTGGGTCAGCCCCAGAAGACCGCGCCCAGCCACGCCGCCGTGATCAGCTGGCAGGTGAACAGTTCCGTCAGCAGGCTCCAGCCCCCCGAGCGCATGGCGGTGCGCGTCGCGGCGGCCGCCTCCCGGCGGCGGCCCAGGCGCAGCCGCTCGCAGAGGTAGACACCGGCGAGGAAGCCCGCGACCGCGCCGAGCACGGGCAGCAGGACGAAGCCGAGGAACGAGCCCCAGCCCGCGTACGCCCACAGCCGGCCGTCCGATCGCAGCCGCCGGGGCGGCAGCGCCCACCGCACCACCTGGGACAGGAACAGCACGACGGTCGCCCCCACCAGCACCCACCACGCCACCGGCCGCGGCTCCTCCAGCGCCCACCACAGGACCGCGGCCCACACCAGCCACGACCCCGGCACTCCGGGCAGCAGCACTCCGCACAGGCCGAGCAGGAGCACCAGTCCGACGAGCAGGAGGTCCCACGCTCCCATCTGTCCAGAGTGCAGGAGGCCGGGGAGCGGCGCAGGACGGACGGCCACCGCTCCTCCCCTCGCACAGCCGTCCCGCGGTTCACCCGACCGGCAGTACCGGGCGTGGCGCGGGACGGCGATTTTCCCGATGCCCCGTTCTCCCGCGCCCCGCGCGGTGGACAATCGGGGGCATGAGTCAGCAGGGGGGAAGGCCCACCGGTCCCGAGGACGACTGGTGGAGGCAGCTGTACGACGACACCACCGGCGACACGGGCCCCGCGCCCGCGCCCGATTCCCTGGACGACCGCTTCGCCTCGGCGTCCGGCGCGCTCGGCACCGGCCGGCCCCCGGACCCCGCCGCGAGGGTCCCCGCCCCCCGGACGACCCCGGCCCCCCGGCCCGGCGTACCGCCCCGCCCCGGCGCCGCCCCGCCCCGCGCCCCCTGGGAACCGCCGCCCGCCGCGCCACCGGGCCCGGTGACCTTCCCGCCGCCGGCCCCCCGGCCGCCCGGACCACCGCCACAGCCCCCCGGTACGGCCGGCCGGGAAACCCCGCGGGACCCCGCCCCGCCGCCGACGGCCCCCTCCCTCCCCACCGCCCTCGGCTCCTGGACACCCGCCCCGCCCGACGCACCGCCCCCCGGCGCCCCTCAGGCGCCCGCCGGCGGCGCGAGCGCGGAACCCGCCGGCCCCCGCTCCCGGCGCCTGGTCCCGCCGTCGGCCCCGCTCCCCTCCCGCGCCCACGTCGGATCCCGGCCCCCCACCTACGACGCCGAACCCACCGCCCTGCCCGCGGCCGACCCCGACGAGCTGGACGCACTGGTCCCGGACACCGTGCTGGACGGGGCCCGGTACGGCGCCTGCACCCTGCGGGCCGCCTCCGTGCGCGGGGACTCCGCGCGGTACCGGGGCGAGCCGCGCCGCGACGCGCTGCTGACCGCCCGGTTCGGGACGGGGGAGCGGGCCCTGGTCCTGGTCGCGCTGGCGACCGGCGCCCGCACCGCACCCGGCGCGCACCGCGCCGCCGCCGAGGCCTGCCGCTGGATCGGCGAGGCGGTGGGCCGCAGCCAGGCCCGCCTCGTCGACGACATAAGGGCCGCCCGGCGCGGCGACCTCAAGTCCGGGCTGCACCGCCTCACCGACCGCAGCCTCGGCAGGCTCCGCGCCAGCGCCGCCGAGCAGGGCCTCGCACCCGACGCCTACGCCGCCACCCTGCGCTGCCTCCTGCTGCCCGCCGACCCCGAATGCCGCACCCGGGTCTTCTTCGGCGTGGGCCCCGGCGGACTGTTCCGGCTGCGGGACGGCGCGTGGCAGGACATCGAACCGGAGGCCGGCGAGGTCAGGGGTGAGCCCGTGGTCGGTTTCGGTTCGCCGCCCTCCGGGGCCCGGGGCGGCGACCTGCTCACCATGGACCTGGGCATCCCCACACCCCCGAGCCCGTACGAGCCGGCGCCCGGACCGCCCCGCGAACCCTTCCGCTTCCGCACCTCCGTAGCCCGCCCGGGTGACACCCTGCTGATGTGCGGCACCGGCCTCGCCGACCCGCTGCGCGGCGAGGAGGAGCTGCGCGCCCACCTCGCCGACCGGTGGTCGCGCCCCGAACCGCCCGGCCTCGCGGCCTTCCTCGCCGACACCCAGGTGCGGGTCAAGGGGTACGCGGACGACCGCACGGCCGTCGCCGTCTGGGAGGCGTGAGCCCGCCCGGTGTGAATTCATGGACCCGGAAGCGGCCTTCACCGACACCGAAGGGGCAGACGGAAAGCCATGGCCAAACAGAACGTCGCGGAACAGTTCGTCGACATCCTCACCCGCGCGGGAGTCAAGCGCCTCTACGGCGTCGTCGGCGACAGCCTCAACCCCGTCGTCGACGCCGTGCGCCGCAACCCCGCCATCGACTGGATCCACGTCCGGCACGAGGAGACCGCCGCCTTCGCCGCCGGCGCCGAGGCGCAGATCACCGGCCGGCTGGGCGCCTGCGCCGGCTCCTGCGGGCCCGGCAACCTGCACCTCATCAACGGCCTGTACGACGCCCACCGTTCCATGGCGCCGGTGCTGGCCCTCGCCTCGCACATCCCGTCCGGTGAGATCGGCCTCGGCTACTTCCAGGAGACCCACCCCGACCAGCTGTTCCGTGAGTGCAGCCACTACAGCGAGATGATCTCCAGTCCGCAGCAGATGCCCCGGCTGCTGCAGACCGCCATCCAGCACGCGGTCGGCCGCTCCGGCGTCAGCGTCGTCACCCTCCCCGGCGACATCGCCGACCACGCCGCCCCCGAGAAGCCCGCGGAGACCGCCCTCGTCACCTCCCGGCCCACCGTCCGCCCCGGCGACGCCGAGATCGACCGCCTCGTCGACCTGATCGACGGCGCCGAGAAGGTCACCCTCTTCTGCGGCAGCGGCACCAAGGGCGCGCACGCCGAGGTCATGGAGTTCGCGAGCAAGATCAAGTCCCCGGTCGGCCACGCCCTGCGCGGCAAGGAGTGGATCCAGTACGACAACCCGTACGACGTCGGCATGAGCGGACTGCTCGGCTACGGCGCCGCCTACGAGGCCACCCACGAGTGCGACCTGCTGATCCTGCTCGGCACCGACTTCCCGTACAACGCCTTCCTCCCCGACGACGTGAAGATCGTCCAGGTCGACGTGCGGCCCGAGAACCTGGGCCGCCGCTCCAAGCTGGACCTCGCGGTGTGGGGCGACGTGAAGGAGACCCTGCGCTGCCTCACCCCCCGGGTCCGTACCAAGGACAGCCGGAAGTTCCTCGACCGGATGCTGAGGAAGCACGCGGACGCGCTGGAGGGGGTGGTGAAGGCGTACACGCGCAAGGTGGACAAGCACGTGCCGATCCACCCCGAGTACGTGGCCGCCGTACTGGACGAACTCGCCGACGACGACGCGGTGTTCACCGTCGACACCGGGATGTGCAACGTCTGGGCGGCCCGCTACATCTCGCCCAACGGCCGCCGCCGGGTGATCGGTTCGTTCTCCCACGGCTCGATGGCCAACGCGCTGCCCATGGCGATCGGGGCGCAGTTCACCGACCGCGGCCGGCAGGTGGTGTCGATGTCCGGCGACGGCGGATTCACCATGCTGATGGGCGACTTCCTCACCCTGGTCCAGTACGACCTGCCGGTGAAGGTGGTCCTGTTCAACAACTCCTCCCTCAGCATGGTCGAGTTGGAGATGCTGGTCGCCGGGCTGCCCTCGCACGGCACCGCCATGAAGAACCCCGACTTCGCCGCCGTCGCCCGCGCCTGCGGTGCCCACGGGGTGCGGGTGGAGAAGCCCAAGGAACTCGCCGGGGCGCTGAAGGCCGCGTTCAAGCACAAGGGGCCGGCCCTCGTCGACATCGTCACCGACCCCAACGCGCTGTCCATCCCGCCGAAGATCAGCGCGGAGATGGTGACCGGCTTCGCGCTGTCCGCCTCCAAGATGGTGCTGGACGGAGGCGTCGGCCGGATGCTCCAGATGGCGCGCTCCAACCTGCGCAACGTGCCCCGTCCGTAGGAAGGTTCACTCCGGGGTGTTCACTCCGGGGTGTTCACTCCGCCCGGGGGCGCCAGGCGCGCGCCGAGGTGTCGTACTCGTGGCGGGGCAGGCCCTCGATGCCGCTGGTGCGGAACGGGCGGCCGCGGTCGTCGATCCGCACCGTGCCGGTGCGGCCCTGGGAGGACCAGTCCAGCTCCAGGTACCAGCGGCAGTCGCAGCCCCGCGTCCGGGCGGTGACCAGCAGCACCTCGGGGTCGGTCGCGGAGACCCGGTAGGGCATGCGCACCGCCGGGATCGGCGTGCCCGCGTCGTTCCCGGCCACCGCGCGGGCGATCGGCCGGTCCTTGTCCAGGTCGACGTCGAAGTACCGCGGGGTGAGCGCGCCGCCGCACCCCTGGTCCATGGCGTACGCGTGACCCGGGGCGGGATCAGCGCGGCCCGCCACGCGGACGCGCAGCCCGGTCAGGACGACGGCCGTGTCGGAGGTCCCCTGCACCGACAGCTCCACCATGGTCTCGCCCCCGTGCACCGCCGACTGCGTCGCCGCCCAGGTCCCGGCGTCCTGCGGGGCCGGGGGCGGGGGGACCTGCTCCGGCGGCTTGGCGATCACGTAGTCGTGGCCGCACCCGTGCGCCCAGACCTGGGAGTCGACGGACCAGGTGAGCGGCGGGGGCCCGGCGGACGCGGACTGCCGCGGAGCGGCCGGGGCGGACGGGCCGTGTGCCGGACCGGAGGAGCCGGGGCCGCGGTCTCCCTTCGTGTCCGCCTCCGCCTCCGCCTTCCCCTTCCCTTCCGCCGTCGCCTTCGCGGAGGGTGAGGCGGAACCGGAACCGGACGGGGCGGGCGGGGAGGTACGGCCGTGCGGGCCCGCCGCACCGGTCGTCCCGGGCGCGGCGGTGGGCCGCCCCTCGCCGGACGACCGCCGGCCGTCCGGCAGCGCGGACAGACTCCCCACGGTGGCGAGCAGCGCACAGACGGCGGCCAGGGCGACACCGACCCGCCTGCGCCGCCGGTACCAGGGCCGCCGAACGCCCGCGCCCCCGGTCAAGGGCCCGCTCACCACGCCCTCTTGGGCCTCGCCCGGCCCGGTGGCCGGATCGGTGGTTGGGTCGGCGGTCGGGTCGCCCGGGTGGTCGGGAGCGGTGGCCGGTTCGCCGGGGTCGTCGGGCGTTGTGGGGCCGGAGTGAACATCGGGACCGGAGCCGGAGTCCGAACCGGCCCCCGGTGCGGTGGCCGGTTCCGGTTCCGGTTTCGTTTCCGTTTCCGTTTCCCGTTCCGGTTCCGTCAGGGTCGTGGCCGACGCGTCCGCCGCCCGCGGGCGTTGCCGTGCCCGGACCGCGCGGAGCCAGCGGCGGTGGAGTTCCAGGCGTTCCGCGCTCGACGCGCCGCACAGGGCGGCGAACCGCTCGACCGGCGCGAAGTCGACCGGCACCGCCTCGCCGGCGCAGTAGCGGTGCAGCGTCGAGGTGTTCATGTTCAGCCGACGGGCCAGCGAGCCGTAACTGCGGTCCGTACGTTCCTTCAGCTCCCGCAGCAGCGCCGCGAACCCGGCCACGTCGTCCTGTGCCGACACCGTCACCCCGCACCCGTTGCGAACCGGCCCGGGACGGTATCCCAGGCACCCCGTATACCTGCACGTCAGACGGCCTGGGATGGTTCCATGCCGGCGGATGTGCCGATCGTGCTTGCGGTCGTCTCCCGGGACGGCCGATGCTCTTGGCACCGCCCCGGCGGCCACCGCGAGGACGGGTCCGGCCGGCGCGGCGCACCGCTTCGCCATTCCATCACGCACACCTCACGGGGGACATCCATGCCCAAGCGCACCCGGGCCGCCGCACTCGCCGCGCTCACCGTCGCCGCCCTCGCGGCCGGAACGGCGCTCACCGCGCCGGCCGGTGCCGCGCCGCAGCGGACCGCCCCACCCGCGTTCCTCACGGCCGCGGAACTGCCGCCGCACCCCTCGTCCTCCTGGACGGCGGGCCCGGTCACCGACGGCTTCCCGGCCGAACTCGCCTTCTGCCTGGGCGAGGGCGTACCGGCCCACGACTACCGGCACCGCGTCTTCCACACCGACCTGGACACGGGCGCCGTACAGGTCACCGTCGTCACCGGTTCCCCCGCCCAGGGCAAGGCGCTGGCCGCCCTGCTGGACGAGGAGATCCGCTCCTGCGCCGAGAGGATCGAGCAGTCCGACCCGGAGACCGAGGCCGAGGGCCGCTACTTCGGCGCGCTGCCGGTCGAGGAGGGCGCGCGGGTGCGCGGACTGCACACCACGACCTCCTGGGGTGCCACGGACGTCCACCTGCTGTCGGTGGGACGCGACGGCGGGACGGTGACCGTCGTCGGCTGGGGGCAGATGGGCGACTTCGACGACGCCCCGGTCGCCGCCTTCAGGAAGACGACGACGAAGGCCGTCGCGAAGCTCCACTGAACCGCACGACCACCGCGAAAGCCGGGGTCGTCCTCTCGCCACGGGGGTCGGGAGGACGGCCCCGCACGCTTGTGTGGCCCCTGCACTTCGGCCAAGAACCGGTCGTTGACGGTTGGACATGACTGCCGCGTGGGTGACGGGGCAAGCATTCCCGTGTACCTGTTCGACCAGCAGGGGGAATCGGCATCGGCACGCGGGCGGGGGCCATGAAGAGTCAGGTGTCGGCGGCACAGCTGAAACGCACACTGGGGCGGGCGGATCTGCGCGCGGTGCCCGAGTCCCGCAGGGCACTGCGGGAACTGCTCAGGGACTGGGGCAGTACGGAGCGGTCGGAGGTGGCGGAGCTGCTGACGAGCGAGCTCGTCACCAACGCGCTCGTCCACACCGACCACGAGGCGGTCCTGACGGCCACCGTCGGGCCGGGCGGACTACGGGTGGAGGTGCGGGACTTCGTGGCCGGTGAGCCCCGGCCGCGCGTACCGTGCGCCGACGGTACGCACGGGCGGGGTCTGGTGCTGGTGGAGTCCCTCGCCGACGGGTGGGGGATCAGGAAGCACGGGGTGGGCAAGTCCGTCTGGTTCGAACTCGACGCGGACGCCGCCGCCTGAGGCGTACGTACGCCAACGGGACGGGGTGCGGTCCCTGGCGGACCGCACCCCGTCCCGTGGTACGCACCTCGTCGTGTGCCCGGCGAGGCGTCAGCCGAACTGCTGCTCCAGGTCCTTGAGCTTGCGCTCCAGGGAGTCCAGGCGCGGCAGGGCCTGGGTGTCGTCCTCGGCGGTGAGGTCGACGGTCATCGGGTCAGCGCCGGTGCGCACCGGCTGCAGGGAGGGACGCGCGCGGACGGGCAGGGCCTCCGCCGCTATGGCAGGCTCCGCGGACACCATGTCGGAGCCGCGCTCCACGGTCGGAGCCTCCAGCTCGCGTCCGCCGCGGCCCACGAAACCCCGGTGGCCCCGGCTGATCGCCTTCGCCCGGGCCCGCTCCACGCGCTGCTGGTCGCGCCGGCGCTGCTTGGCCTCGTCCTTGCGGATCTTGTCCTCGCGCACTTCCTCGACCGCCTCGTCGAGGCTGCGCACGCCCTCCAGCAGCATCAGCGACCAGGCGCGGTACGTCTCCCGGGGGGCGCGCAGCCAGCGGACGATCCGGATCTGCGGCAACGGACGCGGAACCAGGCCCTGTTCCCGCAGGGCGGCCCGGCGGGTCTGCTTCAGCGCGCGGTCGAACAGCACCGCCGCCGACAGCGACATGCCCGCGAAGAAGTGCGGCGCGCCGTCGTGGCCGATGCCCCGCGGCGCGTGCACCCAGTTGAACCAGGCGGCGGCGAAGGCGAACGTCCACACGAGTATGCGCGAGCCGAGGGCCGCGTCACCGTGGCTGGCCTCGCGCACGGCGAGCACCGAGCAGAACATCGCGGCGCCGTCCAGGCCGAAGGGGACGAGGTACTGCCAGCCGCCGGACAGTCCGAGGTTCTGCTCGCCGAAGCCGACCAGTCCGTGGAAGGAGAGCGCGGCGGCCACCGCCGCGCAACAGAACAGCAGGACGTAGGAGACGGTGCCGTAGAGGGCCTCCTTGCGCCTGCGGCGCTCCTCGCTGCGCTCCCACGAGTCCTCGGCACGTGTGTCCTTGACCGAGGAGCGCTTGCCGCGCGCCAGCACCGCCACCGCCGCCAGCATGCCCAGGAGCAGCACGGCGCCCGGAAGCAGCCAGTTCAGCGATATGTCGGTCAGTCTCATCTAAGGGGTCCCTTGCATTGGGATAGGGCGTAACGCCCGCCATAGTGGCCCACTCCCGGCGGCCCTCAGGGGGTTTCGGGGCAAGACGCCGCCAAGGAGGGGCGAGGGGGAGTCCCGGGGCGACGATCTGCTCGAACTGCCGCATGAGGGGCGGGAGTTGAGTTCGAATAAGACTACCCGTACGGGTGGTTCCACGGAAAGTTCCCGTGAGAGGTGAGGGAATTGTGAATCACCCGTTACCTCTGTGGCGTGCTCACCGGATGATCTTACGGTGTGAAAGGAGGTGCCGATGTCCGACGGGGTGTCAACTCGCCTGCGCGACCAGCTCGCCGGTCCGTACGGTGGCCGTCCCGGCCGTCGCGGCCGGCGTCCGCCCGGTGGCGCAGGTGCGCGGGCAGGTGGCGCAGACGTCCTCCGGACGCAGGGTGTAGAACATGCAGCAGCTGACCCGCTCCCGGGTGACGGCGGCCGGCTCGCCGTCGGGTCCGGCCGGCCGGCGGAAGGCGGCCGCGCCCACGTACGGCTTGGTCGCGCCCGGCAGCAGCAGCTCCAGCTCCCGCAGCCCGCGCTCCTCCTCGCCGAGCAGCTGGGAGACGTACCGCAGGCTCTCCACGATCTCGTCGGTCGCCATGCCCCACAGCGCCCGGCCGCGCCGCCGCATCCGCGGGCCGAAACCGCCCAGGACCGGTTCGAGGTGCTGGGCGACCGCCGCGCGCACCTCCGCCCGCAGCGCCTCCTCGTCGGGCACCACGCGGGCGCCGGGCAGGGCGGCGGCGGGGTCGTCGGGCAGGCAGGAGAAGCCGTCCGGCCGCACGGCGAAGCGGCCCACGGCCAGGCCGGGGGCGGTGCGGTCGAACGAGACGTGCGTCACGGGGTAGTGCGGCACCCGGCGGCGCAGGAACCACGGCACGGTGATCAGCAGGCAGGCGGGCCATGCGTAGCGGTGCAGACCGAAGCTGGCGATCACGTCCGGGCGGCCCCGCTGCCCGTAGTCCCGCAGCACCTGGGTGTCGTCCCAGGTGAGGAACGCCTCCAGGCCGGTCCCGCCCTCGGCGAGCTCCGACGCGGCGACCCAGCCGCCGCCCCGGGGCATCGCCTCGCCGGCGCCGACCTCGGTGACGGCCATCGCGGGGAAGGCCTCCGCCAGACGGGCGTACGCGTCCGCGACGACCGAACCGGGCACAGGCATGGGACCACCCATTCACGTTGTGAGGAGCCGACCGATAAAAGGTAAGGCTCACCTTACCCAAGATCGGGGAAATGTGAACTGGCGTCCGATGCGCTTAGGGTGCTTGACGGACAGGTGACAACCCGCCGTAATGACCCCAAGTACCGACACGTCCGCAGGAGGACCTTGTGAAGCAGGGCACGCAGGGCTCCGCCTGGACGGGGAACGCCGCGACCGGCCCGGCCGGCGAGGCCGCCCGGGGCCGCTTCCGGGTGCCCGCCCAGCCGACGGCCCAGGACGCGGACCGGCCCCGGGACGCGGACCGGCCTCTGAACGCCGAGTGCGACCGGCGGCGCGGCGGGCCGCACGACGCCGAGGGCGGGACCGCGCGCGGCGAGCACACGCACGGCGAACCCGCCCCCCGCCCCGCCCGGCCCGCCGTCCAGCGGTCCTCCGTGCGCGGCCAGATCCTCGCCGCCCTGCGCACCGCGCTGGTGACGGGCGACCTGAGCCCCGGCGAGGTGTACTCGGCGCCGGTGCTCGCCGAGCGGTTCGGCGTCTCCGCGACGCCCGTGCGCGAGGCCATGCAGCAGCTCACCCTGGAGGGCGCGGTCGAGGTCGTGCCGAACCGCGGGTTCCGCGTCGTCGAGCGGGGCGCGCGGGAACTGGCCGAGCTGGCCGAGGTGCGGGCGCTGATCGAGGTCCCGGTGATGCTGCGGCTGGCGCGCACGGTGCCCGCCGCGCGCTGGGCCGAACTGCGCCCCCTCGCCGAGGCCACCGTCCGCGCCGCCTCCTCCGGCTGCCGGGCCACCTACGCCGAGGCCGACCGCGCCTTCCACGGCGCGGTGCTCGGCCTCGCCGGCAACGAACAGCTGGTCCGCATCGCCGAGGACCTGCACCGCCGCGCCCAGTGGCCCCTGGTCGGCAGCACCCCCGGGACACGCGGCCGGGCGGAACTGGTGGCCGACGCCCACGAGCACACCGCCCTGCTGGACGCGCTGATCGCGGGCGACCTCGAGGTGGTGCGCTCCCTGGTGAGCGAGCACTTCACCGGGGCGGCCTGAACGGGGGCGGCCTGAACAGATCGGCCTGAACAGGTCGGCCTGAACCGGGCACCGTGACGGGGGCCGCACGGAGGGGGCGCGGCTGTCCGTTCGGGGCGCCTGATCGAGCCCGCCGCGCGCGGGGCCGCCGCGGCGGGGGTGTCGACGCCGGGCAGCCGGCGTGGGGTGACCGGCGTGGGGTGACCGGCGTGGGGCGGCCGTTCCGCCCGGTGAGGGCGTGCGGCCGCCCTCGCTAGGCCGTGGCCGCGCCCGGGGCCGGTGGGGTGAGGTGGCGGGACAGCCAGGTGGGGACGCCGCCCAGGAGGCGGAACAGGCGGCGCGCCTCGTCGCGCAGCCGGGACGCCTCGGGCTCGGTCTCCGTGTCGGCGAGGGAGACCAGGGCCGGCGCCGTGCCGACGAGATAGCCCAACTCCTCGCGGATCCGCAGGGATTCGGCGAAGCCGTGCCGCGCCTCCGCCAACTCCCCCTCCCGTAGCGCCAGTCCGGCCAGATGGCGCCAGGTCCCGGAGAGCAGCAGCGGGTCGGCGTGCGCGGTGGCGCCCGCGTGGGCGCGCCGGTAGGCGGCCCGCGCCGCTTGCGGGGACCGGGTGAGGTTCTCCGCGATCAGCCCGCGCCGGAAGTCCAGCAGCGCCCGCCCCGCCGCCCCCGGCGGCAGCAGCGCCGCCGCCCGCCCGAGCGCGGCCCGCGCCTCGTCGGCCCGGTCGCGCACGCCGAACAGGGTGGCGGCGTAGGCCAGGTACCCGCGTTCACAAGCGGCGGCGCCCCGGTCGTCGTCGCTGTGCGCCAGCGCCTCCGCCGTACGCAGCGCGTCCTCGGCCTCCTCCCAGCCCGCCTCGGTGTAGAGGCACCGCTCCACCAGCAGCGACGCCCGCTGCAGGGCCGCGTCCGGCGAGGCGGGTTCGAGCAGCGCGGCGGCGTCCGCCCAGCAGGCGCGGGAGCGCAGCCGCCACACCGCCGTCTGGAGGGGATCGTCATCGGCGGTCGTTCCGTCACCGGACATGGCGGTATGCGCCACGTTGCCCTCCCCGAGCACGCCATCGAGCTGTTGAGTGGTGGCCGCATCTCAGCACGAACCACGGGGCCCGGCCAAGAGGGTGGGTGAAGGATTTCACAAAGTCATGGGGTGCGGATCCGGACGCGGTGGCCGACCCGCGCGGGGTCAGCTCATGCGCAGGGCCAGGAAGAAGTCCAGCTTGTCCTCCAGCCGCGACAGGTCACGGCTCGTCAACTGCTCGATCCGCCCGACGCGGTAGCGCAGCGTGTTGACGTGCAGGTGGAGGCGGGACGCGCAGCGGGTCCAGGAGCCGTCGCAGGCGAGGAACGCCTCCAGGGTGGGGATCAGCTCGGCCCGGTGGCGGCGGTCGTAGTCCCGCAGGGGGTCGAGCAGCCGCGCGGTGAAGGCGCGCCGTACGTCGTCGGGGACGAACGGGAGCAGCAGGACGTGCGAGGCGAGTTCCTGGTGGCCGGCCGCGCAGACCCGGCCCTGGCGGGCCGCGGCCACCCGCCGCGCGTGCCGTGCCTCCTCCAGCGCCCCGCGCAGGCCCTCCGCCGAGTGCACGGCGGCGGAGACGCCGAGGGTGAGCCGCCCGTCGTCGTCCAGACCGGCCGTGAGCGGGTCGCGTACGGAGTCCAGCAGCGCCTCGGCGACGACTCCCGCGCCGGTGCCGTCGTGCTCGCCGGTCACCGAGGGCAGCGGCACCAGCGCGATCGCCTCGTCCCCGGTGTGCGCGACCGCGATGCGGTCGGACTGCTCGGGTCCGGTCGCGTCGGGGTCGACCAGGATCTCCTCCAGCAGCGCCTGCGCCACGGGCCCGCCCTCGACCTCGCCGCCGTCCCAGTCGACGCGGGCCACCACCACCTGCCAGTGCGGCGCGGTCCCGAGCCCGGGCAGCAGCACCGGCGCGGCGACCCGCAGCCGCGCCGCGATCTCGGCGGGCGCGGCGCCGCTCTGCACCAGCTCCAGCACCTCCTGCGCCAGCCGGCGCCGCACCGTGCGCGCCGCGTCCCGGCGGTCCCGCTCCACGGCGATCAGCTGGGTGACGCCGTGCAGCAGGTCCAGCCGCTCCTCGGCCCAGTCACCGGCATCCGCCTCCACCGCCAGCACCCAGTCCGACAGCACCGTCTCGCGCACGTCCCGGGCCGCCGGCGCGGAGCGCCCGCTGCTGCGCACCGGGAAGAGGCTGTACGTGGTCGGGCCCAGCGCGACCCGGTGCGGTCCGCGCCGGCCGGTGCGGGCGGCGGCCAGGTGCTCCGCGGCGAGCCGCGCGCACACGTCGGCGGGCAGCGCCGGCCGCGGTCCGGCGGACCCGCCGGACGCGGCGCCCTCCGATCCGGCGATCAGCCGCCCGGCGGGCGACAGCACCCAGGCCCGCAGGTCCAGGTCGGAACCGAGCAGGTCGAGCACCACCTCGGGGCCGCCGCCCGCGGGACCGGAGGTCATCATCCGCCGGTGCCGGTCCACCACGGCCGCGAGGTCTCCGGCGCGCTCGCCGGAGACCTGCCGCACCACGTGCTCGGTGATGGTCGCGAAGGCCACCGACTCGTGCACGGCGAACAGCGGCAGCCGGTGCCGGGCGCAGGCCACGGCCAGGTCGTCGGGGACGTCGCCCAGCTCCGCCGTACCGGCCGCGACGGCGGCCACCCCGGCCTGCGCCAGGATCCGTACGAACGGCTCGGAGTCGGCGGCGCCCCGGCGCCAGGCCAGACCGGTGAGCACCAGTTCCCCGCCCGAGAGGTAGCGGCTGGGGTCCCTCAGGTCGGTCGTCATCACCCCGCGCACCGTGCGGTCCAGCTCGTCCTCGCCGCCGAGCAGCTTCAGGCCCAGCGCGTCGGTGTCCAGCAGTGCGCGCAGCCGCATTCTCGTCGCCGCCGTTTCTTGTCTCGATATCTACGATGGACCGTGGAGGGATCTTCCGGCGAGGGCCCGCGGGGTGGCTGATCAGCGGTGTCGGCCGTTTCCTGGACCGTCTGCTCCGTTTCCGGAGGAAGGTGGGGAGGTTACCGATGACCTCCGTTCATACGAATCTACAAGATGCCCTCGCTGGCCAGCCAACTCCTTCATGGTTTCCGTGACTGACCCTCAGGGAGCACACGGCGGTGTACTGGCCCCACTCCGAGTGGAAAGCACACCGACGAGCCGGGACCGCCGCACACGGATTGGCTCGATCCGCACGCCTCACGAGACGAAGAAGAGAGCCGGTCATGGACTTCCTTCGCCCCGCCAGCTGGGAGGAGGCGCTCGCCGCGAAGGCCGAGCACCCCACAGCTGTCCCGATCGCGGGTGGCACCGACGTGATGGTCGAGATCAATTTCGATCACCGTCGGCCCGCCTACCTGATGGACCTGAACCGCATCGGCGACCTCGCCGCGTGGGAGGTCGGCGAGGACGGAGTGCGGCTCGGGGCCTCCGTTCCGTACGCGCAGATCATGGAGCATCTGCGGGCCGAACTGCCGGGGCTCGCCCTCGCCTCCCACACGGTCGCCTCCCCGCAGATCCGCAACCGCGGCGGCGTCGGCGGCAACCTCGGCACCGCCTCCCCGGCCGGCGACGCCCACCCGGCGCTGCTCGCCGCCGGCGCCGAGGTGGAGGTCGAGTCGGTGCGCGGAGCGCGCCGCATCCCCATCGACGACTTCTACACCGGCGTGAAGCGCAACGCGCTGGCGCCCGACGAGCTGATTCGCGCCATCCACATCAAGAAGGCGGACGGCCCGCAGCAGTACTCCAAGGTCGGCACCCGCAACGCCATGGTCATCGCCGTGTGCGCCTTCGGTCTCGCCCTGCACCCCGGGACGCGGACGGTGCGGACGGGCATCGGCTCCGCCGCCCCGACGCCGATCCGGGCCCGGGCCGCCGAGGAGTTCCTGAACGCGGCACTGGAGGAGGGCGGCTTCTGGGACAACGGGAAGATCGTCACCCCGTCGGTGGCCAAGCAGTTCGCGGCCCTGTGCGCCGCCGCCTGCAACCCGATCGACGACGTCCGCGGCACCGCGGCCTACCGCCGCCACGCGGTCGGCGTGATGGCCCGCCGCACCCTGACCTGGACCTGGGAGTCGTACCGCGGCGCCCACCGCATCACGGAGGGGGCCGCGTAATGCGACTCAACTTCACCGTCAACGGACGCCCCCAGGAAGCCGACGACGTCTGGGAGGGCGAGTCCCTGCTGTACGTGCTGCGCGAGCGGCTCGGCCTGCCGGGCTCCAAGAACGCCTGCGAGCAGGGCGAGTGCGGTTCGTGCACGGTCCGCCTGGACGGCGTCCCGGTGTGCTCCTGCCTCGTCGCCGCCGGACAGGCCGAGGGCCGCGAGGTCGTCACCGTGGAGGGCCTGGCGGACTTCGCCCGGCAGCGCTCCCACGGCACGGGATCCCACGGCACGGGATCATGTGGCACGGCATCCTGCGGCACCTCGCTGGACGACGCCCAGGCGTGGCAGGCCGCCGGTACCGACTCGCAGACCGGCGAGGGCACCGCGCTGGCCCCGATCCAGCAGGCGTTCATCGACGCCGGCGCCGTCCAGTGCGGCTTCTGCACGCCCGGTCTGCTGGTCGCCGCCGACGAGATGCTGGAGCGCAACCCCGACCCGACCGACGCGGACATCCGCGAGGCCCTGTCGGGCAACCTGTGCCGCTGCACCGGCTACGAGAAGATCATGGACGCGGTCCGCCTCGCCGCCGCCCGCCAGTCCGAGGGGGTCTGAGCATGCCGACGAACGGGATTCCCACCAAGATCACGCAGGGCTCGGGGACCAGGGGCGGCATCGGCGAGTCCACCCTCCGCCCCGACGGCACCCTCAAGGTCACCGGCGAGTTCGCGTACTCCTCCGACATGTGGCACGAGGACATGTTGTGGGGCCACATCCTGCGCTCCACCGTCGCCCACGCCGAGATCGTGTCGATCGACACCGGTGAGGCCCTCGCCACCCCGGGCGTCTACGCCGTCATGACGTACGACGACCTGCCGACCGGTGTGAAGCACTACGGGCTGGAGATCCAGGACACCCCGGTCCTCGCGCACGGCAAGGTCCGCCACCACGGCGAGCCCGTCGCGATCGTCGCCGCCGACCACCCGGAGACCGCCCGCCGCGCCGCCGCGAAGATCAGGGTCGAGTACCGCGACCTCCCCGTCGTCACCGACGAGGCCTCCGCGCTCGCCCCGGACGCGGTCCTCGTCCACGAGCACCGCGACGACCACCACATCGGCCACGTCCCGCACCCCAACGTCGTCCACCGCCAGCCCATCGTGCGCGGCGACGTGGCCGCCGCCCGGCGCCGCGCGGACGTGATCGTCGAGGGCGAGTACACCTTCGGCATGCAGGACCAGGCCTTCCTCGGCCCCGAGTCCGGGCTCGCCGTCCCCGAGGAGGACGGCGGCGTCCACCTCTACATCGCCACCCAGTGGCTCCACTCCGACCTGCGCCAGATCGCCCCCGTCCTCGGCCTGCCCGAGGACAAGGTGCGGATGACGCTGGCCGGCGTCGGCGGCGCGTTCGGCGGGCGCGAGGACCTGTCCATGCAGATCCACGCCTGTCTGCTGGCGCTGCGCACCGGCAAACCCGTCAAGATCGTCTACAACCGCTTCGAGTCGTTCTTCGGCCACGTCCACCGCCACCCGGCCAAGCTGTTCTACGAGCACGGCGCCACCCGCGACGGCAGGCTGACCCACGTCAAGTGCCGCATCGTCCTCGACGGCGGCGCGTACGCCTCCGCCTCCCCGGCCGTGGTCGGCAACGCCGCCTCGCTCGGCATCGGACCGTACGTCGTCGACGACGTCGAGATCGAGGCCATCGCCCTCTACACCAACAACCCGCCCTGCGGCGCCATGCGCGGCTTCGGCGCGGTCCAGGCGTGCTTCGCCTACGAGGCGCAGATGGACAAGGTGGCGAGGGAACTCGGCCTGGACCCGGTTGAGTTCCGGCAGCGCAACGCGATGGAACAGGGCACGCTCATGCCCACCGGGCAGCCCGTCGACTCCCCGGCACCGGTCGCCGAACTCCTGCGCCGCGTCAAGGCGATGCCGATGCCGCCGGAGCGCCAGTGGGAGTCCAGCGAGGGCGCCGACGTGCGCCAGCTGCCCGGCGGCCTGTCCAACACCACGCACGGCGAGGGCGTCGTCCGCGGCGTCGGCTACGCGGTAGGCATCAAGAACGTCGGCTTCTCCGAGGGCTTCGACGACTACTCTACCGCCCGCGTGCGGATGGAGGTGGTCGGCGGGGAACCGGTCGCCACCGTGCACACCGCGATGGCCGAGGTCGGCCAGGGCGGTGTCACCGTCCACGCGCAGATCGCCCGCACCGAGCTGGGCGTCGGCCAGGTCACCATCCACCCGGCCGACACCCGGGTGGGCTCGGCCGGTTCGACCTCGGCGTCGCGGCAGACGTACGTCACCGGCGGCGCGGTCCGCCACGCCTGCGAGCTGGTGCGCGAGAAGGTGCTGGAGCTCGGCCGGCGCCGGTTCGGGCCGTACCACCCGGCGTGGGCGACCGCCGAACTCCTGCTGGAGGGCGGCAAGGTCGTCACCGACGGCGGCGAGGTCCTCGCCGACCTGGCCGACGTCCTCGGCGACGAGGCCGTGGAGGTCGAGGAGGAGTGGCGGCACCGGCCGACCGAACCCTTCGACCTGCGCACCGGGCAGGGCAACGGCCACGTCCAGTACTCCTTCGCCGCGCACCGCGCCGTCGTCGAGGTCGACACCGAACTCGGCCTGGTGAAGGTCGTCGAACTGGCCTGCGCGCAGGACGTCGGCAAGGCGCTCAACCCGCTGTCCGTCATCGGCCAGATCCAGGGCGGCACCACCCAGGGCCTGGGCGTGGCGGTCATGGAGGAGATCGTCGTCGACCCGAAGACCGCGAAGGTGAAGAACCCCTCCTTCACGGACTACCTCATCCCCACGATCCTCGACACGCCGACCATCCCCGTCGACGTGCTCGAACTCGCCGACGAGCACGCCCCGTACGGGCTGCGCGGCGTCGGCGAGGCACCCACCCTGTCGTCCACCCCGGCGGTCCTCGCGGCCATCCGGAACGCGACGGGCCTGGAGCTGAACAGGACACCGGTACGCCCGGAACACCTCACCGGGACGCCGTGACCCCGCTGCCGTGGCGCGCGCCCGGCCCCCCCACGGGGCGGCACGGACGCGCGCCGCGGCCCCGGCACCGGGCGACCCGCGGCACCCCGCGGGCGGCCCGGCGCCGCACCCCACTGAAGGTGCAGTACCGGGCCGTCCCCCGGGTCCGGCACCTCCCAAATCCCGTGCCTTCGCCGAAGGCGCGGGGGCCCTGTGAACCTTGGGAGAGGCACCATGACCCAGCAGTCCGTGGAGCCGAGGACCACCGCCGACGACGCGGGCGCGGGAACCCGCGTCCCGGCCGGGCGGTCCTGGCTCGACCGGTACTTCCACATCACGCACCGAGGATCCACGGTCGCCCGTGAAGTGCGCGGCGGCGTCACCACCTTCATGGCGATGGCGTACATCCTCCTGCTCAACCCGCTGATCCTGTCCGGCGAGGACGCGGCCGGGAACACCCTCGGCCGGACCGCCCTGATCACCGCGACGGCGTTCGCCGCCGCCCTCAGCACGCTGCTGATGGGCTTCCTCGGCAAGGTGCCGCTCGCGCTCGCCGCCGGCCTGTCCGTCTCCGGGGTGCTCGCCTCGCAGGTGGCGCCCGCGATGACCTGGCCGCAGGCGATGGGCATGTGCGTGATGTACGGCGTGGTCATCATGCTGCTGGTCGTCACCGGGCTGCGCGAGATGATCATGAACGCGATACCGCTCGCGCTGAAGCACGCCATCACCATGGGCATCGGCCTGTTCGTGGCCCTGATCGGCTTCTACAAGGCCGGCTTCGTGCACCGGGGCGAGGCGACCCCGGTCACCCTCGGGCCGGCCGGTGAACTGGCCGGCTGGCCCGTGCTGCTGTTCGCCCTCACCCTCCTGGCGATCTTCATGCTCCAGGCGCGGGGCGTCCCCGGCGCCATCCTGATCGGCATCGTCGGCGGCACCGTACTCGCCGTCGCCCTCAACGCCTTCGGCGTCATCGACCCGAAGCAGTGGGCGAGCGGCGCCCCCGAACTGCGCGGCGGCGCGGTCTCGATGCCCGACTTCTCGGTCTTCGGACAGGTCGAGTTCGGCGGCTGGGGCGAGGTCGGGGCGATGACCGTCGGCATGATCGTCTTCACCCTCGTCCTCGCGGGCTTCTTCGACGCGATGGCGACCATCATCGGCGTCGGCACGGAGGCCGGGCTCGCCGACGGCAGGGGCCGGATGCCGGGCCTGTCCAGGGCGCTGTTCATCGACGGCGCCGGCGGCGCGATCGGCGGGGTCTCCGGCGCGTCCGGCCAGACGGTGTTCGTCGAATCCGCCACCGGCGTCGGCGAGGGCGCCCGTACGGGCCTGTCCTCCGTCGTCACCGGGCTCTTCTTCGCCGCCTGCCTCTTCTTCACCCCGCTGACGGCGATCGTGCCGGGCGAGGTCGCCGCCGCCGCGCTGGTGGTGATCGGCGCGATGATGATGATGAACGCCCGCCATGTCGACTGGGCCGACCGCGCCACCGCGATCCCGGTCTTCCTGACCGTGGTGATCATGCCGTTCACCTACTCCATCACCGCGGGCGTGGCCGCCGGGGTCATCTCCTACGCGGCCATCAGGACCGCCCAGGGCAGGGCCCGCGAGATCGGCGCGTTCATGTGGGGCCTGACGCTGATCTTCGTGGTCTACTTCGCCCTCGCCCCGATCGAGAGCTGGCTGGGCGTGCACTAGCAAGGCCGCGAGCACACCTTCCCCACGGACCCGGAGGACCGAGACATGCTGGACATCGCCGAGGAGTTGCACCGGTGGGTGGAACAGGGGCGTGACTTCGCGGTCGCCACGGTGGTGGCGGTCGGGGGCAGCGCGCCCCGGCTGCCGGGTGCCGCGCTCGCGGTGGACGCCGGGGGCGTGGCGGTGGGCTCGGTGTCCGGGGGGTGCGTGGAGGGAGCGGTGTACGAGCTGTGCCGGCAGGCGCTGGCCGACGGCGAGAGCGTGGTCGAGCGTTTCGGGTACAGCGACGAGGACGCCTTCGCCGTGGGGCTGACCTGCGGCGGGGTCATCGACGTCCTGGTGACGCCGGTGCGGGCGGCGGACGCCGTCCGCCCGGTGGTCGCGCCGGCGCTGGCCGCCGCCGTGCGGGGGGAGCCGGCGGCGGTGGTGCGGGTCGTGGACGGGCCGGGGGAGATGGTGGGCCGTGCGCTGGTGGTGGGCCCGGACGGCCGCCGCGAGGGGGGCCTGGGCGGTCACCCGGAGCTGGACCGCACGGTGGTGGCCGAGGCGGGCGCGTACCTGGAGGCGGGCCGCACGGGGGTGCTGGAGGTCGGTGAGCGGGGCTCGCGGTGCGGGCGGCCGCTGACGTTGCTGGTGGAGTCGTCGGTGCCGCCGCCCCGGATGATCGTGTTCGGGGCGGTCGACTTCGCGTCGGCGCTGGTACGGGTGGGGAAGTTCCTCGGACACCGGGTGACGGTGTGCGACGCGCGTGCGGTGTTCGCGACCCAGGCCCGCTTCCCGGAGGCGGACGAGGTGGTGGTGGAGTGGCCGCACCGGTACCTGGAGCGCACGGCGGTGGACGCCCGTACGGTGGTGTGCGTGCTGACGCACGACGCGAAGTTCGACGTGCCGCTGCTGGAGCGGGCGTTGCGCCTGCCGGTGGCGTACGTGGGCGCGATGGGGTCGCGCCGGACGCATCTGGAGCGGCTGGAGCGGTTGCGTGACGCCGGTCTGTCCGAGCGGGAGCTGGCGCGGCTGCGGTCGCCGATCGGCCTCGACCTCGGCGCCCGTACGCCGGAGGAGACGGCCCTGTCCATCGCCGCCGAGATCGTCGCGGACCGGCGCGGCGGCAGCGGGGTGTCCCTGACGGGCGCCCACACGCCGATCCACCACGACGACGGGACCCCTCCCGCCGGCCGGATCGGATCGGTGGCCTGAGCCGGCCCGCGGACCTTTCAAGGCTCGCGGAGCAGCCGGTTCACCGCCCGTCCGAAGACCTGGCCGCCCGCTCGCGCCACCACGCCGTCCAGCGGCGCCGGCTGGAAACGCAGCCGGACGTCCTCCCGCCACCGCACCCGCGCCCGGCCGCCCGGACCGGGTCCCACCTCGATCTCCGCCCAGCCCAGGACGACACGGCCGCGCTTCTCCAGACGGCACAGCCCCGGCGAGTCGTCCACCGGGGGCCGCCACACCGTCACCTCCATCGGGTCCTCGAAGGAGAGCGGTCCGACGCCGGTGCGGGCGACGACCCGGGTGCCGACGCCCGTCGGCGGGGGAGTGGTCACCCTGATCCGGGTGAGGGGGACCACCGCGCCGTGCCGGGGCCAGTCCGTCAGGCGGCGCCACGCCTCGTCGGGGGGAAGGGGTGCCGTGCGCTGGACAAGGAAGGTGGCCACGAGGCGATCCTAGGGAATCCCCGCCGGGCGGCGGCACGTGCGGGGGCCGCTCACCCGAACGGCCCCCCTCGGTGCGGAGGCCGCCCCGGCCCGCCCCACGGCCCTCGCGCTGCCGGACGGAACACCGCGAACCTCGCACACCCGCACCAACCGTGCTGAGCTGTCTCCAAGTGTTTGAGGCAGCTGTGAACGCGGCACCCGCTTCCCCGCAGCACCACACGTTTCGCAGGGACGGAGCACATCCGACATGCGCGACCTCGGAACCAAGCGCTCCAGCCGGCGCCGTAACGGCGGGCGCCACCGGCCGGCGACCGGGCCGTACGCGGTGCCCGGGGGGTGGGCGGCCCGATGACGTCGTACTCCGTCGTGATTCCCACCCTGGTGCGGGGCACCCTCGCCGACTGCCTCGCCGCACTGGCCGCGGCGACCGGGCCGCACCCCGACGCGATCGTCCTCGTCGACGACCGGCCCGACCCCGACCCCCGCTCGGAGGCGCTGGAGCACGCGCTGACCGTCCTCGGCGACCTGCGCGCCCGCACCACCGTCCGCACCAGCGGGGGCCGCGGACCCGCCGCCGCCCGCAACACCGGGCTGCGCGCCGTCACCACGCCCTGGGTCGCCTTCCTCGACGACGACGTCCAGGTGGGGCCCCACTGGTGCGCGCAACTCGTCCAGGACCTCAAGGAGGCGTCCCCCGACACCGCCGGCGTCCAGGGCGTCATCACCGTGCCGCTGCCCGGCGGGCGCCGCCCCACCGACTGGGAACGCGGCACCGCCGGACTCGTGCAGGCCCGCTGGATCACCGCCGACATGGCCTACCGCAGCGACGCCCTGCGGCAGGCCGGCGGCTTCGACGAACGCTTCCCCCGCGCCTTCCGCGAGGACGCCGACCTCGCGCTGCGCCTCCTCGACGCCGGCTGGCGCATCCGTCAGGGCCGCCGCACCACCCTGCACCCCGTGCGCCCCGCCTCCCGCTGGGCGTCCGTGGCCCAGCAGCGCGGCAACGCCGACGACGCCCTGATGCGGCACCTGCACGGGCCCGACTGGTGGGACAAGGCGGTCGCCCCGCGCGGCCGGATCCGCCGGCACGCCGCGATCACCGCCGCCGGGGCCGCCGCCTGCGCCCTCGCCGCCGCCGGGCACCGCCGTGCCGCCACCGCCTGCGCCCTCGGCTGGGCCGCCGGCACCGCGGAGTTCGCCCGCGCCCGCATCGTCCCAGGCCCGCGCACCCGCGAGGAGGTGACGACCATGCTGGCCACCAGCGTGGCCATCCCACCCGCCGCCACCTGGCACCGGCTGGCCGGGGCCTGGCGCCACCGCAACACCCCCGCCTGGCGGGAGACGGCCCGATGAGCCCGGTCGGCGCGGTGCTGTTCGACCGCGACGGCACCCTCGTCCACGACGTGCCCTACAACGCCGACCCCGGCCTGGTGCGGCCCGTCGAGGGCGCCCGCGAGGCACTCGACACGCTGCGCGCCCGCGGCATCCGCACCGGCGTCGTCACCAACCAGTCCGGCATCGCGCGCGGGCTGCTCACCGAGGCCGACGCCCGCCGCGTCAACCGGCGGGTCGAGGAACTGCTGGGCCCCTTCGACGTGTGGGCGCTGTGCCCGCACGGCCCGGACGACGGCTGCCACTGCCGCAAACCCCGGCCCGGCATGGTGCTGTGGGCGGCCGGCCGGATCTGTGTGGACCCCGCCGACTGCGTCGTCATCGGCGACATCGGCGCCGACATGGAGGCCGCGCGCCGCGCCGGCGCCCACGGCATCCTCGTCCCCACCCCGCAGACCCGCCCCGAGGAGACCGCCGCCGCGCCCCACGTGGCCGAGAACCTCCCGGCCGCCGTACAGCTGCTCCTGCCCGACCCGCCGTGGGAGCGGCCCGGTGACGGGCCGGACCGCGCCGGAGGGCCCGGCGTCTCCGCGCCCCGCGCGGCACACGACGCGCACGGGAGGCGGGTGTGAAGGCCCTCGTGACGCGGCTCGACAGCTTCGGCGACGTCCTGCTCGCCGGGCCCGCCGTGCGGGCCGTCGCCGCCCGCGCCGACTCCGTGACCCTGCTGTGCGGCCCGCACGGGGCACCCGCCGCCCGGCTGCTGCCCGGCGTGGACGAGGTCATCGTCTGGGACTCCCCCTGGACCGGCTTCCAGCCGCCCCAGGTCGACCGCGAGGAGATCGACCGCCTCCTCGCCACCCTCGCCGCCGTCGACGCCGGCACCGCGCTGATCCTCACCTCCTTCCACCAGTCGCCGCTGCCCACCGCCCTGCTGCTGCGCCTGGCCGGGGTCCCCCGCATCGCCGCCGACAGCGAGGACCACCCCGGCTCCCTCCTCGACGTACGCCACCACCGCGCCCCGCACGCCCACGAGGCCGAGGCCGCGCTCGACCTCGCCGAGGCCGCCGGTTTCCCCCGGCCCGACGACGGACGGCTGCGCGTCCTGCCCCCGCCCGCCGCACGGGCGCTGACCGGCCCCGGACGGTACGTCGTCGTCCACCCGGGCGCCAGCGTGCCCGCCCGCGCCTGGAGCCCCGGCCGCTGCGCGCAGGCGGTGCGCGCACTCGCCGCCGCCGGACACCGGGTGGTGGTCACCGGCGGCGCGGGGGAGCGGGACCTGACCGCGTACGTCGCCGGCGAACGGGCCCTCGACCTCGGCGGCCGCACCGGCGCCGCGGAACTCTCCGGCGTGCTCGCCGGCGCCGACTGCGTGGTCACCGGCAACACCGGCCCCGCGCACCTGGCCGCCGCCGTCGGCACCCCGGTGGTGTCCCTGTTCGCACCCGTCGTCCCCGCCGAGCGCTGGCGGCCGTACGGCGTGCCGTACGTGCTCCTCGGCGACCAGGGCGCGCCGTGCGCCGGCACCAGGGCGCGGCAGTGCCCCGTACCCGGCCACCCCTGCCTGGACGAGGTGACCGCGCACGACGTCGTCGCCGCCGTCGGCAAACTCGTGGAGGCGACATGAGGATCCCGCGCCGCCGCTACGGCACCGCGGGGCGCGAACGCGTCCTGGCCCACTACACCTGGAGCCGCGTCGCCGCCGGCGTCGAGGCCGTCCACCGCCGGGTCCTCACCGCGCACGCGACCCCGAAGGAGGTGGCCTGATGACCGGACCCGCGGCCGCCACCGCCTACGGCGGCGGGGGAACGGGGGGTGAGCCGAGCGGCACGGTGCCTCTCCCGGTCGCCGGGGACACGCCCTTGCCGGCCGGTGGCCCCCTGGGCGGACGGGGCGCGGAGGGCGCCCGGTGACCCCGCCGCACGCCGTCCCCGTACCGGCGCGGCCCCGGCTGCTGGTCCTGCGGGCGCTGGGGCTCGGTGATCTGCTGGCCGGGGTGCCCGCACTGCGGGCCCTGCGGCGGGCGTTCCCCGGCCACGACCTCGTGCTGGCCGCGCCCGCCGGACTCGCCCCGGTCGCCGAGGCCACCGGCGCCGTGGACCGGTTGCTGCCCGCATCCGCCCCCGGCCGCGCCGTACCCCGCACCCTCGACTGGACCGGTCCGCCCCCGGACGTCGCCGTGGACCTGCACGGCAACGGGCCGCCCAGCCACCGCCTGCTCCAGGACCTGCGCCCCCAGCGGCTGCTGGCGTTCGCGCACCCCGGGACCCCGGAGATCGAGGGCCCGCCCTGGGACGCGGAGGAGCACGAACGGGACCGCTGGTGCCGGCTCCTGCGCTCCTACGGCATCGACGCCGACCCCGCCGACCTGCTGCTGCCCCGCCCGCGCGCCGCGTCCCCGGCCCCCGGCGCCGTCGTCCTGCACCCGGGTGCCGGGTCCCCCGCCCGCCGCTGGCCGGTCGACCGGTACGCGGCCGTCGCCGCGGTCCTGCGCGAGCGCGGCACACGCGTCGTGGTCACCGGGGGAGCGGACGAGGGGGACCTGGTGGCGCGGCTCGCCGAACAGACCGGCCTGCCCGACACCGACGTCTTCGCCGACGGCATCCCCTTCGACCGGCTCTCCGCCCTCGTCGCCGGCGCCCGTGCCGTCGTCAGCGGCGACACCGGCATCGCCCACCTGGCGGTCGCCCACGCCACCCCGACCGTCACCCTCTTCGGCCCGGTGCCGCCCAGCCGGTGGGGCCCGCCCCCACACCCCCGCCACACCGCCCTGTGGCACGGCCCGGAGGGCGATCCGCACGGCGACCGCCCCGACCCGGCGCTGCTGCGGATCACCCCCGCCGAGGTCCTGCGCGCCCTCGGCGGCCTGCCCGACCCCGCCCGCCGCCCGGGAGGAGGAGAATCTCAATGATCGTGTCAAGCCGCCTGCGTGACTGGCGGGACGGAGGTGAACAGCCTCTTGTCACGCAGCATCGCCCACAGCACGTTGACCCGTCGGCGGGCGAGTGCGAGCAATGCCTGCGTGTGGATCAGGCCCTCGGCGCGTTTCTTGAGGTAGTAGTCCCTCGAAGGTCCCGGTCGCATCATCGCGGACTGCGCGGACATGTAGAACAGCCAGCGCAGGCGCCGGTTGTAGCGTTTGGGCCGGTGGTAGTTGCCGGTGCGGCGGCCGGAGTCGCGAGGCACCGGCGCCAGGCCGGCGTGCGAGGCCAGGCGTCCGGCGTCGCGGTAGCCGGAGAGGTCCCCGACGATTGCGACGAACTCGGCACCCAGGATCGGGCCCATGCCGGGCAGGGACTCGATGATCTCGGCGCGGTCGTCGGTGCGGAAGGTCTCGCGGATCTCCTGGTCGTTGTCCTTGATCCGTTCGTCCAGGGCCAGGAGCTGGTGGGCCAGGTCGCGCACCAGCTTGGCGGCCCGGGCCTCGCCGGGCAGGGCGGTGGTCTGGGACTGGGCGGCCTCGACGGCCTTGGCCGCGACGGTGTCGGCACTGCGGACCTTGCGTCGTTCCAGCCAGGTGGTCAGCCGCTTGACGCCGATCCGCCGCAGGGCGGCCGGGGTCTGGTACTCGGTGAGCATGACGACCGGGCCCTTGGAGGCGGAGTAGTCGAATGCCCGCTCCAGGGCCGGGCAGATGCCGACCAGCAGGTCGCGCAGCCGGTTGATGAGCCGGACCCGGTCGGCGATCAGGTCCCGCCGGTAGCCGGTCAGCAGCTGCAGTGTGGAAACCAGCTCTGGCGGAGTCCCGATCGGGGCGAAGTCCCGGCGCATGCGGGCCTGGTCGGCGATGACCAGGGCGTCCTTGGCGTCGGTCTTGCCCTCACCGCGGTAGGCGCCGGTCATCCGGTTGACAGTGCGACCGGGCACGTAGACCACCTGCTGACCGTGCGCGATCAGCAGGGCCAGCAGCAGGGCGGAGGCACGGCCGGAGATGTCCACCGCCCACCGCACCTCGTCGGCCTTCTCCCGGGCCGTGTCGATCAGCGTCAGGATCTGGGCCTCATCGTTGAGCACCTTCGTCGAGAACAGTGTCTCACCGTCGGCGTTCACCGCCACCGCCCAGTGATGCCCCTTGCCTGCGTCGATGCCGACCCATATCCGCGCGTGAGCCCTGCTCAAGCCCGTCGCTCCGTTCCACCGTGACCAGCACTTCTGTGGCCCGGGGAACACTCCGCCGACAGGTCCTTAACCAGCGATGCCCGCAGTTCTCAATCAGCAGTCGGAGCGTCCCGGAGGACCGGGCGGCCATTCTCCGGGAGCCATCAACGGCAAACACCCCATCAGCCACACCCGGTCCTCCCGGACCGCCCAACATTCTTAAGGACACCCCGTGACCGACCACCGCCCCATCGGCGTCGTCATCGCCACCCGCAACCGGTGCGACCGGCTCGCCGTCACCCTGCGGCACCTGACCGCCCTGCCCGAACGCCCCGAGATCCTCGTCGCCGACAACGCCTCCACCGACGACACGCGCGCCCTGCTCGCCCGGGACTTCCCCGAGGTGCGCGTCCTGGCGCTGCCCGTCAACCACGGCGCCCTGGCCCGCAACCACGGCGCCCGCGTCCTCGACACCCCGTACGTGGCGTTCAGCGACGACGACTCCTGGTGGGCGCCCGGAGCACTCGGCCGGGCGGTCGACCTGTTCGACGCCCATCCCCGGCTCGGCCTGATCGCCGCCCGCACCCTCGTCGGTCCGTCCGCCGACCCCGACCCGCTCAACGACGTCCTCGCCGCCTCCCCGCTGGGCCCGGCCACCGACCTGCCCGGCACCCAGGTGCTCGGCTTCCTCGCCTGCGGCGCCGTCGTCCGCCGCACCGCCCACCTCGACGCCGGCGGCTTCCACCGGCTGCTGTTCTTCGGCGGCGAGGAGACCCTCCTCGCCTACGACCTCGCCGCGCGCGGCTGGGGCGTCACCCACTGCCCCGACGTCGTCGCCCACCACCACCCGGACCCCGCCCCGCGCCCGGACCGCCCGGCGCTCCAGCGCCGCAACGCACTCCTGACCGCCTGGCTGCGCCGCCCCGTCCCGCACGCCCTGGCCCGCACCGGGGCCCTGGCCGCCGAGGCACGCGGCGACCACCAGGCCCGGCGGGCCCTGCGGGAGACCCTGAGCCGTCTGCCGGCGGCCCTGCGCGAGCGCCGTCCGCTGCCTCCGCACGTGGAGCGGGCCGCCCGCATGCTGGAAGGGGCGACCGTATGACCGACCCCCGCACGACCGTCGTCGTCATCACCCACAACCGGCGCCCCGAACTGCTGCGCACCCTCGGCCACCTCGCCGCGCTCCCCGAACGCCCGCCGGTGATCGTCACCGACAACGGCTCCGCCGACGGCACCGCCGAGGCCGTCGCCCGCCACCACCCCGGCGTCCGGCTGCTGTGCCCCGGCCGCAACCTCGGCGCCGTCGGCCGCAACCTCGCCGTGCGCGAGGTCCGCACCCCCTACATCGCCTTCTGCGACGACGACTCCTGGTGGTCGCCAGGATCCCTGGCAGGCGCCGCCGACCTGCTCGACCGGCACCCGGCGCTCGGCTCGGTCACCGCGCGGATCATCGTCGAACCCGACGGCACCGAGGACCCGATCGTCCGTGAACTGCGCGACTCGCCGGTGCCCGGCCCGCACTGGCTGCCCGGACCGGCGCTCGGCTCGTTCCTGGCCGCCGCGACCGTGCTGCGCACCGACGCCTTCCGCACCGCGGGCGGCTTCCACCCGCGCCTGTGGCTCGGCGGCGAGGAGGAACTGCTGGCCGCCGACCTGGCGGCCGACGGCTGGTGGCTCACCTACGCCGACCACCTCACGGTCCACCACCAGGCGTCGCAGGCGCGGGACCCGACGCTGCGCCGGATGCACGGCATCCGCAACACCCTGTGGTTCACCTGGCTGCGCCGCCCGGCCGGCCGCGCCCTGCGCCGCACCCTGCACCTGGCCCGCACCGTCCCGCGCGACACCGCCTCCCTGCGCGCCTTCGCCGAGGCGGCCGCCGCCCTGCCCTGGGTGCTGCGGGAACGCCGCGTCCTGCCCGACGAGGTCGAGTCCCGGCTCCGCCTCCTGGAACCCGCCCAGCGCACCTCCACGGCCCGCCGCTACACCGGTTGAGACACCCGTGCGCGCCGGGGCCCGGCGGTGGGGAGCGGGCACCGGCCGCACGGGCCCGACCGCCCCCGGCCGACCCGGTTGCCGGAGGGGCGAGTCGCGGCCCGCAGGTCCGTGCCGCCGCAGGCACCTGCCCGTTCCCGCGCGACACCTTGGCCGGCGACCCTCTGCCCGCCCCCGCCCGGCTAACCGGCGCGCGGCGTGAGCAGTTCCACCAGCCGGTCCGCGCCGTCCGGCGCCCGGCCCTCCCGGAACGCGTCGCGGGCCTGCCGTGCCGCCACCCGGCCCGAGGTCAGGCACCAGTCCCACCACCGCTCCAGCCGGCGCTCGTCCACCTGCTCGGCGGCCAGCAGCGCGGGCCAGCCGCAGGCGCGGGCCTGCGCGGTCACCTTGGCGCCGCCCGCCACCGGGTCCACCGCCAGCACCGGCGTGCCGACCCGCAGCGCGAGCACCAGCCCGTGCAGCCGGTCGGTGACGACGAGGTCCAGCCGGGCCAGCACCGACTGCACCTGTGCCGGCGTCGCGCTCAGGTGCCAGTCCCGGGTGTCCAGCCGGGTCTCCAGCTCCAGCCGCGCACAGTCCTTGCCGGCCAGCCAGCGCGTCACACGGTCCGCCACCTGCGCGTGCCGCCGCAGCGGCCCGTACTCCTGCTGGCCGTGGGTGAGGATCACCCCGACCACGGGCCGCGCGGGCACCGCCGGGGCGCGGGCCGCCAGGTCCTCGGTCGGCTCGCCGCCGGGGGCGTCCCGCGCCAGCACGCGGTGGAAGCCGGTCACGGCCGCACCGCCGGGGTCGATCACCGACGTCCCCACGGCGATCCGTACGCAGTGCGCGAAACGCCGGTGCAACTCCTCGACCTGCGGCCCGTGCAGCGGGCCGCACACGAACACCAGATGGGAGTAGTCGCCGGGCCGCACCTCGTCGAAGTGCAGCGCCCGCGGCCGGAAGCCCGGGCTCCAGACGACGTCGTAGGCCATCCCGGCCGCCCGCAGGACCTCCTCCACCCGGAGCAGGGCCAGCACGTCCCCGGCGGTCGCCTCCCCGTCGCGGAAGCTGAACCACCCGGTCAGCAGGACCCGCCGCGGTCCCGCGCTCCGTCGTCCGTACACAGTCGCACCGAGTGCCCCCGCCGACGGAGGGCAATCGGCACGGCCGCGGCCCGTCCGGGGCTCAGCGGGGCGCCGGCCGCGGACGGGGCCGGGTGCCGGTGCCGGCCAGGGCCTGCCGGGCCTCGTCGAGGGTCCGCTCGGACACCTCGCGCGCTTCGGCGACGACGTCACCGCGTTCGCGCACCAGGCTGTCGTAGACCGGCAGGTGCTCGTCGGAGGAGAGGGGCGAGGTCACGGGGCTGGTCCTTCGTGGGGGAGTCGTTCCGGGCGCGGTCATGCGCGGTTCAGCCGTGCGGCGATTCCGTGACCGACGGCCAGGTAAATGAGTGCGGGCAGACCATGGTTGAGGAGAACGCGAAGGCCTTCTGTGTCCATGGTGAAAATGTCCTGTGACCACCAGGACAGAATGTCCGCGGTATCCCGCACGAATTCGACGAAGACATTCGCTTCATTGGCCCCGAGCAGATGGAGCGCGATCCACAGGATCAGGAAGCCGGCCGCGACGTCGGCGAGGGTCTGGACGGTCAGTGCGGTCCTCCGGGCGGTGGACTCGCGCCGCTCGTGGCGGTAGGGGTCGGGTGCGGGCCGGTCGTCGTGGACGTACTGCCCGGGTGTCGGGTCGATATGGCTCACGGGAATCCAATCTGGCGTGCGTGAATCGCGGGCCGTTCACGGGCCCCGTAGACGTCAGCGTTTATCGGCCGTCGCAGTGTTACTCGCCCGCGCGGGATGTCCCGAATATGGGCAGGTATTCGGGAAGGTGGCCACATGGGTGTGCGCGGTATTCCATGTGCCGACGACCACCCCTCGGTGCGGTGGACTTCGCGGCGGCATCGCGGACAGGAATTGACCGCGACGGCGGCTAGCGTGCCGGTATGACGAAGACCAAGCGGAGCGTCACACGGGCCCCCGCCGCCGTGCTGGGCACCAGGGCGCTGAACCGCGCCACCCTCGAACGGCAGCTGCTGCTGCGCCGCTCGCCGATGTCCGCCGAGGACGCGGTCGCGCACCTGGTCGGCCTCCAGGCGCAGAACGTCAAGCCGCCCTACTACGCGCTCGCCGCCCGCCTCGACGGCTTCACGCCCGAGGCGCTGTCCCGGCCGATGGCCGACCGCGACGTCGTCCGCATCGTCACCCTGCGCTCGACCGTCCACACCCACACCGCCCACGACTGCCTCACCCTGCGGCCCCTGGTGCAGCCCGCCCGGGACCGCGAACTCACCGCGTTCCGCAAGGGACTCACCGGCGTCGACCTGGACCGGCTCGCCGCCCTCGCCCGCGAACTGGTCGAGGCCGAGCCGCGCACCATGAAGCAGCTGCGCGAGGCCCTGCTGCGGGAGTGGCCCGACGCCGACCCGCAGGCCCTCTCCGTCGCCGCCCGCTGCAAGCTGCCCCTCGTGCAGATCACCCCGCGCGGGCTGTGGGGGCGGAGCGGCCAGGTCACGCTGACCACCGCGGAGCGCTGGCTGGGCCGGCCGGCGCAGCCGGCGCCCGCGCCGGAGGAGGCCGTGCTGCGCTACCTCGCCGCCTTCGGTCCCGCCTCCGTGAAGGACATGCAGACCTGGGCCGGGCTGACCCGGCTGCGGGAGGTCTTCGAGCGCCTGCGGCCCCAGCTGGTCACCTTCCGCGACACGCACGGCGCCGAACTCTTCGACCTGCCGGACGCGCCCCGCCCCGACCCGGACACCCCGGCCCCGCCGCGCTTCCTGCCCGAGTTCGACAACCTGCTGCTCTCCCACGCCGACCGCACCCGCGTCGTACCGCCCGAGTACCGGGGCCGCACCTGGCAGGGCAACCTCGCCCACCGCGCCCTCCTCGCCGACGGGTTCCTGGCGGGGCTGTGGCGGCTGGAGGAACACGCCCTCGTCGTCGAGCCGTTCGGCCGGCCCTCCCAGGGGCAGTGGGAGGAGATCACCGCCGAGGGCGAGCGGATGCTGCGGGTGCTGCACCCGGGGACGGCGTACGACATCCGCCGCGGGACGGTGCGGGGGTGACCCGGACGGTCACATGGAGAGGGGGCGCTGCGGGCTGCTCGTGGAAGCCCGCAACGCCCCCTGGTACATCACCTGAGGGTCACTCAGGAAGCCGTGCCCGCGCCTAGCCGTTGACCTGCGCCGTGACCTGCGCGGAGAAGGTGGTCAGCCGGGTGTAGACGCCCGGGTAGCCGGCCGCCGCGCACCCGTCGCCCCAGGAGGTGATCCCGGCGAGGCGGCCGCCGATCAGCAGCGGGCCGCCGCTGTCGCCCTGGCAGGTGTCCACACCGCCGGAGGTGTAGCCGGCGCACACCATGTCGCTCTGCACGAACCGGGAGCCGTAGGAGGTGCGGCAGCTGCTGTCGGAGACCGTCGGCACGGTCGCGGTGCGTAGCTGGTTGGAGGAGCTGCCGCCCGAGGAGGTGGTGCCCCAGCCGAGGATGCGGGCGGTGGTGCCGGCCGCGTACACCGAGGTGTCCGTGGACGACACGTACCCGGCCGGGGTGTACGGCATCGACGACGACAGCGTCAGCACCGCCACGTCGTCGCCCCGGGTGGCGCTGGTGTAGTCCGGGTGGATCCATATCCGGCTGACGCCGGCGACGGTGCCGTTGGTGCCGTTGCGGTAGGTGCGCCCGCCGACGACCCGCACACTGCCGGTGGTCTCGCCGACCATGCAGTGCGCGGCCGTGACGACCTTGGTGGGGGAGACCAGGGTGCCGCCGCAGAACTGGTTCTGCGAGGCGTCGGTGATCTGCATCATGAACGGGTACGACGACGTCGTGGTCGTCGTACCGCCGACGATCGGCTGCGGAGCGGCGGCGGCGGAGGGCGCGGTGAGCAGCGCGGTCGCGGCGGCGGCAGCGGCGGCCGCGCCGACGGCGGCGGCCTTCTTGGCACGGGTGAGCCCGAACATGGGTCTCCTCACGGGACGGCCGGTGGGGGTTCGCACGGGGTGGGGGTCGAGCACGAGGGCCGGGGAGTGGTCCTCGTGTGCCCGGCGAGCGGCACGTGAAGAAAGCTACGACCGGGAACCGGAGCCTCCCAATGAGGGAACCCCCTAGGTGAGTTGGGCAGGGAAAACCCTCGGTCCACCCGGACCGGCCCCGCTCGGGGGTCAGTTGGAGCGGCGGCCCGCCGCCAGTCGGACGATGTCGACCCGGGAACGGATCCCCAGTTTGCGGTACACCCGGGTGAGGGTCGCCTCGACGGTCTTCACGCTGATGAACAGACGGCCGGCGATCTCCCGGTTGGTGGCGCCCTCCATCACCAGCGCGGCGACCTGGCGCTCCATCGAGGCCAGCCCGTCCAGGGCGGCGGGGGTGGCGGCGGGCACGGCCTCCGCCACCGTGGGCCCGGCGGCCACGGCCTCGTCGACCTGGCGCAGCCAGGGCAGCGCACGGCACCGCCGGAACAGCCGGGCCGCCTCGTCGTACGCCGCCGGACCCGGCGTCCGGGCGCGCAGCCGGGCCAGCGCGAACGCGGCCCGCGCCTCCTCCAGGCCGTGGCCCAGTGCGCCGAGCCGGTCCTGCGCCGACCGCAACTGGGCCTGCGCCGCCTGGTGTTCACCGCGCGCGGCGCGCACCAGCGCCTCCGCCCGGTCCAGCGTGGCCAGCACGCTCGCGCGGTCCAGGCGCAGCGCGTGCCCGCGGGTGACGTCGATGAGTTCCTGCGCCTCGCCGGGCTCGCCGATCCGCACCAGCGCCTCGGCGAGATCGCCGTGCCAGCGGCCCCGCGCCGGGTCGCTGATGCCCATGGAGTGCTCCAGCTCCCGCACCCGGCGCAGCGACCGGACCGCGGCGGCCGCGTCCCCGGCGACCAGCTGGGCGTAGCCGAGGGCCGCCAGGGCCAGGGACAGGTACAGCTGGTCGCCGTCCACCTCCGCGTGGTCGGCGGCCTCCCGGGCCAGGGCCAGCGCCCGGTCCACGTCCCCGCCCGAGGCCTCCGCGAAGGAGGCGAGCATGGCCGAGGCGCTCTCCCCGATCCCGGAGTCCCGGGCCAGCCGCAGGCTCTCGCGGGTCAGGTCCAGGGCCCGGCCGCAGTGCCCGGAGCGCAGTTCGGTGTCGGCCAGCATGCGCAGGAAGTGCACCTCGCTCTCGACCATGCCGCGCCGCCGGGCCTCCCGCAGCAGCGCGGTCACGGCCGTACGGGCCTCGGGCAGCCGGTCGCTCATCAGCAGCCAGCGGAACCTGGCCATCGCGGCGCCGTTGTGATGGCTCGCCACGTCCGGGTCCTGGGGTTCCTGGAGGGCGCGTCCGATGGTGGCGGGGGCGTCCGGGTGGCCCATCAGGGTCTCGGTGGAGGCCTGGAAGGCCAGGGCCAGCAGCTCGGTGCGCCGGTCCGCGCCCCGCGCGGCCAGCTCCGCCGCGTGCGCGGCCTCCTGGCGTGCCTTGCCGAAGTCGCCGTCGACCACCACTTCCCGCCAGGCCAGCTGGTAGTGGACCAGGGCCAGCAGCCGGGGGTCGTCACCGGCGTCGGCCAGCACCTGCGGGAAGACGGCGTCGACCTCGCCGAGCGCCTGCCCGGCCGCCTCGATGACCACCATCCACGCCCGCACCCGCTCCGTCGGCACCGTCGCCCGGGTCAGCACCTCTCGGGCGATGTCCCGCGCCAGGTCGGCCTCCCCGGCGGTGATCGCGTCCTCGGCGGCCTGGAGCCGCCGCTCGTCCGGGCCGGGCGCGCTGTCGGCGGGGGTGTGCCGGGCGGCGAGCAGCCCGAGCGAGGCGGCGACCGACGGCGCCCCCCGGTCCCGGGCCAGCGCGGCGGCCTCGGCGAGCCGGGCCGCCACCTCCGGGTCGGTGCCGGTGGTCGCCAGGGCCAGGTGCCGGGCCCGCTCGATGGGGTCGGAAGCGGCCGTGGACAGGGCGGTGTGCACCGCCCGCCGCTCCTGCGCCGGGGCCTCCGCGTACAGGGCCGCCGAGATCAGCGGATGCGCGAAGCGCAGCGCCGGCTCCTCCGGGTCCGTCGCCAGCAGGCCCAGGGCGGCGGCCTGGGCCGTCTCCGCCTCGGCGTCGTCCCGGCCGGCCGCGTGCAGCAGCGCCAGGGTGGGGCGGGCACCCGCGCTGGCCACCAGCAGGGTGCGGCGCGCCTCGTCCGACAGCATCTCCAGACGGCTGAGCACCAGGGCCCGCAGCGAGGTCGGCACCGGCAGCGGCTCGCCCGGGCGGGGCCGGGCGGGGCTCTCGGCGAGGGCACGGCCCAGTTCGAGCGCGAAGAGCGGGTTGCCGCCGCTGGTGCGGTGGATGTCCCGGGCCGTGGAGCGGGACAGGCCGGTGTAGCCCCGGTGGTCGAGCAGGGCGGAGACCTGGGTGCGGGAGAACGGGCCCAGCCGCACGGCGACGGTGTCCGGCGGGCAGGCCCGCAGATGGCGGTCGTACTCCTGGCCCTCCGTGCGCACCGCGCACACCATCTGCACCGGGGTGTCGCCGAGCCGCCGGGCCGCGAAGCCGAGGAGTTCGGCGCTGGCGGAGTCCAGCCACTGAAGGTCGTCGGCGACCACGAGGACCGGCCCCTCGGCGGCCAGCGCGCGCAGCGTCGACAGCACCGCGAGGCGCAGCGCCAGCCCGTCCCGCTGGAGGGTGGACTCACCGCGCCCGGTGAGCGCCGACTCCAGCGCCGTGCGCTGGGCGGCGGGCAGCCGCGCGGACACCTTGTCGAGGACCAGGCCGAACAGATCGGCCAGCGCCAGGAACGGCAGATGGGATTCGGACTCCGTGGCCGAGCAGCGCAACACCGTCCGTGCCGCACCGGCGTTTTCCGCCGCAAGTGCCCGCAGCACGGTCGATTTACCTATTCCGGCAGGGCCGTGGAGCAGCACGCTGCCCCCGCGGGCGAGCTGCTCCCGGGCGTCGGCGAACAGCTCGTCCCGGCCGATGACCAGGTCGGGGCGGCTCCTGGCAGGCTCCTTGAAGTCCCGTCGCACGGTCACCGCTCCCCTCCGTGTGGCGTGTCCTGGCCAATATTAGGCAACAGGTTCCTTAATTCCGGGCGGACGGTGTAGTGAGGCAAATTACAGCGAGCGGGGCAAGAGTAAATACAAAGCCATACCGGAGGTAATGGCCCCGCCCGGAAAACACCGCAAACCTACGGCAACCACCCCTCCCGGCGGGCCGCGACCACCGCCTGCCCCCGCGTGCGCACCCCCAGCTTCCGCATCGCCGACCGCAGATACGCCTTGACGGTCTCCGCCGTCACGCCCAGCCGTTCGGCGGCCACCGCGTTCGTCGCCCCCTCCGCCACACAGGCGAGCACGTCCACCTCCCGGGGCGCGAGCCGCACCGCCGTGGACGGCGCGGCGGCATCCCCGGTGAGCAGGGCACACGCCTGGAGCAGCTCGGCCCGCAGCGCGGGGTCCGTGATACGCGGGGCCAGCGCCCGCAGCGCCGCATGCGCCTCGCGCACCTGCTCCCGGGCGGCCCCGGACGCCGCGCCGGGCCGCTCCGGGCGCGGCCGGGCCGCCGCCAGCAGTTCCGCCGCCTCCTCCCGCGCCACCAGCGCCTGCTCCACGTCCCGCGCCGCCTGCACCGCCTCGCCGAGGGTGCGGTCACCGAGCGGCTGGGCGGCGCGCAGAGCGCCGTAGAGCACGGCCCGCACCCGCCGCCGTACGACCACCGGCACCGCCACGACGGAGCGCAGGCCCTCGGCGGCGACCGGCACGTCGTACTCGTGGCTGATCTGCCGGGAGACGGAGTAGTCCGTCACCGCGCACGGCCGGGCGAGCGTCAGCGCCTTGCCGCCCAGACCGTTGCCCGGGGTCACCGCGAGCGCGCTCAGCGCCGGGGTCGCGGTGCCGCTCAGCTCGCTGATGCGCACCTGCCGCCGCCCGGCGTCCACCAGTCCGCCGAAGGCGACCGGCAGCCCCGTCGCGCGCCGCAGCCGGGCCAGTGCCCCGCGGATGTCCACCGCGTCGACGGCCCCCATCGGATCGGCTGTCACCTGTTCGCCCCCTTCACCACTACCTCCGCGCGGGCGCACACCCCCGTTCGGGGGTAGTGAGACGCGCATCACGGATTACACGATGAGGATGAGCCGCCCGGCAATGGTCCGGCACCGAGGAGGACAGATGACGACGGCGACAGAAGAGTTCCGCAGGGCCCGGGACTTCCTGCTGGAACACCGCGAGGACTACGCCACCGCCTACCGGGACTTCGCCTGGCCCCGCCCCGAGAGGTTCAACTGGGCGCTCGACTGGTTCGACGTGATCGCGGACGGCAACGACCGCACCGCGCTGCACCTCGTCGAGGAGGACGGCGACGAGACCCGGCTGTCCTTCGCCGCGCTGGCCCGCCGCTCCGACCGGGTCGCCAACTGGCTGCGCGGGCGGGGCGTGGCCGCCGAGGACCGGGTGCTGGTCATGCTCGGCAACCAGGCCGAGCTGTGGGAGACCGCCCTGGCGGCGATGAAGCTGCGGGCCGTGGTCATCCCGGCCACCCCGCTGCTCGGCCCCGCCGACCTGCGCGACCGCGTCGGCCGGGGCCGCGTCCGCCATGTGATCGCGCGCGCCGCCGACACCGCGAAGTTCGACGAGGTGCCCGGCGACTACACCCGTATCGCGGTGGGGGAGGGGGCCGGCGGGAGCTGGCAGCCGTACGCGGACGCGTACGGCGCCGCCGAGCACTTCGCGCCCGACGGCCCCACCCACGCCGACGACCCGCTGATGCTGTACTTCACCTCGGGCACCACCGCCCGCCCCAAGCTGGTCGAGCACACCCACACCTCGTACCCGGTCGGGCACCTGGCCACCATGTACTGGATCGGCCTGCGCCCCGGCGACGTGCACCTCAACATCTCCTCGCCCGGCTGGGCCAAGCACGCCTGGTCCAACCTGTTCGCCCCGTGGAACGCCGAGGCGACCGTCTTCCTGCACAACTACACCCGCTTCGACGCGCCCCGGCTGATGGCCGAGATGGACAAGGCCGGCGTCACCACCTTCTGCGCCCCGCCGACCGTGTGGCGCATGCTCATCCAGTCCGACCTGGGCCGGCTGCGCACCCCGCCCCGCGAGGTCGTCGCCGCCGGGGAGCCGCTCAACCCCGAGGTCATCGAGCAGGTCCGGCGGGCCTGGGGCGTGACGATCCGGGACGGCTTCGGCCAGACCGAGACCGCCGTGCAGGTCTCCAACAGCCCCGGACAGGTCCTGAAGACCGGCTCCATGGGCCGCCCCAGCCCCGGCTACCGCGTCGTCCTGCTCGACCCGGTCTCCGGCGCGCCCGGTGCCGCCGAGGGAGAGATCGCGCTCGACCTGTCCGAGCGCCCGGTCGGCCTGATGACCGGCTACCACGGCGACCCCGACCGCACGGCGGAGGCGATGGCCGGCGGCCACTACCGCACCGGCGACATCGGAGCCTGGGACGAGGACGGGTACCTGACCTACGTCGGGCGGAGCGACGACGTCTTCAAGGCGTCCGACTACAAGATCTCCCCCTTCGAGCTGGAGAGCGCCCTGCTGGAGCACGAGGCGGTGGCCGAGGCGGCCGTGGTGCCCGCGCCGGACGAGCTGCGGCTGGCCGTGCCCAAGGCGTACGTCGTGCTGGCGCGGGGCTGGGAGCCGGGACCGGACACCGCGAAGGTGCTCTTCGAGCACTCCCGCGACACCCTCGCCCCCTACAAGCGGATCCGCCGCCTGGAGTTCGGCGAGCTCCCCAAGACCGTCTCCGGCAAGATCCGCCGCGTCGAACTGCGCGAGGCCACGGCCGCCGGTTCCGGCGACGAGTACCGCGAGGAGGACTTCCGGTGACCGCAGCACTCTCGTACAGCCACGGCACCAGTACGACCCCGCTGCTCGGGGACACCATCGGCGCCAACCTGCACCGCGCGGTCGCCGCGTGGCCCGCCCGCGAGGCCCTGGTCGACGTGCCGTCCGGGCGGCGCTGGACCTACGCCGAGTTCGGCGCCGCCGTCGACGAGGTGGCACGCGGACTGCTGGCGAAGGGCGTCACGACCGGCGACCGGGTCGGCATCTGGGCCGTCAACTGCCCCGAGTGGGTGCTGGTGCAGTACGCCACCGCCCGCATCGGCGCCGTCATGGTGAACATCAACCCGGCCTACCGGGCGCACGAGCTGGAGTACGTGCTCCAGCAGTCCGGCGTCTCCCTGCTGGTCGCCTCGCTCGCCCACAAGGGCAGCGACTACCGGGCGCTGGTGGACCGGGTGCGCGGAGCCTGCCCCGGCCTGCGGGAGACCGTCTACATCGGCGACCCCTCCTGGGACGCGCTGACCGGGGGCGCGGCCACCGTGCCGCCGGAGCGACTCGACGCCATCGCGGCCACCCTGAGCTGCGACGACCCGGTCAACATCCAGTACACCTCGGGCACCACGGGCTTCCCCAAGGGGGCCACGCTCTCCCACCACAACATCCTCAACAACGGCTACTGGGTGGGCCGCACCGTCGGCTACACCGAGCAGGACCGGATCTGCCTGCCGGTGCCCTTCTACCACTGCTTCGGCATGGTCATGGGCAACCTGGCGGCCACCTCGCACGGCGCCTGCATCGTCATCCCCGCCCCCTCCTTCGAGCCGGGGGCCACCCTGGACGCCGTCCAGCGGGAGCGCTGCACCTCGCTGTACGGGGTGCCCACCATGTTCATCGCCGAGCTGGGCCTGCCCGGCTTCGGGGCGTACGACCTCACCTCGCTGCGCACGGGCATCATGGCGGGCTCGCCGTGCCCGGTGGAGGTGATGAAGCGGGTGGTCGCGGAGATGCACATGGAGCAGGTCTCCATCTGCTACGGCATGACCGAGACCTCCCCGGTCTCCCTGCAGACCCGCATGGACGACGACCTGGAGCACCGCACGGGCACCGTCGGCCGGGTCCTGCCGCACATCGAGGTCAAGGTCGTCGACCCGGCCACCGGCGTGACCCAGCCGCGCGGCACGGCCGGCGAGCTGTGCACCCGCGGCTACAGCGTGATGCTCGGCTACTGGAACGAGCCCGCGAAGACCGCCGAGGCCGTCGACGCGGGCCGCTGGATGCACACCGGCGACCTGGCGGTGATGCGGGACGACGGATACGTGGAGATCGTCGGCCGGATCAAGGACATGATCATCAGGGGCGGGGAGAACATCTACCCGCGCGAGATCGAGGAGTTCCTGTACGCCCACCCGAAGATCGCCGACGTGCAGGTCGTCGGCGTGCCGCACGAGCGCTACGGCGAGGAGGTGCTGGCCTGTGTCGTCCCGCGTGATCCGGCCGACCCGCTCAGCCTGGAGGAGCTGCGCGCCTTCTGCGCGGACCGGCTGGCCCACTACAAGATCCCGACCCGGCTGCACCTCCTCGACGCCTTCCCGATGACGGTGTCGGGCAAGGTGCGCAAGGTGGAACTGCGGGAGCGGTACGCGACGGGCTAGCACTCCGGAGTTCACCGGGGGCGGCGGGACGGATGCGCGTCCGCCGGGTGTCGGGCGCCGCGGCGGGCGCGTCGCCGGGTTCTCAGGCCCCGTCGGCGTCCAGCGCCTCGGCGGGCCCGTTCACCGGGCGCGGGGTGCCGGCGGGGTCGAGCAGGAACAGCGGGACGCCGAGGGCGTCGGCACGGCCCACGGCCTCCTCGGCGTACCCGGTGACGGAGAAGTACAGGCCCGCCGCGGACTCCGACAGCGCCGTCAGCCACAGGCACTCCACGTCGCGCGGTGTCGCAGGACGCGCCGACGGGTCGACATGGGCGAGCACGCCGCGGCCGGCCAGACCGATGCCGGACGGGGGGAGCCGGCCGGCGCGGCGGACGTCCTGGTGGCCGAGCCGGCGCAGATACAGCACGGTGGCCGTGACCGCGTCCCGTGCGGTGCGGACCGGCACGGTGTGCGGGGCGGGGCGCTCGTCCGGGCCGGGGACGGACGCCCGTGGGCCGGCTACCGGGATCCTCAGCACCGTCCCGCACGGGCAGCCCAGTTCCGGCCGCGGCCACTCGCCGTCCAGTCCGCAGCTCCCGCACCGCAGGGAGATCCACTCGTCCTGCCAGGAGCGCGGGCCGGCGGGACGGGGCACGCCGTCCGGGTCCGGCACGGGGGCGACGGGCGCGCCGCAGGCGCAGGGGTACGACGGTGCCGTGTAGCGGTGCGCGCGACGACAGTCCGGACAGCGCACCGGCACGCTCTCGGGCATGGCCCACTCCCGGAGGGACGGGTTCTCAAGGGTGCCCCCATCGTCCGCCACGGACCCGCCGCGCGTCCGGCACTTGCCCCTCTCTTGACGGGCTTCGACGACCGCACCTACATTCATTCCAGATCGTAGAAGTTGTTTTCCATCATACGGAAGAAGCTCACCGCGGGGCGCGACGGGAGTGCGAATCCGGCAGCCGAAGCAGGAGTACTCGATGGCTCGAATGACCGCTGCCCGCGCGGCAGTCGAAATCCTGAAGCGGGAGGGCGTCACCGACGCGTTCGGTGTCCCCGGCGCGGCGATCAACCCCTTCTACGCGGCGCTCAAGGCCTCCGGCGGTATCACCCACACCCTCGCCCGCCACGTGGAGGGCGCCTCCCACATGGCCGAGGGCTACACCCGCACCCACCCGGGCAACATCGGGGTCTGCGTCGGCACCTCGGGGCCGGCCGGCACCGACATGATCACCGGGCTGTACTCCGCGACCGGCGACTCGATCCCGATCCTGTGCGTCACCGGCCAGGCCCCGACCGCGGTGATCCACAAGGAGGACTTCCAGGCCGTCGACATCGCCTCCATCGCGAAACCGGTCACCAAGATGGCGGTGACCGTCCTGGAGGCCGCGCAGGTCCCCGGCGTCTTCCAGAAGGCCTTCCACCTGATGCGCTCCGGGCGCCCCGGCCCCGTCCTGGTCGACCTGCCGGTCGACGTGCAGATGACGGAGATCGAGTTCGACCCGGACACCTACGAGCCGCTGCCGGTCTACCGGCCGGCCGCGTCCCGCGCGCAGATCGAGAAGGCGATCGGCATGCTCAACGCCGCCGCACGCCCGCTGATCGTCGCGGGCGGCGGAGTCGTCAACGCCGACGCGGCCGGACTGCTCGTCCGGTTCGCCGAGGTGACCGGCACCCCGGTCGTGCCGACGCTGATGGGCTGGGGCGTCATCCCCGACGACCACGAACTCAACGCCGGCATGGTCGGCCTCCAGACCTCGCACCGCTACGGCAACGCGACCTTCCTGGAGTCCGACTTCGTCCTCGGCATCGGCAACCGCTGGGCCAACCGCCACACCGGGAGGCTCGACGTCTACACGGCCGGGCGGACGTTCGTCCACGTCGACATCGAACCCACCCAGATCGGCAGGATCTTCGCCCCCGACTACGGCATCGCCTCCGACGCGCACGCCGCGCTGGAGCTGTTCGTCGAGGTCGCCGAGGAGATGAAGGCCGCGGGGGCCCTGCCCGACCGCTCCGCCTGGGCCGCCGCCGCACAGGAGAAGCGGGCCACCCTCCAGCGCCGTACGCACTTCGACGACGTCCCGATCAAACCGCAGCGGGTCTACGAGGAGATGAACAAGGCCTTCGGCCCCGAGACCCGGTACGTCTCCACCATCGGCCTCTCGCAGATCGCCGGCGCGCAGCTGCTGCACGTCTACCGGCCGCGCCACTGGATCAACTGCGGCCAGGCAGGACCGCTCGGCTGGACCGTCCCCGCCGCGCTCGGGGTGGCGAAGGCCGACCCCGGGGCGCAGGTCGTCGCCCTCTCCGGCGACTACGACTTCCAGTTCATGATCGAGGAGCTGGCGGTCGGGGCGCAGCACCGGATCCCGTACGTCCATGTCCTGGTCAACAACGCGTACCTGGGGCTGATCCGGCAGGCGCAGCGGGCGTTCGACATCGACTTCCAGGTGAAGCTGGAGTTCGAGAACGTCAACGCCCCCGAACTCGGCCCGTACGGCGTCGACCACGTGAAGGTCGCCGAGGGCCTCGGCTGCAAGGCGATCCGGGTGACCGACCCGAACGAACTGGGCGCGGCCCTGGAGCGGGCCAAGAAGCTCGCGGCCGAGTTCCGGGTGCCGGTGGTCGTCGAGGCGATCCTGGAGCGCGTCACCAACATCTCCATGTCGGTGACCAACGACATCGGCGACGTCGTGGAGTTCGAGGAGCTCGCCACGGAGCCGGGGCACGCCCCGACGTCGATCAGGACGCTCAAGGTCTGACGCACCCGCGTACCCGCGCACCGGTGGGGGCGGCCCGCCCGGGGGGACGGGCCGCCCCCACCGCGCTCAGTCCGAGCCGCCCCCTCCGCCGCAGCCGCCTCCGCCCCCACCGCTTCCGCAGTACAGGTGGCCGCCGTAGGAACCGCCGTAGGTGCCGTCGCCCCGCCGGCCGCGGAGCAGGCCCCTGTCCCTGAGCGGCACCCGGTCGGTCAGCCCCGCCCGCAGGGCGAAGCGCGGGACGAGGACGCGCAGGGCGGCTTCGCCGTGCAGGGCGACGGCCAGCAGCTTGTCGCGGTCCGGCATGCCCTGCCGGCTCGCGGGCAGCGGGAACGCCTTGCGCAGGAGCTTGAGCCGGCGGCGGGCGGCGGTGGTCGGCCCCAGCAGCAGCGGGTACCGCAGCATCCCGGCCTCCGCGAGCCCGACCCGCACCTCGGCCACCGCCCAGCGCACGTCCGGGTGCCGGACCAGCTCCCGCAGGTCCGACGGCTCGACGAGGCAGGCGTGCACCGCGCTCTCCAGGTACCGCGCCCTGCGCTCGCCGTCGACGGCCTCCGCCCGCCCGGGCGCGTCCAGCGGCACCCCCGGCCGGGGGAGCGCGGGCAGGGCCCGGGCCGCCTCCCCGTCGACCGCCAGGATCGTGCCGGGCGCGCCCGCCTCGACCGCGCCCCGCAGGTGCAGCGCGACGACGGCGACCGTCACCGCGGCGTGCGGACCACCGCCCAGCAGGGCGATCTCGTGCGGCGTCCCCCGGACACCCGCGCCGGCGCTCATGGCATGACACCCCCTGAGGCGGGGCCCGCCGCCCCCGTGCCGGCGGGCCCCGTGTGCGAGGAGTGTGCCCGCCGGCGGGGGTGTCCGAAGCCTCCCGGGCCGCCTTCTGAGGTTCATTTGAGGGTGCCGTAGCCGGACTACGGCCGATGCCGTAGCGCCGGTCAGGTCTCGTGGTGCTCCGACAGTCCCGGCCAGTCGTCGGGGCCGCCGCCCTGCCACTCGATGAGGTCGGTCCCCTCCACGTCGGTGACGTACAGGTCGGCCAGCCGCAGGATCTCGCCCACGTCGTCGACGTGCGTGGCGATGCCCAGCGTCTCGTCGCCGGAGGTGACCCGCCGGGAGCCGTCCAGGGCGGGGGAGTGCACCACGATGTGCGGATGCTCCGTGGGATGTGCCATGCCCCCAGGCTGCTGCGCACGGAGCGGATCCGCACTCCGGACGCCGGGAACGCCCGGACACGGGAAGCGCCCGGAAGCCGGAAGCACGCGGTCACCGGAAAGCGCCCGGATGCGGGGATGGCCCCGGCACCGGGAGCACCCGGACACCGGAAAGCGCCCGGATGCGGGACCGTCCGCATCCGGGCGCCGTGCAGGCCGGGGCTCGGGGCCGCGGCGGGTGCGACGGTCCGCGGGCTCCTCCCCTCAGGTCGAGGAGGAGTCCCGCGGCCTTCACCACCGCACTGGCTCGCCACGCCGCCGCGGCGCCCTCGCCCCGCCCGCGGTGCCCGTACGGCAGCCGTCCCGGCCGTAGGCGGCCGCCGCGGGCCGCGCGCACGACCCCCGACCTCCCGTCGGGGGCCGCACGCGAGTCAACACTCTGTTGAACGGGTGGGCAGGATGGGTCCCGGGCGGCGCCGCCGCCTTGGGCGCGACAGGACAGATGTCGGCGCCGGCACCGCCCGGGGTCTCGGGGTGGGGCGGGGCTCAGACCCGGGCGCCGGACAGACGCTCGACCCCGCGCAGCAGGGCGGAGTGGTCCAGGCCGCCGTCGCCCTGGGCCCGCAGGCTCGCGACCAGTTGCGCGACCACCGCGCCGACGGGCAGGGCCGCGCCGACGGTGCGGGCGGCGTCCGTGACGATGCCCATGTCCTTGTGGTGCAGGTCGACGCGGAAGCCCGGCGTGAAGTCCCGGTTCAGGAAGGCGCCTTTCTTGCGGGTCAGCACGGTCGAACCGGCCAGGCCGCCGTTCAGCACGTCCAGGGCCGCCGCCAGGTCCACGCCGGACCTCTCCAGGAAGACCACGGCCTCGGCGCACGCCTGGATGTTCACGGCGACGATCAGCTGGTTGGCGGCCTTCACGGTCTGGCCGGAGCCGTGCGGGCCGCACCGCACGATCGTCTTCCCCAGCGCCTCGAAGAGCGGCCTGGCCTCGTCGAAGTCGGCCTGATCACCGCCGGCCATGATGGACAGCACCGCCTCGACGGCGCCCGCCTCGCCACCCGACACCGGGGCGTCGAGCACCCGGATGCCCTTGTCCCGTGCGGCGACGGCCAGATCGACCGAGGTCTGCGGGGTGATCGAGGACATGTCGATCAGCAGGGCCCCGGACCGGGCGTTCTCCAGGATGCCGTCGGGGCCGTAGGCGATGGCCTCGACCTGCGGGGACGCCGGGACCATGGTGATGATCACGTCCGCGTCCCGCACCGCCTCGGCGAGGGAGCGGGCGGCGGTGCCGCCGGCGGCGGTCAGCCGGTCCAGCTTCTCCTGCTCCAGGGTGTAGCCGGTGACGTCGTACCCCGCCTTGATCAGGTTCTCGGACATGGGGGAGCCCATGATGCCGAGGCCGATCCAGGAGACCTTGGGGAGGTTGTTGCTCATGGTGAGGGTGCCTCTCGGTGCGGGGGTGGTGGTCAGCGGGCCTCGCGGGGCAGCCAGTCGAAGGCCTCGGCGCTCGGGCGGTCGCCGGGCTTGTACTCCAGGCCGACCCAGCCGGCGTATCCGGCCTCGCGGAGCCGGTCGAGCAGGTCCTCCAGCGGGAGGGAGCCGGTGCCCGGGGCGCCGCGGCCGGGACGGTCGGCGATCTGCACATGGCCGGTCCTCGCGGCGAACCGCTCGATGACCCGCGGCAGGTCCTCGCCGTTCATGGCCAGGTGGTAGAGGTCCATCAGGAAGCGGGCGTTGTCCAGCCCGGTGGCGGCGTTCACCTGGTCGACGACGTCCACGGCGGCCGGCGCCGACACCAGCGGGTACCGGGGGGACTCGGTCCGGTTCAGCGCCTCGACCAGCAGGACGGCGCCGATCCGGTCGGCGGCCCGGGCCGCGAGGGCCAGGTTCTCCAGCGCGAGCGCGTCCTGCTCGGCCGGGTCCACGCCGTCGATCCGGTTGCCGTACAGCGCGTTGAGGGCCCCGCAGCCGAGGGACTCGGCGAAAGCGGCGGCCACGTCGATGTTGGCGCGGAACCGCTCCGACTCCTCGCCGGGCACGGACAGCGCGCCGCGGTCGGGGCCGGGCAGCCGTCCGGCGTAGAAGTTCAGCCCGGTGAGCCGTACGCCCGCGTCCTCGATCGCCCCGCGCAGGGCGTCCAGCTCGGACCGCCCGGGGGTGGGGGACTCGACCCAGGGCCACCACAGCTCGACCGCGCCGAAGCCGGCCGCGGCGGCGGCCGCCGGGCGCTCCAGGAGCGGCAGCTCCGTGAAGAGGATCGACAGATTGACGTTGTAGCGCTGGTCGGCGAATCCCATCGGGTCGCGCCCCTCCCAGTGATTCCGTATTGCGGAAGTTTGTTTCTGCGTACTGGAAGATTGCCCGGGAGGAGAAGGGGCTGTCAAGAGCGGCCACGAAAAAGCGCCCCCGCGCGGGGGCGCGGGGGCGTGCCGGTGGGGAGGACTGCTCACAGCGCGTCGACGGCGCTCACCTTCCACCCCTGCGACGTGCGGCTGAGCGTCATCCGGACCCGGTTCAGATCCAGCCGGGGCCCGGTGACCTGGGTGCTCTCGGTGACCTGGTTGACGAAGAGCAGCACCACGACCCGGTCCGGCGCGGCGGACACCACGGACGCGGCGGGGGCACCGCCGGGCGGCGCCACGACCGTCGCCTTCACCGTGCCCCTGTACTTCGCCGCGGTCGGGGCGACCACGGTCTTCGTGGTCCTGCGGTACTCCTCGCGGAAGTCCCCGGTCAGCTGGGCCAGGGCCCGGGAGAAGTCCCGGTCCAGGTGCCGGTGGTCGTACGACAGCACCACCGGCGCCGCCTCGCGCGCGGCGGCCAGCGCCTCGTCCCGCGCCGCCTCCGTCCGCCGGGCGTCGCGGTAGTGCAGGCCGAGCACGGCCACCGCGACCAGGCCGGCCACCAGGAGCAGCGCCAGGAGCGCGGCGTACAGCCCGCGCCGCGGCCGGACGCCCTGTCCCGGCCGCCGCGCGGGGGAGCCGGCCGGCTCGGCGGGGTCCTCCGCCCGGGGCTCGTCCTCGTCGGGGGCCGGGGACGGCTCGGGCGGGTCGTCCCAGCCGTCGGGGGGCTCGATCACCACGGTGCGGCCGGACAGCGGGTCGGCGGGCGGGCCGTCGGCCGGCGAGCCGTCACCGTCCGTCCCCGTCCGCCGCGCAGGCTCGGTGCGCTCGGGGCGACGGGTGGGCACCGCAGTACGTCCGGTGCGCTCCGTGCCTCCGGTGCGCTCCGCGCCTCCCGTACGTTCCCCGCCTTCCGTACGTTCCGTGCGCTTGGCCGCGGCGCGGGCGGCGGCGGCCAGGGTGCGGCGGGCGGGCGTGCCGGCGCCGCGCACCCGGGTGCTCGGGTTGCTCATGGTCCTGCTCCTCGGTGTGTCGCGGGTCAGCCGACGAACTCGACGCCGGAGGTCAGCCACCGTCCGTCCCGGTGCACCAGGTCGAGCTGCAGCCGGTAGGTGCGTGCCTCGCCCTCGGGCACGGCGGTGTTGGTCACCTTGCTGTCGGCGACCACCAGCACCCGGGCCGACCGCGCGTCGGACCGGACGATGCCCGCTTCGAGCACCTGCCCCTCGGACACGGACTTGTTCTGCGCGACCAGCTTCGTCAGCTGCTCGGTCTGCGCGGCGAACTCCTCGCGGAAGTCGCCCGTGGCGCCCTCGAGGACATCGGCGCTGTCGCGCGCGTAGTGCCGGTAGTCGAGCGAGGTGAAGTTGAGCGCCGACTGGCGGGCCGCGGCCAGCACGTCCTGGCGCCGCTGCTCGGTCTCCCGCTGTTCCTGCACCCCGAGAGCGAGCCACAGTGCCGCCCCGGTGGTCAGGACGGTCGCCGCGGCGAGACCCGCCGCCACCGCCCGGGAGCGCCCCGCCCGCGCCAGGCGCCGGGCCCCCGCGCGTATCCGTCCGCTCATGCCCGTGCCATCGGTCCGACGAGCAGCCATTGCCACGACTCCTTTCCGAACATGCTCTGTTCGCCGCCGGTCGAGCCGATCTCGACGGGCCTTCCGTCCGGTCCGGCCGCGATGCCGGTCGCCGGGTCGTACGGGGTGACGTGCGCCGCCGGTTGCGCCCCGCCCGAACGGGAGGAGGAGCCGGGGGCGTTCTGCGCGCCGCGCACCGAGGTGTCGCTGCCGCGCGGCTCGGCGCAGTGGGCGCCGGTGTTCGCGCCGCGCGTGCCGGTGTCGGCCGGGTCGCGGCGCCGGGTGTCGTAGCCACGGGTGCACGCGGGCGGGTCGTCGGCGTTGAGGACCATTCCGAAGTGGGTCGTGCCGTCGCCGGGGACGACCGTGTAACTGCCCGACACCACCACGGGGAACGTCACCAGCGCCTGCTCCACACCGGGCAGCCGCGCCACGGTGACCCGGCCGCCGCTGATCAGGTTGGCGAGCAGCACCGGCACGCTCGACCCGGTGGACTTCAGCAGCGAGTTGATCTCCACCGCGGCCGGTGTCGCGTTCCCGATGAGCCGGCGCAGATCGCCGTCGCTCGACTTCAACTGCGCGGTGAGCGCCGCCAGATCACGGGAGAACGCCTTGATGGCCGAGCCCTGGTCGGCCTGGGTCTTGAGCACCGTGCGCGAGTCCTCGATCAGTGCCACCGTCTCCGGCAGGGCCTCGGACGCCGACTCCACCAGCGCGTTGCCCGAGTCGACCAGCCGGCCCAGGTGCGGCCCGGTGCCGGCGAACGCCTTGCCCAGCTCGTCGACGGTGGTGCGCAGGTCGTCCTTGCCGACCGAGTTCACCAGGCGGTCCAGGCCGACCACGAGATCGGTGGTGGGCAGCGGCACCCGGGTGCGCTCGCGCGGGATCGAGGCGCCGTCGAGCAGGTACGGCCCGCCGTCGCGGCGCGGCTGGAGGTCGACGTACTGTTCGCCCACCGCCGACCGGTTCGCCACCACGGCCACCGTGTCGGCCGGGATGCGCGGTGCCTCGTCGTCGATCTCCAGCGCCACCGACACACCGTCACCGGTCAGCCGCATCGCGCCCACCCGGCCCACCGGCACGCCCCGGTAGGTGACCTCGGCGCCGGAGAAGATCCCGCCGGAGCCGGTGAACTGGGCCCGGACGGTGTACCCGCGATCGAGGAGGGTGTCCGCGAGACCGGTGTACTCGGTGCCCACGTACGTCACGCCCACCGCGGTGACGGTGGCGAACGCCAGCAACTGGGCCCTGACCGTTGTGGTGATCACGGCTGCATCCCCTTCAGCATCAGCTCGGCCAGCGCCAGGTCGGTCCCCGGCGGCAGACGGCGGGTGTCCCCGTCGCCGAAGCCGGCGGTGCACACCGGCGGGCACAGCGGGCCGCCGCCCCCGGGCGACGACGGCGCGGTGGGCGCGTCGGGCAGGGCGGGGGCGGACGGGCCGGGCAGCGGGACGTCCGGCACCTCGGGCACGCCGGGCAGCTCCGGCACGTCCGGCAGGTCCGGGGTGTCCGGCGGCCGCGGCCCGGCCTCGTCCTCGCCGGGCTCGTCGGCCAGGTTGCCGTAGATGTGCGACAGATCGAGGTCGGCGGTGATCTGGAGGTTGACGTAGTCGCCCTTGATCGCGTCCGTGACATTGCGCGGGAACGGGTAGGTGGTCAGCAGCTCCAGGGAGTTGGGCAGGTCGTCGCCCGCCTTGTTCAGCTGCTGGAGGATCGGCCGGAGCCGTTCGAGGTTGGCGACCATGTCGTCGCGGGAGGCGTTGACGACCCGGGTGCCGGCCGTGCCGAGCTTCGACAGCGCCGTCAGCATCTTCGTCAGGTCGCGGCGCTGGTCGGCGAGGACCTTCAGGGCCGGCGGCATGGTGTCGACCGCGTCCGCGATGGTCTTCTTCTCCCTGCCGAGCCGCTTGGCCAGCCGGTCGATGCCCTCCAGCGCGCGGACGATCTCCTCGCGCTGCCCGTCCAGGCCGCCGAGGAAGGTGTCGAGCTCCTTCAGCAGCGACTTCACCCGGTTCTCCCGGCCGTCCAGGGCCTTGTTCAGCTCGACCGTGATGGTCTTCAGCTGGGCCACTCCGCCGCCGTTGAGCAGCGCCGACAGCGCGGACAGCACCTCCTCGATCTCCGGGTTGCGGCCGCTGCGGGACAGCGGGATGCGGTCCCCGTCGGCGAGGCGTCCCACGGGCGCGGTGCCGGCGGGCGCGGACAGCGCCACGTACTTCTCGCCGAGCATGCTGGTCTGCCGCAGTTCGGCGACGGCGTTGGCGGGCAGCTTCACCGAGTCGGCGACCCGCAGCCGCACCCGGGCGTGCCAGCCGTCCAGTTCGACCTTCTCCACCGCGCCCACGGTGACGTCGTCGACCTTCACCGAGGACTGCGGCACCAGGTCCATCACGTCCCGGAACTCGACGGTGACGTGGAAGGCGCGGTCGTCGGCGGCGGCGCCGCCGGGCAGCGGCACGTCGTGCCAGCCGTTGAACTCGCAGCCGGACAGCAGCAGGGTGCCCGCCGCCGCCCAGACGGCGGCGCCGGTGCGGCGCCGTGCCCCCAAGGGCCGGACGCCGGTGTCTCGTGCGCTCATGCGTCGGCCTCCAGGATCCCGCCGAGGGTGCGGTCGACCGAGCCGGACGCCGGCGCCCGCGGCAGTTCGGGCAGGGAGTCGAAGAGCCGCTCCAGCTCCTCGCAGTCGGGGTTCTCGCCGCCCTCGTCGCCGGTGGTCCGCAGCAGGGAGCAGAGCAGGGCGGCCGGGTCCTGCGGGTGGTCGGGGTTGTTGCGGGTGTCGAGGGTGCCGGAGGAGGGGTTGTAGGCGTTCTGCAGGTTGGACAGGCCGGTCGGGGCGACCTCCAGCAGTTCCTCCAGCGCGGCCCGCTGGGTGACCAGCACCTTGGTGACCTTGCTCAGTCCCTCCACGTTCGACGTCAGCGACTTCTTGTTCTTCCTCACGAAGTCGGACACGTCGCCGAGGGCCGTCCCGAGGTTCTTCAGCGCCGCCGCGAGGTCCTCGCGCTCCCCGGCGAGCTGCTCGGCGACCTCGGCGAGGCTGGTGTTGAACGCCCGCACCTCCTTGTCGTCGGCGGCCAGCGCCGAGGTGAACACCTGGAGGTTGCGCACGGTCCCGAACAGGTCGCCCCGGCCGTCGGAGAGGGTGCCGGCCGCGTCCGCCAGGTCCTCGACGGTCCGGTGCAGGTTCTCGCCCTGGCCGTCGAGGTTGTCGGCGCTCACGCCGAGCAGCCGGGACAGCGCGCCGTCCTTGTTGGCGCCCTCGGGGCCGAGCGCCTCGGCCGTGGTGTGCAGGCTGTCGAAGATCCGGTCCAGTTCGACGGGGACGGCCGTGCGCGACTCGGGGATGACGTCGCCGTCGCGCAGCGCCGGGCCCTTGCGGTACACCGGCAGCAGCTGCACGTAACGGTCGCTGACCACCGAGGAGTTGATGATCGCGGCCTGTGCGTCCGCCGGGACCCGGCGGTCCTCGTCGAACTCCAGCTCCACCCGCACCCGGCCGCCCTCGGGCACGATCTTCCCGACCTCGCCGATCCGCACGCCCAGCACCCGCACGTCGGAGCCGGGGTAGATGCCGACCGTGCGGGGGAAGTACGCGGTGACGCGCACGGTGCCGGGGCGCGGCCACAGCGCGTAGGTGAGCGCGGCGACCAGGGCCAGGGCGGTGACCAGCGCGATGCGTTTCCTCACGGGGTGCCTCCCGTCCTGGGCGCCACGGGTGCCGCGACCAGGTTCTGGATGTAGCTGTCGAACCAGCGGCCGTTGCCGAGGGTGTTGGAGAAGACCCGGACGTAGGGGGCGAGCAGGGCGACGCTGCGGTCCAGGCTCTTCTGGTTGCGTTCCAGCATGTTGACGAACGTGTCGAGGTTCTTCAGCGCGGGGCCGATCTCCTTACGGTTGTCCTCGACCAGCCCGGACAGTTCGACGCCGAGTTCGGCGGAGGTGGTCAGCAGCTTGTGGATGGCCTTGCGGCGCTTGCCGATCTCCTTGAACAGCTCGTTGCCGTCCTTGACCATGGCGCTGAAGTCGCCCGAGCGTTCGGCCAGTACGCCGCTGACGCCGTTGGCGCGGTCGAGGAGTTCGCGGAGCTCCTTGTCGCGCGAGGCGACCGTCCGGGAGATCTTCGACAGCCCCTTGATGGAGGCGCGGACCTCCTCCGGGGAGTCCTCGAAGGTGGCCGACAGGGTGTCCAGCGCCTGCGCCAGCCGCTGGGTGTCGACCTCCTCCGTGGTGGTCGTCAGATCGCTGAACGCCTCCACCACGTCGTACGCCGGGACGGTGCGCCGCAGCGGGATCTCGCTGCCCGCCGGGAGCTGCCCGGGGCCCTCGGGGTGCAGGGCGAGGTACTTGGCGCCGAGGATGGTCTCCACCCGGATCGACGCGCCGGTCTCCCGGCCGAACTCCGGTTCGCCGCGCAGCTTGAAGACCACCTCGACGTGGTCGCCGTCGAGGTCGACGGTCTCCACCGTGCCCACCTCGACCCCGGCGATGCGCACCTCGTCGCCGGGCTTCAGCCCGCCCGCCTCGGAGAACGCCGCGCTGTAGCGGGTGCCGCCACCGATCAGCGGCAGGTCGTCGGCGTGGAACGCGGCGACGGTCAGCAGGGCGAGGACGGTCAGCCCGACGGCACCGATGATCACGGGATTGCGCTCCCGGAACGGCTTCATCCGGGGCCCGCGTCCCGTGCGGCGCCGCAGTCGCGGCAGGCGCGGAGGCTCGATGCGCACCTTCATCAAAGGCTCCGGCCGGCGCCTACGGCGCGGGAGGAAACGGGTGCTCATGCGCCGCACCTCGCCCGTGCCACGTGCAGCCCCGGCTCGAGCACCCGGTCGCTCCCCGGCAGCACGACCCGGCCGTCGAAGTCGCACAGATAGAAGTTGAACCACGAGCCGTAGGACGCCGTCCCGGTCAGCTCGTTGAGCTTGTTCGGCAGCCGCTTCAGCACGCCCTCCACCGTCTTCTCGTTGTCGTTCAGCGTTCCGGTCAGCTCGTTCAGCTCCGCGATGTCGTCCTTCAGCGGCGGCCGGGCGTCCTTCAGCAGACCCGAGGTGGCCTCCGTGAGGTCGCCGATGCCCACCAGCGACTCGCCGAGCGGCTTGCGGTCGGCGGACAGCCCGGAGATCACCCGCCGCAGCTGCTTCAGCAGCCCGGAGAACCGGCCGCTGCGCTGGTCCAGCGTGGTGAGGACCGTGTTGAGGTGGGTGACGACGGAGCCGATCAGCTCGTCGCGGTCGGCGAGCGTCGTGGTGAGCGACGCGGTGTGCGCCAGCAGGCTGTTCACCGTGCCGCCCTCGCCCTGGAGGGTCTGGACGATGTCGGTGGCGAGCCTGTTGACGTCCTCCGGGCTGAGCGCGGCGAACAGCGGCTTGAAGCCGTTCAGCAGCACGTTGAGGTCCAGCGCGGGCTGGGTCCGCGCCAGCGGGATGGTGCCGCCCGGCCGCAGCCGGGTGCCGCTGCCCGCGCCCTCGGTGAGCGCGACGTAGCGCCGGCCGACCAGGTTGCGGTAGCGCACCACCGCGCCGGTCGTGGTCAGCAGCGGCCGGTCGGCGCGGACGCTGAAGGTGATCTCGGCCCGGGTGCGGTCCTTGATCCTGATCTCCTCCACCTCGCCGACGCGCACCCCGGCGACCCGGATGTCGTCACCTTCCTCCAGGCCGGTGACATCGCTGAACACCGCCCGGTAGGAGTGCTGCGGCTCGAAGGAGATGTTGACGATGGTGGCGGCGAGCAGCGCCGTCGCCAGGATCGTCACCACGGCGAAGAGGCCGAACTTGACCAGCGGGGCCACGGTCTGCCGGGCCTTGGACGTGCTCATGCGACGCTCACCGCCGTTCCCCGGGCCAGCGGGCCGAAGAGCAGGGTCGCCACGGGCGGGACCTCGTCCGCCGGCACGCCCAGCACGGGGGCGACGAGCGAGCCGACCGCGCGCTGTTCACCGGCGGTGGCGGACACGGGCGACGGCCCGGCCGAGCCCCCGGAGGTTCCCGGTCCCGCGCCGTCGTCGAGGTCCACGTGCGGCGCGGGCACCCGCGGATGGGGCAGGCCGTGGCAGTTCGGCCCCGACCGCTCGCCGTAGACGGGCTCCTCGCCGGGCTCGTACGCCGGCCGGGCGCGGACCACCTCCAGCGTGATCCGCATCCTGCCGCCCCGGTACGTCTCCTCGGCGGCCCTGTTCTGCCGGACCAGTCCGGCCAGCAGGCACGGGTACTCGGGGGAGTAGCGGGCGAACAGGTCGAGGGTGGGGCGGGAGACCCGGCCCAGGGTGATCAGCCGGTCGCCGTTGGTGTCGAGGAAGTCCCGCCCGGTCCCGGCGACGGTGGCCGTGGTGCGCAGCGCCGACGCCAGCCGGTCCTTCTTCTCGACCAGGGTGCGGCTGGTGGTGACGGTGTTGCGCAGGACGCGCAGCAGGTCCGGTGCCGCGTCGCCGTACACCTCCGCGACGTCCGCGAAGCGGGAGATGTCCTCCTTCAGCGACGGCAGATGGGGATTGAGCTCGCGCAGGTAGGCCTCCAGGCGCGTCAGGTTGCCGCCGACGCGGTCGCCGCGGCCCTCCAGGGCGCCGGCGAACGCGGAGAGCGTGGCGTTGAGTTCACCGGGCTCGACCGTGCGCAGCAGCGGCAGCAGGTCGTTCATCAGCTGCTGGACCTCCATGCCGACCGTCGTGCGGTCCTGGGTGATGACGTCGCCGGCCCGGATCGGCCGGGCCGCGGAGCCGCCGGGCGCCACCAGGTCGACGTACTTCTCGCCGAACAGCGTCTTGGGCAGCAGCCGGGCCCGTACGTCCGACGGGATGCGGCCCACGTGCTCGGGCTTCAGGGCGAGGTCGAGGGTCGCCCCGGTGCCGTCCGCGTGCACCGCGCGCACCTCCCCGACCAGCAGCCCGCGCAGCTTCACGTCGGCCCGCGGGTCGAGCTGGTTGCCCAGCCGGCCGGCCTCCAGGGTGACCTTGACGACGGGCGTGAACGCCTGCTGGTAGACGGCCACCGCGAGGGACAGCAGCAGCGCCAGCACGGCGAGGAAGACGATGCCGTACAGCCTCAGTCGCAGCACTCCCACCGCGCTCACCCCGCTATCCGTACGGTCGTGTTGGCGCCCCAGATCGCCAGGGACAGGAAGAAGTCGAGGACGTTGATCGCCACGATCGACGTGCGCACCGCACGGCCCACCGCGACGCCCACGCCCGCCGGACCGCCGCTCGCGTGGTAGCCGTAGTAGCAGTGCACCAGGATGATCAGCACCGCGAAGACGATCACCTTGCCGAACGACCAGAACACGTCGACCGGCGGCAGGTACTGGTGGAAGTAGTGGTCGTAGGTGCCGGTCGACTGCCCGTAGTAGACGGTGGTGATGGTCCGGGCGGCCAGGTACGAGGACAGCAGCCCCACCACGTACAGCGGGATCACGGCGACGAACCCGGCGATCATCCGGGTCGTCACCAGGAACGGCAGCGAGGGGACGCCCATCACCTCCAGGGCGTCGGTCTCCTCGCTGATGCGCATCGCGCCGAGCTGCGCGGTGAACCCGGCGCCGACCGTCGCCGACAGGGCGAGCCCGGCCACCAGCGGGGCGATCTCCCGGGTGTTGAAGTACGCCGACAGGAAGGCCACGAAGTTGGAGGTGCCGAGCTGGTTGAGGGCCGCGTAGCCCTGGAGGCCGACCTCGGTGCCGGTGAAGAACGACAGGAAGGCGATCACGCCGACCGTCCCGCCGACCACGGCGAGCGCGCCGCGGCCGAAGCTCACCTCGGCCAGCAGCCGCAGCACCTCCTTCTTGTAGCGGCGCAGGGTGCGGCCCGTCCACGCCAGCGAACGGCCGTAGAAGGACAGCTGGGTGCCCAGCTCCTCCAGGGAGCGCAGGGGGCGTTCGAGGAGTCGTCGTGTGCGCACCGGCTAACCCCTCTGCGGGACGACTTGGAAGTACACGGCGGTCATCACGAAGTTGGTCACGAACAGCAACATGAAGGTGATCACCACGGACTGGTTCACGGCGTCGCCCACCCCCTTGGGCCCGCCCTTGGCGGTGAGCCCCTTGTACGAGGCGACGATCCCGGCGATCGCCCCGAACACCAGCGCCTTCAGCTCCGCCGCCCACAGGTCGGAGAGCTGGGCGAGGGTGGTGAAGGAGGCCAGGTAGGCGCCCGGAGTGCCGTTCTGCAGCACCACGTTGAAGAAGTAGCCGCCCGCCACGCCGACCACCGACACCAGGCCGTTCAGCAGCACGGCCACCACCATGGAGGCCAGTACGCGCGGCACGACCAGCCGGTGGATCGGGTCGATGCCGAGCACCTGCATCGCGTCGATCTCCTCACGGATCTTCCGCGCCCCGAGGTCCGCGCAGATCGCCGTGCCGCCCGCGCCCGCGATCAGCAGCGCGGTCACGATCGGCGAGGCCTCCCGCAGCACCGCCAGCACCGAGGCCGCGCCCGCGAAGGACTGCGCCCCCAACTGCCGCGTCAGGCTGCCGATCTGCAGCGCGATGACCGCCCCGAACGGGATCGACACGAGCGCCGTCGGCAGGATGGTGACGCTGGCGACGAACCACGCCTGCTGGATGAACTCCCGCGTCTGGAAGGGGCGTCGGGGCAGGGTGCGCAGCACGTCGAGGGCCAGCGCGAACAGGCTGCCGGAGTGGCGCAGCGCGCCGGTGGGGGACGGGCTCATGCGCCGGCCCCCTCGGCGCAGTGCGGCTCCGCCTCGCGCCGGGCGATCGCCTCCCAGCGGGGCGGGCGGGCGATGCCCGGACCCGGCAGCAGGCGCGGGGTGAGCCGCTGGTCGCGCCCGGTGTCGTCGAGCTGGGCGAGTTCCTGCTCGACCTGCGCGGCGTCCTTCTCCTCCGCCATGCCGATCGGCCCCTGCATCCTGCCGTGCAGGAACTGCCGCACGACCGGCTCGTCACTGTGCAGCAGCCGCTCCCGGGGCCCGAACATCACCAGTTCGCGGCGGAACAGCAGCCCGATGTTGTCGGGCACCTGCCGGGCCGAGGCGATGTCGTGGGTGACGATCAGGAAGGTCGCGTCGATCTGGGCGTTGAGGTCGACGATCAGCTGGTTGAGGTAGGCGACGCGGACCGGGTCGAGGCCCGAGTCCGGCTCGTCGAACAGGATGATCTCCGGGTCGAGCACCAGCGCCCGGGCCAGCCCGGCCCGCTTGCGCATGCCGCCGCTGATCTCGCCGGGCAGCTTCTCCTCGGCACCGATCAGCCCGACCATGTCCATCTTCTCCAGCACGACGCGCCGGATGTCGCTCTCGGACTTGCGGGTGTGCTCGCGCAGCGGGAAGGCGATGTTGTCGTACAGGTTCATCGAGCCGAACAGCGCGCCGTCCTGGAACAGCACCCCGAACAGCTTGCGCACCTCGTACAGCTCGTGCTCGCGCAGCGTGGTGATGTCGCGCCCGGCGATCCGCACCGAGCCCCGGTCCGGCTTGAGCAGCCCCACGAGCGTCTTGAGGAACACCGACTTGCCCGTCCCCGAGGGGCCGAGCATCACCGAGACCTCCCCGGCGGGCAGCGTCAGCGAGACGTCCTGCCAGATGACCTGACGGCCGAAGGACTTGGTCAGCCCTTCCACGCAGATCTCGACACCCATCCGGTTCACCCTTCGCCCACGGGAGCAGCTCCGACACCTGCTCTACGGGGAGGGGCGGGCCGTCCGTCGCGACGGACCGGAATTTTTTTCGGAAGGGGCGGCGCGGAAGGTTTACGGCGCCGGAACGGAGGGTGCGCCGGACAGCGGGCCGGAGTCCGGCGCGGCCCCGTCGGCGTCCGCCGACGGCAGCGGGGGCGCGGAGGGCAGCGCGGGCGCCGTCGGGATCACGGAACCGTCCCCCGGCAGGTCGGGCAGGCCGCCCGCGTCGGGCAGCTCCGGCAGGTCCGGCACCCCGCCCACCCCGGGCACCCCGCTCACTTCGGGCACCGGCGGCACCGACGGCACCGGCGGGACCTCGGTCCGGCTCAGCACGGGCAGCCCGGTCACCTCGGTCACCTCGGGCAGTCCCGGCAGGGCGGGCACGAGCGACGAGCCGGCGGCGGGGGCGCCCGTGGGGTCAGGGCGCAGCGGCCCGGGCGGGGTCCGGTCCGGGCCGGCCGCGGGGGACGACGGCCCGGTGGTGCCGCCGGGGTGGGGCACACCGGCGTCCTGCGAGCGGGAGGACCGGGGTGTCGGGCCGCCGCCGTCCTCCAGGGAGTACGGCACGACGAACCCGGCGACCGCGAGCGTGGCCGCCGTGGAGGCGACGGCGACGGCCTGCGCCTTGCCGCCCGTGCGGGGCCGTCCCCGGCCGCACAGGAACAGCGCGAGGCCGAGCGTCCCGGCCAGCGAGTTGCGCAGCGTGCGCCGGGCCCGGGCCAGCAGCGACTCCACCGTCCGGTAGCTCAGTCCCATGTGCACCGCGACCTGGCCGACGTCCAGGTCCAGCGACTTCAGCCGCAGCGCCTCCGCCTGCCGGGCGGGCAGTTCGCCGCTGCGCACCGCCAGCCACCGGGCCTCGGCCCGGTCGCACACGGCCTCCTCGACGGGCACCGGGCCGGGCGCGACCAGCGTGGGGCTGGTGCGCACCTCGGCCTCCCGGTGGACCTGGCGGTAGCGGTCCACGCACAGCCGCATGGTCACGGTGGTCAGCCAGGCGCCGAGCCGCTCGTCGTCCAGGTCCGGACGCTCGGCGGCCCGCAGCATCGCCTCGTGCACCGCGTCCTCGGCGTCCTCCTGGCTCATCGAGCGGCGCCGGGCCACCTTGAGCAAGTGCTCACGGTGGCCCCACATCCGCTCCCAGCGCTCCCGCGCCGCCTGTGCCTGAGCAGGCATGTCCGTCGCCATGAGGGCCCCTTCGCTCACCCACCGGTCCCGTGCCGTCCGGCGGGTGGCGACATTACCGTTCGGTAGCGGCGGTTGGGGAGGGGGTGCCGGGTATCGAGTCCGCACCGTTGCTGGTCAGCGGAGCGCCGCCGGGCAGCGGAACGGCCCCCGGGGCGGTGATGCCCGGTGCGGACACGCCCGGCCCGGGCACGGGGAGCCCGGGCTCCCCGCCCGCCGGGTCCGCGTCGCCCGCGGGGCGGGACGCGGTGGGGGCAGGCGCGGGGGACGGCGCGGCGGGCGTCCGGGACGGGGTCGCGGACGGGCGGGCCGACGGGGAGGACGACGGCTCCGCCGTGGCCCGGGGGGACCCGCGGCGCGCCGGGGCGGCGGCGGACCCGTCCGGCACCACCCGGTGACCGGACAGGAAGTAGGCGTACCAGGCCCGGACCGTGCGCAGATACGCCGTCGAGTGGTTGTAGCCCAGGATCGCCCGGTCCAGCTGGGCGGGGTCGGACAGGTCCCGGCCGCCCGCGCAGAGGTAGCGTCCGGCGGCGAGCGCGGCGTCGTACACGTTGTGCGGGTCGCGCCGGTCGTCGCCGTTGCCGTCCGCGCCCCAGCGGGCCCAGGTGGACGGGATGAACTGCATCGGGCCGACCGCGCGGTCGTACTCCGCGTCCCCGTCATAGGCGCCGCCGTCGGTGTCCCGGATGAGGGCGAAGGCGACGCCGTCCAGCCGCGGGCCCCGGATCGGCGTCACGGTCGTCCCGTCCGCGGTGACCCGGCCGCCGCGCGCCTGCCCGGACTCCACCTGGCCGATCGCCGCCAGCAGCTGCCAGCGCAGCCGGCAGCCCGGCGCGGTGCGGGCGAGTTCCGCCTCCGCCCTCCGGTACGCGGCGAACACGCTCGCCGGCAGGGCGGCGCCCGCCGCGGGGCCGTCGCGCCCGTCGCGCTCCCCGGTGCGCAGGGGCGGCAGGTCGGTGCGGTAGACGGTGTCGCCGGAGACACCCGGACCGTGCCCGGCCGGTGCCGGCCGGGCGGCCGCCGAGGCCCGCGCCTCACCCGCGCCCGGTGCCTGCGATCCGGTGAGCAGCGCCATCGCCGTCACCGCCACCGCCGTGCCCCGGACACCCCTGCCGCCCCTCGTACCCCTCGTGCCTCCGGCGCCCCTGGCACCGGCACGCCACCCCGTGTGTCCCGTCATGACCAGCTCCCCTCCCTGCGGACGTCCTCCGCCTGCTCTACGCGCCACCGGGCCGGGTCCGTCGCGGTGACCGGGGATTTCTCGCGGGGCGCCGCCGGCGCGCAGGTCCGTTAGGGTCTCCCCAAGCCGCCGGGCGGTCCGGGCCCGGGGCGCGGACCTGCCGGGACGCGCGGGTCGGAGCGGATGCCATGGGGGCACAGTGCGACTGAAAGTGGAGTTCACGACCGAGCCCTTCGACCTCGACGAGGCGCCCGCGCACGCGGTGGTGGCCCGCGAGGTCCTCGAAGCGGCCGAGCTGGACACGGTGGACGTCGGCCCGTTCGGCAACACCGCCGAGGGCGGTGCCGACGCGGTGCTCACCGCCGTGGACGCGCTGCTGCGCAGGACGCTGACGGCCGGCGCCACCCGGATCTCGCTCCAGGTCAACGTGGTCGAGGAGGGCGGGCGGTGACCGGTGGCGGTGACGAGGCGTTCATCGCGGCGGTGAAGCCGCTGGTCGACGCCATGGGCGGCGAGATGGTCCCGCCCGACGAGGCCGGCGCCGACGACGTGGTGCTCTCCTGGGAGGGCGCGAGCGTGGTCGCCGTACGCCTGCCGCAGCTCGCGGACTCCCTGGACCACATCCTCGCGGCCCTGGAGCGCAGGAAGGGCATGCCCCTGGCGGACCTGGACCGCAGGGCGAAGCAGGAGATCGTGCGCGGTCTGGAGGCGCGCGGCGCCTTCGCCGTCCGGCACGGCGTGGAGACCGTGGCGAGCGCGCTCGGGGTCAGCCGCTTCACCGTCTACAACTACCTCAACCGCGAGAAGGGTTCCTGACCACGGGGCGCGGGTGACGTGCGGATGACGGGCGCTCCTCTTCGTCACCCCGAATTTTCAACAAACTGTTGACGTGCTCTCGTGTGACGGCGTTCACTGTCGGCACGCCCGTTCGCAGCACGAAGGCCGCTCGCGGCCACGGAGGCTCCCGTGACGTCGACTTCCACGCCCCCGGGCCTGGCCCGCTTCAACGCCCTGGAGGAGCACGCGGCGCTCGCCGCGCTCCACGAGGCATGCGCCTCCACGGCGTGGGCCCGGCGCCTGCTCGCCGCCCGCCCGTACGGCACCGCCGAGGAGCTGTACGCCGCCAGTGACGCCGCCGTGGCCGGCCTGACCACGGCGGACCTCCACGAGGCGATGGCCGGGCACCCGCCGATCGGCCGCCCGAAGCCGGGGGACCCGGCCTCCGCCCGCGAACAGAGCGGCATGGCCGGCGCCCCCGACGGGCTCAAGGCCGAGATGCTCGAACTGAACCTGGCCTACCAGGAGAAGTTCGGCCACGTGTTCCTCATCTGCGCCACCGGCCGGACCGGCGAGCAGATGCGTGACGCCGTCAGGGAACGCCTCGGCAACGCGCCGGACCGGGAGCGCGAGATCGTCCGCACCGAACTGGGGAAGATCAACCGCATCCGGCTGGCCCGACTCGTCGAAGGGGACTGACGCGGCATGAGCACCGACACCACCGCCTCCGTGTCCACGCACATCCTGGACACCAGCGCCGGCCGCCCCGCCGCGGGCGTCGCCGTCCACCTCGCCGCCCGCTCCGGACGCGCGGCGGACTGGCGGACGCTCGGCGGCTCCGCGACCGACGCGGACGGGCGCTGCAAGGACCTGCCGGCACTGCCGGAGGGAACCACCCACGTACGGCTCGACTTCGCGGTGGAGCCGTACCTCGAGAAGGCCGCCAAGAAGCAAGCCGATGCGCAGCAGGACGCCCCCGCGAATCGGGACAGCGGTACCGCGGCCGTGTTCTTCCCGGAGGTGACGGTCACGTTCGCCGTCGCGCCGGGCGAGCACTACCACGTACCGCTGCTGCTCAACCCGTTCGGCTACTCCGTTTACCGAGGGAGCTAGCTACATGACCGTCCATTCCCGCCCTGCCCGCCCCGTGGTCCTGGGACAGAACCAGTACGGCAAGGCCGAGAACCGAGTCGTCAGGATCACGCGGGACGGCGCCACCCACCACATCAAGGACCTGAACGTCTCCGTCGCCCTGTCCGGCGACATGGACGAGGTCCACTACTCCGGCTCCAACGCCAGCGTCCTGCCGACCGACACCACCAAGAACACGGTGTACGCGTTCGCCAAGGAGCACGGCATCGAGTCCGCCGAGCAGTTCGGCATCCACCTCGCCCGCCACTTCGTCACCTCCCAGGAACCCATCCACCGGGCACGCATCCGGATCGAGGAGTACGCCTGGGAACGCATCGAGACCTCGGACGAGCCCCGGCACTCCTTCGTCCGCAAGGGCCAGGAGACCCGGCTGACGCAGGTCACCTACGACGGCGAGCGGTGGGAGGTCGTCTCCGGCCTGAAGGACCTGACGGTGCTCAACTCCACGAACTCCGAGTTCTGGGGCTACGTCAAGGACAAGTACACGACGCTCAAGGAGGCCTACGACCGCATCCTCGCCACCTCGGTCTCCGGCCGCTGGCGGTTCGGCTGGAGTGACGACGCGCAGCAGATGCCCGACTGGGAGACCTCCTACGAGCAGGCCAGGACGCACATGCTTCGGGCCTTCGCCGAGACCTACTCCCTCTCCCTGCAGCAGACGCTGTACCAGATGGGCGCGAGGATCATCGAGAACCGCGACGAGATCGACGAGGTCCGCTTCTCCCTCCCGAACAGCCACCACTTCCTGGTGGACCTCGAACCGTTCGGCCTCAAGAACGACACCCCCGACGGGGCCGTCTACTTCGCCGCCGACCGGCCCTACGGCCTGATCGAGGCCACCGTCCTGCGCGACGGCTGCGAGCCGCGGATCCCGGTGGACCTCACCAACCTCTGACCGCCCGCCCCCATCCGGCCGACCGCACACCCTTCGGCACCCGTGGCCGGGGAACACGTCCCCGGCCACGGCACTCAAATCCCCCAGGGTCCTGCCGTGCCCCTCCCGTGAGCGAAAAGGACGAACCATGGCAGCAGACCGGCGCACCGTCATCGAGAACTGCGCGATCGCGACCGTCGACCCGGACGACACCGAACACGCCTCCGGCCACCTCGTCCTCAACGGCAACCGCATCGAATCGCTCGGCGCGGGCCCGGCCCCCGAGGGCCTGGAGAACGTCGTGCACCGCATCGACGCCACCGGGCACCTGGCCACCCCCGGCCTGGTCAACACCCACCACCACTTCTACCAGTGGCTCACCCGGGGCCTGGCCACCGACCACAACCTCTTCGACTGGCTCGTCGCCCTCTACCCCACCTGGGCGCGCATCGACGAGCCGATGGTGCACGCGGCGGCCCGGGGCTCCCTCGCGATGATGGCCCGCGGCGGCGTCACCACCGCCATGGACCACCACTACGTCTTCCCGCACGGCTCCGGCGACCTGTCCGGCGCCGTCGTCCGCGCCGCCCGCGACATGGGCGTCCGCTTCACCCTCGCCCGCGGCTCCATGGACCGCAGCGAGAAGGACGGCGGCCTGCCCCCGGACTTCGCCGTGGAGACCCTGGAGGGCGCGCTCGCCGCCACCGAGGAGACCGTGCGCGAGCACCACGACCCCTCCTCCGACGCCATGACCCAGGTCGCCGTCGCCCCCTGCTCCCCCTTCTCCGTCTCCACCGAACTGCTGCGTGAGGGAGCCGAACTGGCCCGGCGGCTCGGGGTGCGCCTGCACACCCACGGCTCGGAGACCGTGGAGGAGGAGAAGTTCTGCCACGAACTGTTCGGCATGGGCCCCACCGACTACTTCGAGTCCACCGGCTGGCTCGGCGAGGACGTGTGGATGGCGCACTGCGTCCACATGAACGACTCCGACATCGCCGCCTTCGCCCGCACCGGGACCGGCGTCGCCCACTGCCCGTCCTCCAACGCACGCCTGGCGGCGGGCATCGCCCGCGTCCCGGACATGCTCGCGGCCGGCGTCCCGGTCGGCCTCGGCGTCGACGGCACCGCCTCCAACGAGTCCGGCGAACTGCACACGGAACTGCGCAACGCCCTGCTGGTCAACCGTCTCGGCGCGCACCGCGAGGCCGCCCTCACCGCCCGGCAGGCCCTGCGGCTCGGCACGTACGGCGGTGCCCGGGTGCTGGGCCGGGCCGGCGAGATCGGCTCCCTGGAACCCGGCAAGCTCGCCGACCTGGTGCTGTGGCGGATGGACACCCTCGCCCACGCCTCCATCGCCGACCCGGTGGCCGCCCTCGTCCTCGGCGCGCCGGCGCCGGTCACCGCCTCCTTCGTCAACGGCCGCCGGATCGTGGAGGACGGCCGGCTGCTCACGGCCGACGAGGACGAGATCGCCCGCGCGACCCGCGCCGAGGCGCGGCGGCTGGCCCGGATCGCCGCACAGGGCTGAACCCCCCTTGACGTCTCCGGCCGGGAGGGACGGCTCCCGGCCGGAGACCGCGGACCCCGCACCGGGGCCGCGACGGCCGTCTCCGGGGCGCGCGTTCGTCACGCCCGCCCCGGAGCGGTCACCTCTCCGTCCTGGTCCCGCACGACCATGTGCACCACCTCCTTGACACCCACGACGACCCTCCCGGGCCGCCGTGTACCCGACCGGAGGAGAGCGGCAGTGGCCGACCACCCCGTTGACGAGAAACTCCCCGCGCTCAAGATGGCGACGACCGGCCTGCAGCACGTGGCCGCCATGTACGCGGGCGTCGTCGCACCACCCCTGATCGTCGGCGCGGCCATCGGCCTCACCGGCAGCGAACTCACCTTCCTCACCGGCGCCTGCCTGTTCACCGCGGGCCTCGCCACCTTCCTGCAGACCCTCGGCATCTGGAAGATCGGCGCCCGGCTGCCCTTCGTCAACGGCGTCACCTTCGCCGGTGTCGCCCCCATGACCGCGATCGTCGCCTCCACCGACGACAAGGACGACGCCCTGCCGGTCATCTTCGGGGCGGTGATCGTCGCCGGCCTCCTCGGCTTCCTCGCGGCGCCCTTCTTCAGCAAGGCGGTGCGCTTCTTCCCGCCGGTCGTCACCGGCACCGTGATCACCCTCATCGGTGTCTCGCTGCTGCCGGTCGCCTTCGGCTGGGCCCAGGGCGCCAGCCCCGCGGCCGACGACTTCGGCTCCGCCACCAACCTGGGCCTGGCGGGCGCCACGCTGCTGATGGTCCTGCTGCTGCGCCGCTTCACCAGCGGCTTCGTCAAGCAGATCGCCGTCCTGCTGGGCCTGGTCGGCGGCACGCTGCTGGCGCTCCCGTTCGGCGTCACCGACTTCTCGCCGGTCGCCGAGGCGGACCTCGTCGGCTTCCCGACGCCGTTCCACTTCGGCGCCCCGCAGTTCCAGCTCGCCGCGATCGTCTCGCTGTGCGTGGTGATGGTGGTCTCCATGACCGAGTCCACCGCCGACATGCTGGCGCTCGGAGAGATCGTCGACCGCCCGGCCGACGAGCGGACCATCGCCGCCGGCCTGCGCGCCGACACCCTCGGCTCCGCGATCAGCCCGCTGTTCAACGGCTTCATGTGCAGCGCCTTCGCGCAGAACATCGGCCTGGTGGCGATGACGAGGATCCGCAGCCGGTACGTCGTCGCCACCGGCGGCGGTTTCCTCGTCCTGATGGGCCTGTGCCCGATGGCCGCCTCGCTGATCGCCGTCGTACCGCGCCCGGTGCTCGGCGGCGCGGGCGTGGTCCTGTTCGGCTCGGTCGCCGCCAGCGGCATCCAGACCCTGGTCAGGGCCGGCCTGGAGAAGGACAACAACGTCCTGATCGTCGCCGTCTCGCTGGCCGTCGGCATCATCCCGATCACCGCGCCGGAGTTCTACCACTCCTTCCCGGAGACGGCCAGGATCGTCCTGGACTCCGGCATCTCCACCGGCTGCGTGGCGGCGGTCGCGCTGAACCTCGTCTTCAACCACCTCGGCAACGGCAGCCGCGAGGCCGCCGACGTCACCCACCCGATGGAGGCGGGCGAGGAGATCACCGGCGCGGCGAAGGCCCCGGCCACGCCGTGAGGCCGGCGGCCGGCCGGGCCCGGCCCGGCGCCCAGTGCGCCGGACCGGCCCCGGCCGGAGCACGGTCCGGTGTCCGGTGTCCGGTGCACGGTCCGGTGTGCGGAGCGGTCCGGCGTCCGGGGCACGGTCCGGCGTCCGGGGCATGCCGCCGGCGGCGCTCACGCCGTCCGGGCCGCCGCCACTTCCTCCCGCAGCCTGGGCAGCATGTCGTGGTAGACGCCCGGGCAGAGGGTGTCGCCGTAGTCCTTGTGCCCGTAGATCTGCGCGGACGGAACGCCGTACCGCACGCACGCGTACGCGCACAGGGTCACCAGGACGTCCCACTGGGCGGTGGGCGGTACCGCCCCGTCGTGGTAGGCGCCCTCGCAGGCGATCCCGACGGCCGTGTTGTTCTGCCCGGAGGTGTGGGCGCCGAGGACGAAGTTCCGTCCGCCGGTGAGCGCCTGGAGGCTGCCGTGCCGTCCCTCGGTAATCCAGCCGCCCCGGCTGACCAGGAAGTGGTAGCCGGTGTCGACCCAGCCGTTCTTGTCCATGTGCAGGTTCTGCACCCAGTGGGCGTGGGAGTGGGCCTGGGCGCGGGAGAAGTCGGCGGTGTTGGCGCTCACCGTGTGGTGGATGACGAGCTTGCTCGGCCGGTACTGCAGGACGCTGATGGTTCCCCGGGGGGACCGGGCGCCCCAGGCGGTGGTGGAGTCGATGTCCGGCTCGACGGCGTCCGGGGCCTGCGCTCCGGCCCGTGCCGTACCCGGCAGGGCGGTGGCGGCGGCCAGACCGGCCGCGCCGGCGATCAGCAGGCGGCGCCTCAGGGCGTTCTCGGGATGCACGATCACTCCTCGGGGAGGGAGGGGGAGTGGGGGGAGACGGAGGAGCCGGCGGCGGACGGCCGCCGGCTCTCCCGCGTGATCGCGTACTGCCTCGGGTCTCAGGTGTTGTTGGCGAGCGCCAGGAGCCGGTCGCGGGAGCCGTTGAACTGGTTGCGGTCCACGTTGCCGGAGACGCCGCTGACCGAGCCGGTGGCGGTGTACTGCCACACCGTCCAGGTCGGGAAGCCGGCCGGGATCGTCGGGGCCGAGGTGCCCCAGTGCGCCACCCACAGCGGGCTCTTGCTGTACATGCCGCTCCAGTTGCCGGTGCAGGTGTTCCACCAGCTCGCCGTCGTGTAGATCACCACGTCACGCGTGGTGCGCGACTTGTAGGTGTTGTAGAAGTCCGTGATCCAGGTGCGCATCTGCGTGGTGGACAGGCCGTAGCACATCGCCCCGTACGGGTTGTGCTCGATGTCCAGGACACCCGGGAGCGTCATGTTGTCGCGCGACCAGCCGCCGCCGTTGTTGACGAAGTAGTTCGCCTGGGTGGCGCCGCTGGAGACGTTGGGGCGGGCGAAGTGGTACGCGCCGCGGATCACGCCCGCGTGGTAGGCGGCGGGGTAGTTGGTGTTGAAGCTCGAGTCCTTGTAGGTGGTGCCCTCGGTCGCCTTCATCCAGGCGAACTGGATGCCCGCGTTGCGCACGGAGGTCCAGTTGATGGCGCCCTGCCAGTGCGAGACGTCGATGCCCTGGACGCCGTCGGTCGGCGCCATGACGCCCATCGTCGGCTCCCCGGCCGGGGTGCCCTCGTGGATGCGGGTGCCCGCACCCATGTACGCCTCGCCGGGCTCGATCTTCACGCGGTCCCGGTCGGGCTGCGGCGCGGCGGTCGCGCCGCCCGCGGTGGTGGCCGTCAGCGCGAGGGCGGCCGCGAGGACGCCGAGCGCCGTGGCCATCCGTCTGCGAGTGCCGGACGAGCGGGTGGGGAGAGAGAACATGGCTGCCTCCTGACACATGTGGGGATGAGCGAAGGAGGTGACGTCGGCCGCTGCCACCTGGCAGTTCCGTTGCTGTTTGACGTGCGCGCGTCATCAGTTACGCATGCGGGGTCTACGCGTGTAAAGCCCCGCCGGTCCTCGCTCGTGGTCTGGTCCACTGCAGGAACGGATGGCCTGGAGACTTGGCCCCGGACGGCGGAAACTTTCACTGCCTGAAACCCGGAAACGGGGCCCGGCCCACCCCCTCCGGCCCGTGCGACGCCCCCGCCGGAGGGGGAGCACGAACGTGCGCCGGCGGCGCGCGACGTGTACGCGAACCGGCCGGCGCCCGGGTGCTACAGCCCGAACAGACCCGGGTCCTTCGCCAAGTCCCGGAAGACCTCCTGGGGGTTCGGCACGAGTTTGCGCCGCGCGAGGTCCAACAGGCCGCCGACCGCCGTGATGTCGGCCGCCACCGTGCCGTCGGACTTGGTGATCGTCTGCTCGATGGTGAACGTCTTGCCGCCGCTCCAGGCGAAGGCGCAGCTCACGTCGACCTCGTCACCGGCGAGCAGTTCGCGCCGGTAGCGGATGGTGGTCTCCAGGGCGACCGGCCCCACGCCCCGCGCGATGAGGCCGGACTGGGAGATGCCCGCCTCCTGGAGCAGCGACCAGCGCGCGTGCTCCGCGTAGTTGAGGTACACGGCCTGGTTGAGGTGGCCCTGAACGTCGGTCTCGTACCCGCGCACGGTCACGCGGACGGAAAACGGCTGACTCACTGCGTCCCCTTCACGCCTGCTCGGTTCGTTGCCCTGCGCACCGATCCTGGCACGACCCTCACTTACGGCGGGGGGACGCCAGCAGATAGCGCGTGCGGGTTCTGGGTTCCGTGTACTCGCCGACCTGCCACCCGGCCCCCTCCAGCGTGGCCGCGCACGCCCGCAGCGCCCCGCCGTCCGGTCCGTACACGGCGACCGCCTCCGGCTGCGGAGTCTCCCGCACCCGGTAACCGCCCTCGCCCTCGGTGGCCGGGCGGTGCCCGGCGGCCTCCAGGGCGAGCGCGGCGGCCCGCACCAGATGCGCACGCTCCCAGCCGCAGGGCCGGTCCGTGGCACCGTCGGGGTTGGTCATCCGGCGCAGCTCCAGCAGGCCCTGCCAGGCACCGCGCACTTCCCGGAGCCGGGCGGGGCCGGACTCCGGCGCGGGGTCTTCGCCACCGACCCGCGCGGCGAACACCCCGGTCGCGGCCGGTGCCTCCACCGGCTCGGGCGCCGCCGCCTCAGCTGTACGTTCCCGGTGTCCCGCCGGGGTCAGGAAGTGATCGTGGGGTGGCCTCGGATGCCGGAAGGCGAGCCCGCGCTTGACCAGCGCGGCGAGCTGCGCCGGCGTGCCCCGCAGCCGCCCCGTACCGGGATCGGCGGCGTCGACGACGCGGCGCTGCGCGGCGGTGAGCGGTCGGGTCATCGGCGTCCGGAGGCGTAGGGGAGGAAGGCGGCCCACTGGTGAGGGGCGAAGGTGAGGCGGGGGCCGCGTACGTGCTTCGAGTCGCGGACGTGGATGGTCGCGGAGGTGAAGGCGACCTCGACGCACTCCGGGCCGTCGTTCGTGCTGTAGCTGCTCTTGAACCACTCCAGCGCGGGACCGCTCCCGGTCCGGCGGTTGGTCATCATGTCTCTCCCGGCAGTTTCTCAATGAAGGCCAGCGACTCACGGGGCGTGAGGGCCTGGGCCCGGATGATGCCATAGCGCATCTCAAGGATCTGGATCTCCTTGGGGTCGGAGAGCAGCCGACTGATCAGCTGCACTTCGATGTGACCCACGGTTGCCCCCTCCTCCAGCCGCAGCAGTTGAAGTGCCCCCGCGAGCCCCGCGTGGTCTTCACGGTCGGTGGGCAGCACCTGTATCTCCACGTTCCGCCGCTGACCGACCTCCAACAGGCGTTCGAGCTGCTTCCGCATCACCATTCTGCCCCCGAGCGGACGGCGTAGCGTCACCTCTTCCTGGACGAAACCGAAGACGGGAGAGGGCTGTTGATCGAAGATCCTCTGACGAGCCAAGCGCGCCTCGACGAGTTCGTCCACCTGCTCCTCGGTGTACGGAGGCCGCCGCATGCCGTAGATGGCCCGCGTGTACTCCGGTGTCTGCAGTAGGCCGTGCACGACGTGGTTGGCGTAGGCGCACAGCTCGACCGCCTCTTCCTCCAGCTTGGCCAAGTCCCGTACCTTCTTGGGGAACCGGGCCTTCGACACATCGTTCTTCAGCCCCGAGAGCAGTCCGCCCGCCTCGAGCACCCGGTACGCCGCGTCGAGGAACTCCTCCATCGGTGCCCTCCGCCCGCGTTCGACGGAGGACACCTGCTCCTCGCTGTACCCGATGTGCGTCCCGAGTTCGGCCCGGGTCATCCCCTCCCACTCCCGGCACATCTTGGTGACCCGCCCGACGGTCCGCAGGACGGCCGCCGACTCCTGGTCCGCGCCGTAAGGTTCCACACTCATGTCCCCACACCTCCATGTCCCGTCCGTGCTCAACCCGTCGTCGGTGCGGGACGTCACGCGGCACGGCCCGGACAGGCCCGGACAGCAGGCGTACGGAGACCTCGCGTACCGGCGTCGTCCCTGTGCGGGTCAGGGGCGAATGGCCACGGCGAGCGGCTGGAACGTCGGCATCGGGCTCAGTGGGAGGCGGCCGGAGGGGCCGCCTTGCCGTGCGAGCGGCTCGCGCGCAACGACGCGAGGAGGTGCAGCCGGTCCGCGTCGGCGCTGCCCGGCTCGGCGGTGAAGACCAGCATGACCGGACCGGGCCGGCCGGGCAGCGGATAGGTGTCCCAGTCCAGGACGACGTCGCCGACCTCGGGGACCCGGAAGGTCTTGGTGCCGCTGACCGAGACCCGCACGTCGTGCCGGGCCCACAGCCGCCGGAACTCGGCGCTGCGGATACTCAGTTCGCCGATGATCGAGGTGGCGCGCGGATGGGTGGGGTCGGTGGCGACGGCGGCGCGCATCATGCCGATGTACTCCAGGGCCTGACGCTCCCAGTCCGGGCAGCTCCGCTCGCCGGTCTGCGTGTCGTCGAACAGCAGCAGGAGCATGTTGAGCCGGTCGGGCGGGTAGCCGTCCGGGCTGCCGAGCAGCACCTCCGCCATCGGGTTCCAGGCGAGCAGGTCGAGATGGCGGCCGAGTACGACCGCCGGGGTGTCCATGACCCGCAGCAGCCGCCGGGTGCTGTCCGGAACCCTCTCCGGACCGCGGTCCGGCCGGGCGGGAACCGGTCGGCGGGCGGCACGGGCCAGTCCGAACAGGTGCCTGCGTTCCGCTTCGTCGAGGCCGAGCGCGCCGGCCAGCGCGTCCAGGACGTCGTCGGACGGGCGTACCTCCCGGCCCTGCTCCATCCGCTGGTAGTAGTCGGTGCTCAGCCCGGCCAGCAGGGCCAGCTCCTCGCGGCGCAGCCCGGTGACCTTGCGCCGGCCGCCGGGCTCCAGACCCACGTCCCGTGGGTGCAGCCGGTCGCGCCGGGCGCGCAGGAAATCACCGAGCTCACGGGCGTACGGATGGGTCATGCCCCCAGTGTGTCTCCTCACCGGGCGCCCAAGGTAGGTCCCGCAAACCTAGGGAAACGAGGACGACCGAACCGGCCCGCACCGCTCCTAACGTCGTCGGTGCACCCCACGCACACCCCGCCGACCCCCAGGAGCAGCGCATGGCCGGATGGACCGCCGACCGCATCCCCGACCAGCAGGGCAGGATCGCCGTCGTGACCGGCGCGAACTCGGGCCTCGGCCTGATCACGGCGACGGAGCTGGCCCGCCGGGGCGCCCACGTCGTGCTCGCGGTCCGCGACACCGCCGCCGGTGCGGAGGCCGCCCGCCGGATCGGCGGTGACACGGAGGTGCGCGAGCTGGACCTGGCCTCGCTCGACTCCGTCCGCGCGTTCGCCGCGAAGCTGGCCGCCGACCATCCGGCGGTCGACCTGCTGGTCAACAACGCAGGGCTGGTACTGCTCGGCCCGCGCCGCACCACCGCCGACGGCTTCGAGCTGCACATCGGCACCAACATGCTGGGGCACTTCGCGCTGACCGGCCTGCTGCTCGACAGGCTGGAGGCGGCGAGGGAGGCCCGGGTGGTCGGCCTCAGCTCGATCACCCACAAGAACGCGCACCTCGACTTCGACGACCTGATGTCGGAGCGTGCCTACGGGGCCGCTTCCGCGTACGGCCGGTCCAAGCTCGCCACCACGGTCTTCGGCGTCGAACTGGACCGGCGCCTGCGCGCCGCCGGATCAGCGGTCATCAGCACACTGGCCCACCCCGGTCTCACCCGCACCAACCTGACTCCGCGCGCCTGGGAGCACCGTGGCCGGCTCGGACAGGTGATCGCGCGGCTCGGCCTGCTGGTCACGCAGCCGGTGGAGCAGGGCGCGCTGCCGCAACTGCGCGCCGCGACCGATCCCGGTGTGCGGGGAGGTCAGTTCTTCGGGCCGTCCGGGTTCGGGGAGACACGCGGCCGGGTCACCGAGGCCCGGATCGGCCGGGAGGCGGCCGATCCGGCCGTGGGCAGGCGGCTCTGGGCGGTGGCCGAAGAACTGACGGGCGTCCGCTACCTGTGAGCCGTCGCCGGCCGGAGCGGGCCGCGAGCCGGTGACCCCTCCCGCGTCCGGCCGGTGACCCCTCCCGCGTCCGGCCGGTGCCACGCCCTGCGGACGCCCCCCGCGTCCGGCCGGTGCCACGCCCTGCGGACGTCCTCCCCGCGTACGGCTCCGACCGCCCGCAGGGCGTGCACCGGCCCGGAAAGCCCCCGGATTCCGAGGGCCGGGCCGAACACGGGACGGCTTCGAGCCGGTGGTCAGGTGCGGGAGAACGGCGCCCAGCCGGAGATCCCGAACCCGGAGCCCTCGCGCCGGATCTCGAAGGCCCCGTGGCCGGGCAGATGGGCGGGCAGCACCAGGGCGTTGTGGTCGGCGGCGTACGCGTACATCCGCGCCCGGCTGGCGCGGGCGGCGTCCTCGTCCTCCTCGAAGCAGCTGTTGAGGTGCGGCTCGTGGACCTGGATCGCGCCGTGCATCAGGTCGCCGGCGAAGACCGCGCGGTCGCCTCCGGACACGAGGTGGACGACCGAGGAACCCGGAGTGTGCCCGGGGGCCGCCTCGAGCCGGAGGTTGGCGTCGATGACGTAGGAGTCCTCCCACACCGTGACGAGGCCGGCGTCGAGCACAGGGTCGACGCTGTCCTCGTAGACGTTCTGGTTGCCCCGGCCGAACATGGTGCGGTGCAGGTTCTCCGGACGCCAGTACTCGACGTCGGGTCGCGGCATGAGGTACGTCGCGTTGGGGAAGGTGGGGACCCAGTCGCGTCCGTCGAGCCGGGTGTTCCAGCCGACGTGGTCGTCGTGCAGGTGCGTGTTGACGACGAGGTCGACGTCCTCCGGTTCGATGCCGGCCGCGGCGAGGTTCTCCAGGTAGTTGGTGTTCAGGTACGACCAGATCGGTTGCAGCGGCCGGTACTTGCCGTTGCCCGCGCCGGTGTCGATCAGGATGACCCTGCCCTCGCTGCGCAGCGCCCAGGTCTGAGTGGCGACGCGGGTCAGGTCGGTGACGGGGTCCCAGTGGTCCGGGTCGAGCAGGGCGGCATGGCGCTGCCATTCCTCCGGCCTGCTGCCGGGGAAGAAGACGTCCGTGGTCATCGGTGAGGTCTCGGAGAACTCGAGGACCCGGGTGATCTCGACGTCACCCAGCTTCATCGTGGTGACCCGGGGTGCCAGGGCGGTCGTCGCCTCCGCCGCGGACGAGGGGGCGGAGGGGGTGCTGTTCGCTGTCATGCCGTCGACTCTGGAGGCCCCGGGCGGGGGCAGCCAGGCCCGCTGCTGCCTACCCCTGACAGGTGCAGGCTACGGCCGCGGCCCCCGGCGCATACTTGCCGGCATGCAGCGCAGATCACCGCTCGGCGAGTTTCTGATGGCGCGGCGGGCACAGTTGGGCCCGGACGACGTCGGCCTGCCCCGGTACGGGGACCGGCGCCGGGTGCCCGGGCTGCGCCGGGAGGAACTGGCCATGCTCGCCGGGGTCAGCGCCGGCTACTACACCCGGCTCGAACAGGGCCAGTCGCTCAACGCCTCCGCCGAGATCCTCGACGCGATCGCGACCGCCCTGCGGCTGACCACGGCCGAGCGGGAACACCTGCACGTCCTGTCGGCGGCGGCGAGCCACCGGCCCGGACCGGAGACGCCCCGGACGGAACACGCCTCCGCCGATCTGCGGACACTGCTGGCCGCCATGAGCGACGTGCCCGCCCTCGTCCTCGGCCGCCGCAACGACGTGCTCGCCTGGAACCGGGCCGGGCACGCCCTGCTCGCCGGACACCTGGACCCGGCCTCGCCCGACGACCCGGACACCCGGCCCAACATGTCCCGGCTGGTCTTCCTGGACGCGCACACCCGCGCCCTCTACCGCGACTGGCCCGCCAAGGCCCGCGCCGTGGTCGGCAACCTGCGCATCCTGACGGCCCGCAACCCCGGGGACGCGCGCCTCGCCGAACTGGTCGGCGAACTGGCCATCCACAGCGCCGCGTTCGCCCGCATGTGGTCCGAACACACCGTCGACCCCTGCGGCCGCGACGTCTACGACCTGGCCCACCCGGTCGTCGGTGACCTGACCCTCACCCAGCAGACCCTGCACGTCCCGCAGGAACCCCACCAGTCCCTGGTCACCTTCACCGCCGAACCCGGCTCCCCCTCCGTCACGGCCCTGACGGTGCTGCGCCAGGCCTGCGGCATCGGCAGGGGCGACCCCGGCGCGTGAACCGGGGCCACGCCTCGGGGGGATGCCGGTGCGGCGGGACTACTGCCGGTACCCGCTCAGGAAGCGTCCGATCCGGCCGATCGCCGCCTCCAGGTCGTCCGCGTGGGGGAGGGTGAGGATGCGGAAGTGGTCGGGGGAGGGCCAGTTGAAGCCCGTGCCCTGGACGACCTGGATCTTCTCCCGCAGCAGCAGGTCCAGGACGAATTTCTCGTCGTCGTGGATCCGGTGCACGGACGGATCGATGCGCGGGAACGCGTACAGGGCGCCCTTCGGCTTCACGCAGCTCACGCCGGGGATCTCGTTCAGCTTCTCCCAGGCCACGTCCCGCTGTTCGCGCAGCCGGCCGCCGGGCGCGGTCAGCTCGCGGATGGACTGTCGGCCGCCGAGCGCGGCCTGGATGGCGTACTGGGCGGGCGCGTTGGCGCACAGGCGCATGGAGGCCAGCATGGTCAGGCCCTCCAGGTAGTCCTTCGCGTGCTGCTTCGGGCCGGTGACCACCAGCCAGCCGGAGCGGAATCCCGCCACCCGGTAGGTCTTGGACAGGCCGCAGAAGGTGAGGACGACCAGGTCGGGGGCGAGGGCGGCGGCCGAGTGGTGCACGGCGTCGTCGTAGAGGATCTGGTCGTAGATCTCGTCGGCGAGGACCATCAGGCCGTGGCGGCGGGCCAGGTCGAGGATGCCCTCGACGACCTCCTTCGGGTACACCGCGCCGGTGGGGTTGTTGGGGTTGATGATGACCACGGCCTTCGTGCGGTCCGTGATCTTCGCGGCCATGTCGTCCAGGTCCGGGTACCAGTCGGCCTGTTCGTCGCAGAGGTAGTGGACCGCCTTGCCGCCGGCCAGGGTGGTCACCGCCGTCCACAGCGGGAAGTCCGGTGCCGGGACGAGGATCTCGTCGCCGTCCTCCAGCAGGGCCTGTACGGCCATCGACACCAGCTCCGAGACGCCGTTGCCGAGGAAGACGTCGTCGACGTCGACCTCCAGGCCCAGTGTCTGGTAGCGCTGGGCGACGGCCCGGCGGGCGGAGAGGACGCCCCGCGAGTCGGTGTAGCCGTGCGCCCGCGGCAGCATCCTGATCATGTCCTGGAGGATCTCCTCCGGCGCCTCGAAACCGAACAGGGCCGGATTGCCGGTGTTCAGGCGCAGCACGCTGTGCCCCGCCTCCTCCAGCGCGTTGGCGTGCTCGATGACCGGACCGCGGATCTCGTAACAGACCTCGCTGAGCTTGCTCGACTGCCGGAACTCCATGTGCCGCTTCCCCTCGCGTGGTGTTGCTTGGTTTTACCAAGTCCACGCTTGGAAAGTCCAACAACATGTCTAGACTGCGTCGCATGTCACCTCGCCGAAGCTACGACCAGTACTGCTCCACCGCCCGTGCGCTCGACACCGTCGGCGACCGCTGGACCCTGCTGATCGTCCGCGAACTCCTCGCCGGACCGCGGCGCTACACCGACCTGCACGCGGACCTGCCCGGTGTCAGCACGGACGTACTGGCCTCGCGGCTGAAGGACATGGAGCGCGACGGCCTCGCCACCCGCCGTCGGCTGCCCCCGCCCGGCGCGGCCTTCGTCTACGAACTCACCCCGCGCGGCACCGCGTTGCTGCCCGTGCTGCAGGCGCTCGGCGCCTGGGGAGAGGCCGAACTGGGGGAGCGGCGGCCCACGGACGCGGTGCGCGCGCACTGGTTCGCGCTGCCCCTGCTGCGGGCCCTGGACGGCGTGGGCCGGGGCCTCGTCGAAGTCCGCCTGGAGGAGGGGCGGTTCCACCTGCGCGTCGGCGCGGAGGACGGGCCCGTGTACGGCGACGGACCGGCCCCCGGGGAGCCCGACGCCCTGCTGTCCCTGGACACCGGGACGTGCACGGCGGTCGGCCGCGGCGAACTGTCCCTGTCCGGCGCGGTGCGCGCCGGGCGGGTCGAGGTGAGCGGGGACGGCACCTTCGCCAAGGCCCTGCGGGAGATGTGACGCGAACGGCGGAAGGCCCGCACAGGGCGGGCCTTCCAGAACCGTGTCACGCCCGCGGCGGCACCCCGGGCGGACGCCCGGGCCCCCGGGTCAGCCGGTACCCGACGACCCCCGCCAGCGCGGCCAGCGCGCCGCCCGCCGCCGTCCACAGCCAGCGGTCGGACCACCAGCCGGACGTCCAGCCGTCCTCGGGCTCCAGATCGGCCAGCACCGCGGTGGGTGAGTCGTCGTCCTCCGCCAGGTCCTCCCTGGCCGGGACCGCGACACCGGGCACCAGCGGCTGCGACAGGGCGCCGTCCACGGCCGCCGCGCCGCCCATGTCCTTGGACTCCACCCGCAGTTCGGTGTCGACGGCCTGGCCCAGGCCGGCCGTCGGGACGCGCAGCGCCGTGAGCCGGACGTAGTACGTGCCCGGCAGCGGGTCACTGGCCCACGGCTCCGCCCAGCCGCGCACGGTGCGCAGCACGCACTCCAGTTCCACCGAGGCCGCGCCGGCCCCCGCGGTGCGGGTCTGCGCGCCGTACTGGCAGGCCTGGCGGCGGCGCAGACCGTCGTACACGTCGAGCTGCCAGGTCTGGGCGGCGTGCTCCTCGGGCAGCTTCACCGACGCGCGGACGGTGAGGCGCTGCCCGGCGTCGGCCGGGAACGACCAGTACAGGTAGTCGCCCGTGGAGGCGCGGGCCGTGGCGGTCCGGCCCTGCTCGACCTCGGTGGCGGTACGGAACGAGGTGCCGGCGCGCGTGGGCGCCCCGTCGTCCTCACCCGTGCCGGGCGAGGGCGAGGAGTCGGCCGCGGCGGGCGCGGCGGCCGCCCCGAGCAGCAGCAGGGCGGCGCCCACCAGTCGTACGGAACGCATCAGTTGGTCCTCCAGACGGCGACCCGCCAGCGTGACAGCCAGCCCCAGACGAGACCGGCGAGGAAGCCGGTGAGGACCAGCGCGCCGAGCAGCCACCAGCCCCGGCCGAGACCGAACGACGCCACGTCGTCCGCCGCGTCCGGCCCGTCCACCACGTCGATGGTCAGCTCCAGCGGCAGACCGGGCGTGGTCTTCACCCCGTCGTCCGCCGAGAAGGAGTTGGTCACCACCAGGCACACGACCTCGGCGGCCGGCTTGTCGCCGTCGTCGTCCTCCCGCTCCGGCTCGGGGTGGCGCAGACCGGTGGACAGCACGTCCGTACGGCCGTTGCCGGTCGCCTCGCCGCGCACGGTCTCCCGGCCGTGCACCGTGACGGCCCGCAGCAGCACGCCGTAGTCCGGGCGCACGGCCCGGTCCGCGGCCACGCTCACCGAGGCGCGCAGCTCCTGTCCCGGCAGCACCTCCACGCGGTACCAGCGCTGCTGCCCGAACTCCTCGCGGTCGGTGTAGAGACCGGACGTCAGGGTCGGCGCCTTCGCGCACGAGCCGGCGCCCTCCGTGGCCACCGGCGTCACCACCGGATCGGCCGCGCGGTCCACCAGCTCGTTGACCCGGTCGGTGAGTTCGTCCTGGTGCTCGACCGAGGTGTACGTGCCGCCGGTGGCCTCCGCGATGCAGCTGAGCTGCCGGCTCATCTTGACGTTCGGCACCAGGCCCAGGGTGTCGATGGTCAGGCCGATGCCCTTTGCCGCGATCTCCCGGGCCACCTCGCACGGGTCGAGCGGGGCGCAGGTGTCCTCGCCGTCGCTGATCAGCACGATGCGCTTGGACCCGTCGCCGCCGTCGAGGTCGTCGGCCGCCTTCAGCAGGGCGGGGCCGATCGGCGTCCAGCCCGTCGGGGCGAGCGTGGCCACCGCCGTCTTGGCCTCGGTGCGGTCCAGCGGGCCGACCGGGTAGAGCTGCGCGGTGTCCTTGCAGCCCTCCTTGCGGTCGTCGCCGGCGTAGTCCGCGCCCAGGGTGCGGATGCCGAGCTCCACCTCCTCCGGCGTCGCGTCCAGCACCTCGTTGAACGCCTGCTTGGCCGCCTCCATCCGGGAGCGGCCGTCGATGTCCCGGGCCCGCATCGAGCCGCTGACGTCGAGGACGAGGTTCACCTTGGGCGCGTGTCGCCCCGTGGGTTCACCGGCGGCCGCCCCGGCCGGGAAGGCGATCCCGGCCGTCAGTGCGGCGAGCAGGGCGCAGACGCCTGCCACCGGCCGTTTTCTTCTGATCATCGGCGGATCCTATTGATCAGGCCGCACCTGATTCAAAACGGTCCGTCACCTGAACTTCGCATGCAGGGGATTGGGCAGTTCCGCCCACTGGTCACCGCTCGTCCGCGGCGACAGCCGCATCAGCGTCAGCGCCTTCGCCGGCAGCGGCCCGTCGGCCAGCGCCGACCGGTCGGGGGAGCGCGGCAGGTCCCGTACGGCGCCCTCCAGGGCCGCCCGCAGCGCCGGCCCCGAGCCCGCCGCCCCCGCCAGCGCGCCCGCGACCAGGGACCCGAACAGCTTGCGGCGCAGCACGCGTTCGTCGTCCGTGACCATGCGCGCGGGCAGCTCCGGCAGCGCGATGCCGTGCCGGGCCAGCCGCGCCGGACCGACCCGCAGGTCCGCCAGGTCGCGGTAGACCAGCCGCACCGGCTCACCGGCCGGCGACAGCACCACCAGCAGGTTCTGGCCGTGCGCCTCCAGCGCCACCCCCAGCTCCAGCAGCCGCATCCCGACCGTCAGCGCCAGCCGGGCGAACCGGCCCAGCCAGCCGGGGGAACGGGGCAGCTCCGTCGTTGCCAGCGCCGCCACCGGCACCACCCGCTCACCGGGCGCCGCGTACACCTCGGGCGACTCGCGCAGCACCGCCGCGAGGTCGGGGGACCCGGCCGCGACCGCGCCCAGCGTGCGGGTGATGTGCAGCAGCCCGTCCGTCCGCGCCGCGACCGCCACCCCGAAGTCCGACAGCACCATCGACGCGCCGACCGAAGCGAGCGAGATGTCCCGCACCGACGACGTCAGCCGGGCGCTCAGCGCCGTCTTGACATGCGGCCCGTCCGGCAGCGCGAGGGTGCGCAGCGTCATCAACGGATGGGCCGGGAGCCGCTGTTCACCCGGCCGCTCCCCGTCCCGCTTCAGCACGTGCGCCGCCTGCCACGGGTGCACCGGCACCACCAGCCGCCCCGCCTCCCGCAGCCCCTCCGGCCACACCCCCGCCACCAGGCACTCCCCGGCCGGCACCGGCACCAGCCCCAGCTCCACCACCGGCCGGTGCTCAGGCCCGTACGCGAGCTGCTCGGCCACCGAGAAGCCGGGCCGGGAACGGCAGTTGGGATGGAACGGATGCCCGTCGACCACCCGCTGCTCCCACTCCCAGTCCCGCGCCGGCCACGCGGCCGGAACCTCCTCCCGGTCCGCCCGCGACAGCGCCAACGACGCCGTGCCGTGCCCGAGTTCGGCCGCGAACCCCTCCGCGTGCGGTACGCCGAGATCCGTCACCAGCCGAGCCGGATCGTCGTACGCCACCCCGTCCAGCCGTACGGCGGTGACGTACGCGCCGGTCGCGTACGGATCCGCCCGCGGGCCGTGCAGCCGCCGCCCGTCCGCCAGGCACAGCGTGAGGCCGTCACGGGCCTCCTCGCGGCGGGCGATCCACGGCAGCGGCTCGTGCGCGAGGCCGCGCCACAGCCGGGTCAGCACGGCCGCGCGGGCACCGGGCAGCGCGCCCGTGTACCCGGGCACGAGGCCGGGCCGTACGACGCTCAGCTCGTCGGCGATCTCGGCCTCGGCGGTGGAGGGACGGTGCACGGGCGGACTCCTCGGGTACGCACGGGGTGGGACATGGGGGCGGTCGGCGACCGACATACTGATCGTCTCCGCCCGGACAGACCGTAGGGAACCAGAACGCGTGGACCTCATCCCCCCGCCCGCAGACGACGCGGCGAGCCGCGCAGACCTCGCCGGGCGCGCCGACGCCTACGCGGCCGTGCCGCTGCTCAACTGCCTGCTGCGCGAGGTGGCTCGTCCCCTGCCCGCCCCGCACGAGGCCCCATACGAGGCCCCGCACGACGGCCCGCACCGCACCTACCACCTCCCGGGCGTGGACCGGCTGCTGCGGGTGCGCGGCACCCGCCGCCCCGCCGCGCCCGAGGTGTTCACGGGCGGCGCCTGGCACCGCGTCGGCCACACCGAACTGGTGAAACTCGTCGCCGAGGAACTGCGCCGGAACACCGGCCTGTCCAACCACGAACTCCCCGCCGAGATGGCCGACAGCCGGGACGCGGTGGCCGCGCTGCTCACCGCCCGTGAACGGGCCACCCCGCCCGACGACCCCTACCTGCGCTCCGAGCAGTCCCTGCTCACCGGTCACACCCACCACCCCGCCCCGAAGGCGCGCGGCGGCGGCCCGGTGGCCGCCTGGCTGCCGTACGCGCCCGAGGCGTACGCCCGTTTCCCGCTGGCGCTGCTCGGCGTGCGGGCGGACACGGTGGCGGAGGAGGGCGACACCGCGGCCCTCGACGCCCTGGGCACCGCCCCGCCCGGCTACCGCCTGCTGCCCGCCCACCCCTGGCAGCTGGACCTCACCGCCCGCGACCTGGCGCCCGCCTTCGCCGACGGCCGGCTGATCCGGCTCGGCACCACGGACTTCGAGGTGTGGCCCACGGCGGCGGTCCGCACGGTGTACGCGCCCGGACCCGGCCTGTTCCTGAAGTTCAGCCTGGACGTGCGCATCACCAACGACATCCGCCGGCTGTGGCGCCACGACCTGCGCACCCTGCGCGGCACCGACACCGCCGTAAGCGCCGCGTTCGCCGGGATGGCCGAGTCCACCGGCACCACCGCGTCCGACGTCCCGGCGGCCTGGCTCAGCGACCGCGGCCACCGCACCGCCGGCTTCGCCTTCGAACACCTGGCCGTCGTGGTGCGCGACGGACTGCGCGACCACCTGAGGCCCGGCACGACCGCGTACCTGGCGGCCGCCCTGGCGGAGGGCTTCGACGGCGACCCCCTCGCCGGCACCGCGCGCCCGGCCGACTGGTGGCGGGCGTACCTCGCCCGGGTGGTGCCGCCGGCGCTGACCGCCTTCGACCGGCACGGCGTCGTCCTGGAGGCCCATCTGCAGAACACGCTGATCGCCGTCGACTCCGACGGCATGCCCGTACAGGCCCTGTTCCGCGACGCGGAGGGCGTGAAGCTGCTCGCGGACGCCACGCGCGGGACGGCGCTGCCCACGGTGTCCCGGGAGGCGGGCTGGGAGCGGCTGGTGTACTGCCTGCTCGTCAACCACCTCACCGAGATCGCCGCCGCGCTGGCCGAACGCCACCCGGGCCTCGACCCGTGGCCCGCGGTCCGCCGCGAACTGTCCCGCCACGACCTCCCGGAGATCCCCGCCCTGCTCACCGCGCCGACCCTGCCCGCCAAGACCAACCTCCTGCTGCGCTGGACCGGCGCGGACGGCGCGGACGCCCGCTACCTGCCGCTGCCCAACCCGCTGGCCGGCGGCTGAACCCGCCCGCGCCCGCCCGGGGATCAGCGTTCCCCCGGCCAGCCCGTGTAGGCCTCGGCGAGATAGGCCGACCCCGCGGTGGAGCCGGTCACCGCGGCCAGCTCGCCCTCCTGGCGCCGGACGTCGAACGGGGTGGCGTCCGGCAGCGTGTGCAGCATCGTGGTCATCCAGTACGAGAAGTGCTGCGCCTTCCACACCCGGCGCAGCGCCCGCTCGCTGTAGGCGGCGAGCGGGGCGGTGTCCCCGCCCGCCACCACCCGCTCCAGCTCCTCCGCCAGCACCCGCACGTCGGCGAGGGCCAGGTTGAGGCCCTTGGCGCCGGTCGGCGGCACCGTGTGGGCGGCGTCCCCGGCGAGCACCAGCCGCCCGTGGTGCATCGGCTCCTGGACGAAACTGCGGAACGGCAGCACCGACCGGGAGGTGATCGGCCCCTCCACGAGCCGGTGGCCGTTGGCGCCGACCCGGGACTGGAGTTCGTCCCAGATCCGGTCGTCGGACCAGTCGGCGACGTCCTCCCCGGGGTCGCACTGGAAGTACATCCGCTGCAGCGTCTCGGTGCGCCGGCTGATCAGCGCGAAGCCCCTCGGCGAGTGGTGGTAGACCAGCTCCGGCGCGCTGGGCGGTGCCTCGGCGAGGATCCCGAACCAGGCGAACGGGTACGTCCGGGAGTACTGCGCGCGGTGCGCCTCCGGCACCTGGCGACGGCACAGGCCGCGCGATCCGTCGGCGCCCACGAGGACGTCGGCGCGGACCTCGTGGCGGGCACCGCCGGCGTCGGTGAACCGCAGGACCGGCGCGTCGGAGAGGAGGTCGTCGACGGACACGTCGCCGACGCCGAACCGGACGTCCCCGCCGTCGCGTTCACGGGCGTCGGCGAGGTCGACGAAGACGTCCGTCTGCGGGTAGAGCCGCGTCGACGCGCCGACCAGGCGCCGGAAGTCGATCCGGTGACGGCCCCCGCCGAAGGCCAGCTCGATCCCGTCGTGGCGGTCGCCGTCCCGGTGCACCCGGTCGGAGACGCCGGTGCCGGCCAGCAGGTCCACCGACGCCTGCTCCAGGATCCCGGCACGGTGCGTCGACTCGATCTCCCGCCGGCCGCGCAGATCGATGACCACCGAGTCGATCCCGGCCCGGGCGAGCAGGTGGGAGAGCATGAGCCCGGCCGGGCCGGCGCCCACGATGGCGATCTGCGTACGGCTGCGGATGCGTGAGGAGGACATGGCCCGCATTCTCGGGCCCCGCGTCCGGCCCCCGCCACGGCTTCCCCGCGCCCGCCGGAAGCCCGTCCGCCGGCGCCCGCCCCCGGCCGGCACCCTTCGGGCGGGGCGCCCCTCGCCGGTGGTCACCGTCGGTCACTATGCTCGCTTGTTGTCGGAAGCGGGTGCCGAAGGGCGGACGGTGGGCTGAGAACGTGCTGAGAGAAGTGACGGCGGTCCGCTATGTCGAGCCCCTGCACACCGGCGGCTCGGTCCCCGGTGTCGTCGAGGCCGACGACCTCGGCACCTACGTCGTGAAGTTCACCGGGTCCGCGCAGGGGCGCAAGGCGCTGGTCGCCGAGGTGATCGTGGGGGAGCTGGCCCGCGCCCTGGGGCTGCGGTTCCCCGAGCTGGTGCTGGCCCACTTCGACCCGGCGATCGCCGCCGGCGAGCCGCACCAGGAGGTGCGCGAACTGCACACCGCCAGCGCCGGGGTGAACCTCGGCATGGACTACCTGCCGGGCGCCCGGGACCTCACGCCCGAGGTCGCCGAGGTGTTCCCCGTCGACCCGGTGGAGGCCGGCCGGATCGTCTGGCTGGACGCGCTGACGGTGAACGTGGACCGCACCGTCCACAGCTCCAACCTGGTGGTCTGGCCGACGCTCGGGGTCGCGCCGCCGCGGCTGTGGCTCATCGACCACGGCGCCGCGCTCGTCTTCCACCACCGCTGGGACGGCGCCGACCCGGCCAAGGCCTACGACTTCCGCCACCACGCGCTCGGCCACTACGGCCCCGACGTACGGGCGGCCGACGCCGAACTGGCGCCGAAGGTGACCGAGGAGCTGCTGCGGGAGATCACCGCCGAGGTGCCGGACGCATGGCTGGCCGACGAGCCGGGGTTCGCCACGCCGGGGGAGACACGGGCGGCGTACGTGCGCTACCTGTACGCGCGGGCGCGGGCCTCCGCGGCCTGGCTGCCGACCGACTTCCCGAGCGCCCGGGAGCTGGCCGAGGAGAACGCCCGGCGCGCGGCGCGGACGCGGCAGGGCCGCCCGGACTGGCTCAAGAGCGTCCCCGATCTGCACGGCAAGCCCGCGGCCGCCCAGGACTGGTCGGTCCACCTGGGATGACGGACGCACGGACGGCTCAGGGCGGCGCACGCCACCCGGAGCCGTCCGCCCGGGTTCAGCCCTTGAGCTGCTCGTACGCCGGCAGGGTCAGGAAGTCGGCGTAGTCCTCGTCGAGGGAGACCTTCAGTAGCAGGTCGTGGGCCTGCTGCCAGTTGCCGGCCGCGAAGGCCTCCTCGCCGAGCTCCGCGCGGATGTTCGCCAGTTCCTCGGCGGCGACCTCGCGGGCCAGTTCGGCGGTGACCCGTTCGCCGTTGTCGAGGACCACGCCCGCGTTGATCCACTGCCAGATCTGGGAGCGGGAGATCTCCGCGGTGGCCGCGTCCTCCATCAGGTTGAAGATGGCGACCGCGCCGAGCCCGCGCAGCCAGGCCTCGATGTAGCGGACGCCGACCTGCACGGCGTTGACCAGGCCCGCGTACGTCGGCCTGGCGTCGAGCGAGTCGATCGCGATGAGGTCGGCGGCCTCGACGTGGACGTCCTCGCGCAGCCGGTCCTTCTGGTTCGGCTTCTCGCCGAGCACCCGGTCGAAGGACTCCATGGCGATCGGGACCAGGTCGGGGTGGGCGACCCAGGATCCGTCGAAGCCGTCGTTCGCCTCGCGGTCCTTGTCGGCGCGGACCTTCTCGAAGGCCACCTTGTTGACCTCGGGGTCGCGGCGGGAGGGGATGAACGCCGCCATGCCGCCGATCGCGTGCGCGCCGCGCTTGTGGCAGGTGCGCACGAGGAGGTCGGTGTACGCGCGCATGAACGGGGCCGTCATCGTCACCGCGTTGCGGTCCGGGAGCACGAATTTCGCGCCGCCGTCACGGAAGTTCTTGACGATGGAGAACAGGTAGTCCCAGCGGCCGGCGTTCAGTCCGGAGGCGTGGTCGCGCAGCTCGTAGAGGATCTCCTCCATCTCGTAGGCGGCCGTAATCGTCTCGATCAGGACGGTGGCGCGCACGGTGCCCTGCGGGACGCCCATGTACTCCTGAGCGAAGACGAACACCTCGTTCCACAGGCGGGCCTCCAGGTGGGACTCGGTCTTCGGCAGGTAGAAGTACGGGCCCTTGCCGAGGTCGATCAGCCGCTTGGCGTTGTGGAAGAAGTACAGGCCGAAGTCGACGAGCGCGCCGGGCACGGGGGTGCCGTCGGCGTCGGTGAGGTGGCGCTCGTTCAGGTGCCAGCCGCGCGGGCGCATGACGACCGTCGCCAGCTCCTCGTCGGGGCGCAGGGCGTAGGACTTGCCGGACGCCGGGTCGGTGAAGTCGATGGTCCGGGTGTAGGCGTCGATCAGGTTGAGCTGGCCGAGGACCACGTTCTCCCAGGTGGGCGCCGAGGCGTCCTCGAAGTCCGCGAGCCAGACCTTCGCGCCCGAGTTCAGGGCGTTGATGGTCATCTTGCGGTCGGTGGGGCCGGTGATCTCGACGCGGCGGTCCTCCAGGGCGGCCGGGGCGGGGGCCACCTTCCAGGAGTCGTCCGCGCGGACGGCGGCCGTCTCCGGGAGGAAGCCGAGGGTGGAGGTGCGGGCGATCTCGGCGCGGCGCTCCGCGCGGCGGGCGAGGAGTTCGTCACGCCGGGGCGTGAACCGCCGGTGCAGCTCGGCCACGAAGGCGAGCGCCGTGTCGGTGAGGACCTCCTCCTGCCGGGGCAGGGGCTCGGCGTCGACGACGGCCAGCGGGGACGGCGCTGGTGCGGACATCAGCTGTCACTTCCTTCGGCGAGGGTGGCACCGGGTGCCGGTCGACCCGGGTACGGCTGCGGACGCCCGTGCGGAGGGCGGACGCTTCTGAGCAGTGGATAGTAGTTTCCTCATGGTGGAAGTTCAATGTTTTGTTGATGTCGAGATTCTCCGGGTCGAGGGAAGGTGGCGCTCGGTGCCACCGCTCTCACTCACCGCCACCGGGGGCCGGTTCCAGGCGTGCCAGATCGGCCTCGGTGTCGATGTCGTACGCCTCGGCGACGTCGCCGCACTCGACCAGCACGACCCGCTCCGCGTGCTCCTTCAGGTAGGCGCGTGCCCCCCGGTCGCCGGTCGCACGCGCGGCGATCCCGGTCCAGTGCGCGGCACCGAACAGGACGGGGTGGCCGCGCACGCCGTCGTAGGCGGCCGAGACCAGCGACCGCGGTGAGTCGTAGGCGCCGAGCACCCGGGCGATCGCCTCCGGTCCGATGCCCGGCTGGTCGACCAGCGCCACCAGCGCGGCCCGTGCGCCCGTGCCCGCCAGTGACTTGAGGCCCGCCCGCAGCGAGGTGCCCATACCCTGTTCCCACGCCGGGTTGTCCACCAGGACGCAGTCCGGCAGTGAGGCGCGGGCGCGCACCTCCTCCGCCCGCGCGCCGAGCACCACGTGCACGCGCGCGCAGCCGCCCGCGCGCAGCGCCGCCACCGCGTGCTCCACGAGCGGCCGTCCCCGATGGGTGAGCAGCGCCTTGGGCCTGCCGCCGAGCCGCCGGCCGCCGCCCGCCGCGAGCAGCAGCCCGGCGACCGCCGCGGTGTCCCGGCCCGTCTGAGGTGTCGTCATACGTCCTGCATACCGCACCCGGCGCGAGCCGCCGGGACGGCGCGGAGAACGGGCGCCCCGGGCCACGACGTCACGCTGTGGAGCAAGTCGATGACGCAGCGGACTGGCGCAAAGGCCCCGGGGTGGCGTTTACTGGCGCGCACCGGTCGGCGGGGGCTGGGACCGGGCAGGGGAGGCGCACGTCGACGTGCCAGGGGGAGGACTGTGTTGCGCAGCGTGGAGCAGAGGCGGGTACCCGGCAGTCAGGTGGATCCACGGGTGAGGGAGCTGTCCTCCGCCGTGTCCCGGTTACGCCGCCAACTCGCCGCCCATCCCGCGGAGTTCCGGGACCGGAGCATCGCGGAGGAAGAACTGGCCGCACTGGCCGCACTGGCCGCCGCCGGCGACCCGGACGTCCCCCGGCTGCGCCGCTCCCTGCTGCTGGTCGCGGGTGCGATCGGCTCGGTGAGCGCGCTGAACCAGGGCGTCCGGGAGCTGCGCGAGGCGGTCGACCTGTTCGGCCGGTCCCCGCGCGGCTGACCCGGGCCCCGCGCGTCAGGCGGGCCGCGCGCGTCAGGCCGTCGGGGCGGCGCCCGACGTGGTGAGCACCTCGGAGAGTTCCGCCGCGACCTGCTGGAGCACCGGCACGATCCGCTCCGTCGCCGCCTCCGTCACCCGGCCCGCCGGACCGGAGATCGAGATCGCCGCGGCCGTGGGGGAGTCCGGCACCGGCACCGCGAGACAGCGGACGCCGATCTCCTGCTCGTTGTCGTCGATCGCGTAGCCCTGGCGCCGTACGTCCTCCAGCGCCGCGAGGAAGCCGTCCGGGGTGGTGATGGTCTTGTCCGTCGCGGCGGGCATGCCGGTCCGGCCGAGCAGGGCCCGTACCTCCTCCGCCGGGAAGCCGGCCAGCAGGGCCTTGCCCACGCCGGTGGAGTGCGGCAGGACGCGCCGCCCGACCTCGGTGAACATCCGCATGGAGTGCTTGGACGGCACCTGTGCCACGTACACGATCTCGTCGCCGTCGAGCAGCGCCATGTTCGCCGTCTCGCCGGTCTCCTCCACCAGACGGGCCAGATACGGCCGGGCCCAGGTGCCCAGCAGCCGGGAGGCGGACTCGCCGAGCCGGATCAGCCGCGGGCCGAGTGCGTAACGGCGGTTGGGCTGCTGGCGCACGTAGCCGCACGCCACGAGCGTGCGCATCAGCCGGTGGATGGTCGGCAGGGGCAGTCCGCTGGACGCGGACAGCTCGCTCAGGCCGACCTCGCCGCCCGCGTCCGCCATCCGTTCGAGCAGATCGAAGGCGCGCTCGAGGGACTGCACACCGCCACTGGCGGCGGACCTGGCGGAGTCGGTGGTGCTGGCGCTGGACGTCGGCACGGCGCGTTCCTTTCGGGGCTGGCAGAAGGGCAGAAGACTACCCGGCAGCCGGTCCACTGCCCGCTTGTGCAGAGCTACGTTCTGCACTGCGAAAGTCTAATTTCGTGTTGTGGAATCGTCCAGAGGAGTCCCGCCGGTCGCTCCACGGGGAAGGCGTGCCCTTGACGGGGTAGGGGTGGAGGTGAAGACTCCTTCAACAGAACGTTGAATTCTGCCGGACGGACGATCAGGAGGATCCGGGTGTCCGACGCCGAACTGGTGCTGCGCTCGACGCGCGTCATCACTCCCGAGGGGACGCGCCCCGCGTCCGTCGCGGTCGCCGACGGCACGATCACCGCCGTACGGCCGCACGACGCCCCCGTCCCCGCCGGCGCCCGCCTGGAGGACCTCGGCGACGACGTCCTGCTGCCCGGCCTGGTCGACACCCACGTGCACGTCAACGACCCCGGCCGCACCGAGTGGGAGGGCTTCTGGACCGCCACGCGGGCCGCCGCCGCCGGCGGCATCACCACGCTCATCGACATGCCGCTCAACTCCCTCCCGCCCACCACCACCGTCGACCACCTGCGCACCAAGCGGCGGGTCGCCGCCGACAAGGCCCACATCGACGTCGGCTTCTGGGGCGGCGCCCTGCCGGACAACACCAAGGACCTGCGCCCGCTGCACGAGGCCGGCGTCTTCGGCTTCAAGGCCTTCCTGTCGCCCTCGGGCGTGGACGAGTTCCCGCACCTCGACCAGGAGCAACTGGCCCGCTCGCTGGCGGAGATCGCCGCCTTCGACGGGCTGCTGATCGTGCACGCCGAGGACCCGCACCACCTCGCCGCCGCCCCGCAGCACGGCGGCCCCCGGTACGCCGACTTCCTCGCCTCCCGCCCGCGCCACGCCGAGGACACCGCCGTCGCCCACCTCGTCGGACAGGCGCGGCGGCTGGGCGCCCGGGTGCACGTGCTGCACCTCTCCTCCGGCGACGCGCTGCCGCTGCTCGCCGCCGCCAAGGCCGACGGCGTGCGCGTCACGGTCGAGACCTGCCCCCACTACCTCACCCTCACCGCGGAGGAAGTCCCGGACGGCGCCAGCGAGTTCAAGTGCTGCCCGCCCATCCGCGAGGCCGCCAACCAGGACCTGCTCTGGCAGGCCCTGGCGGACGGCACCATCGACTGCGTCGTCACCGACCACTCCCCGTCCACCGCCGACCTCAAGACGGGCGACTTCGCCACCGCCTGGGGCGGCATCTCCAGTCTGCAACTCAGCCTGCCGGCCGTCTGGACCGAGGCCCGCAGGCGCGGCCACGGCCTGGAGGACGTGGTGCGCTGGATGTCGACGCGCACGGCCGCGCTCGTCGGACTCGACGGGCGCAAGGGCGCCATCGCGCCCGGACACGACGCCGACTTCGCCGTCCTCGCCCCCGACGAGACGTTCACCGTCGACCCGGCGGCCCTCCAGCACCGCAACCGCGTGACGGCGTACGCGGGCAGGACCCTGTACGGCGTCGTCCGGTCCACCTGGCTGCGCGGCCGGCGCATCGTCGCCGACGGCGCGTTCACCGCACCGAAGGGCCGGCTCCTCACCCGCTCCCACTGACACCCCGCACCCGAAAGGCAGGACCGGATCACCGTGACGGCGATCGAGAGCTTCACCGGCGACGCACACCCCTACAGCGGCGGTGACCCCTACGCGGACTACCGCACCGCCGACTTCCCCTTCACCCACCACGCCGACCTCGCCGACCGCCGCCTCGGCGCCGGAGTCATCGCCGCCAACGACGAGTTCTTCGCCCAGCGCGAGAACCTGCTGCTGCCGGGACGGGCCGAGTTCGACCCCGAGCGCTTCGGGCACAAGGGCAAGATCATGGACGGCTGGGAGACCCGGCGCCGCCGCGGCGCCTCCGCCGAGCACCCCTGGCCGGCCGCCGACGACCACGACTGGGCGCTGATCCGGCTCGGCGCGCCCGGCGTCGTCCGCGGCGTCGTCGTGGACACCGCGCACTTCCGCGGCAACTACCCGCAGGCCGTGTCCGTCGAGGCCACCTCGGTCGCGGGCGCCCCCTCCCCGGAGGAACTGCTCGCGGACGACGTGAAGTGGACGACGCTGGTGCCGCGCACCCCGGTGGGCGGCCATGCGGCCAACGGCTTCGCCGTGGCGGCCGAACAGCGCGTCACCCACCTGCGCCTCAAGCAGCACCCCGACGGTGGCATCGCCCGGATGCGCGTCTACGGCGAGGTCGTCCCGGACCCGGTGTGGCTGGCGGCGCTCGGCACCTTCGACGTCGTCGCCCTGGAGCACGGCGGCCGGGTCGAGGACGCCTCGGACCTCTTCTACTCGCCGGCCACCCACACCATCCGGCCGGACCGCTCCCGCAAGATGGACGACGGCTGGGAGACCCGGCGCCGCCGCGACCGGGGCCACGACTGGATCCGCTACCGGCTGGTCGCCCAGGCGCGGATCAGCGCCGTGGAGATCGACACGGCCTACCTGAAGGGCAACAGCGCGGGCTGGGCGTCGGTCTCGGTGAAGGACGGCGACGACGGCGACTGGCGGGAGATCCTGCCCCGCACCCGCCTCCAGCCCGACACCGACCACCGCTTCGTCCTGCCGGAACCGGCGGTCGGCACGCACGCGCGCGTGGACATCTTCCCCGACGGCGGCATCTCCCGGCTGCGGCTGTTCGGCTCCCCGACCGAGCGGGGGGCAGCCGAACTCGCGGCCCGCCACCGGGAGTTGACCGGCTGACGTCCGGCAGCAACGGCGCCCCGGCATCCCGGGCCCCCGGCACCCCGGGGCCCGCGCTGCCGTGACACCGGCACCCCGACGCCTCCCGACCCGGCGCGCGGGACGCCCTCCCGGGCCCGGCGCGCGGGACATCGGCCGAACCCGGCGGACGCCCCGCGCCGTCGTACGGCCGGCGTGGGTCAGGCCGCGTGACCACCGTCCACGGCGAACTCCGCGCCGGTGATGTACGCGGACCCCGCCAGGTGGGCGATCGTGTCGGCGACCTCCTGGGCCGTGCCGAAACGGCCCAGCGCCGTCATCGCCGCCTGGCCGGGGCCGTACGGCCCGTCCGCCGGGTTCATGTCCGTGTCGATCGGGCCGGGGTGGACGATGTTCGCCGTGATCCCGCGCTCGCCCAGCTCCCGCGCGAGGGCCTTGGTCAGCCCCACCAGCGCCGACTTGCTCATCGCGTAGAGCGTCCCGCCGGGACCGGGCACGCGCTGGGTCATACAGGTGCCGACGGTGATGATCCGCCCTCCGCGCGGCAGGTGGACGACGGCCGCCCGGGAGGTCAGGAAGACGCCGCGCACGTTCACCGCGAGCACCCGGTCGACGTCTTCGAGCGACAGGGTCTCCACCGGGCCGAGCACACCGACGCCCGCGTTGTTCACCAGGACGTCCAGCCGGCCCAGTTCCCGCACGGCCGCCGTCACCGCCCCGGCCGCGTCCTCCGGGTCGCCGACGTCCGCGCGCAGGGCCACCGCGCGGCGCCCCAGCGCCTCGACGGCCCGGACGACGTCCTCGGCCGCCTCCTTGCCGTTCACATAGGTCACGGCCACGTCCGCGCCCTCCCGCGCGAGCCGCAGCGCCGTCGCCGCACCGATCCCACGGCTCGCGCCGGTCACCAGGGCCGCCTTGCCGAGCAGGCTGCTCTCAGTGCTCTCAGTGCTCTCAGTGCTCTCGGTGGTCTCGCCGGCCTCGGTTGTCCGGGCGGTCTCGGTGGTCATCTCAGGGGTCTCATCGGTCATGGGGCCATCCCAGCGCCCCCGCCGCGCGGGTGCTGGCGGCGAACGGACGCCGACCTCGCGCACGGCCGATGAGTTGCGGGCCCCGCCGGGGTCTGAGCTGATGACGGCACGGCCCCGCGCACGAGAGGCAGGAACCCGCCATGGGCAAGCTCGTTGTCATCAGCTTCGTCACCCTCGACGGCGTCTACCAGGCCCCCGGCGGCCCCCAGGAGGACACCAGGGACGGCTTCGGCCAGGGAGGCTGGAGCGTGCCGTACGTGGACGAGGACTTCGGCCGGTTCGTCGACGGGGTCTTCGCCCGCGTGGGCGCCTTCCTCCTCGGCCGCCGTACGTACGACATCTTCGCCGGGTACTGGCCGAAGATGACCGACCCCGCCGACCCGGTCGCCGGCAAGCTGAACGCCCTGCCGAAGTACGTCGCCTCCAGCACCCTCACCGACCCCGGATGGGCCGGCACCACCGTGATCGGCGGCGATCTGGCCGAGGAGGTCACCGCCCTCAAGGAGCGCACCGACGGCGAGCTCCAGGTGCACGGCAGCGGTGCCCTCGCCCGGTCCCTGTTCACGCTCGGACTCGTGGACACCCTGCACCTGCTGACGTACCCGGTCGTCCTGGGAGCCGGACGCCGCCTGTTCGCGGAGGGGTCGCTGCCGACCGCCTTCCGGCACACCGGCGGGCACATCACCGCCGCCGGAGTGTCCGTCCAGAGCTACGACGTCACGGGCAGCCCCGTGTACGGCACGTACGGGCTCCCGGAGGACGCCTGACCACGGCGGCGGCCGTACCCGTGGCGCCGCGCCGCGCGCCGGGAGGCGTCCCGGGGACCGTACCGATCCGGTGGCCGTCGCGACGCCTCCCGGTGGTGGCCTCCTAGGGCCGTGCCGGGCCCTCGGGGAGGCCGTAGGCGGTGCGCAGGTGGTCCAGATAGGTACCGGCACCCGCGTACGTCCGGTCCTGTGCGCCGCCGCGGTGCAGACCGAGCGAGCCGTCGGGGTGCAGGCGCACGGTGGTGGTGGCCGCGCGCGGTGTCCCCGTCGGTTCCTCCTCGGTGCCGGGGAGCGAGGCGGGGTCCAGGACGGGGACGTCGTCGGGGAACATCGCCCGGGCGGCGGAGGCGGTCGCGGCCGGCGGGTGACCGGTGCGGTTGGCGCTGCTGACGTAGAGGACCGGATGCTCCCGCACCACCGGGAGCAGGGGCGTCCAGCGCGCGCCGAACAGGAGGGTCCACCCGTCCTTGGCGGCCGGCTCCAGCCAGTCGGGCAGCGGGTGGTGTGCCCGCAGCGGAGCGAGCAGGGTCACCCGTTCCTCGGTGAGCAGACGCCGGGCCGCGGCGGCCAGCTCCGGTCCGAGGTCGAGGGCGTCGAAGACGGTGTCCGCGGTGCGGGAGTGGTGGACCCACAGGGCGACCGCCTGGTCGGCGGGCCGTGCCTTGGCGAGGTTGACGGCGCGCGGGGCGGTGGCGGCGACGACGTAGGTCAGGGGTGCGGGGTTGGGGAGCACCACTGCCCGCCCGCCGGACAGGGCCTGCCGGACACGGCCGGCGTCGAGGGTGGGGCTGCTGGTCATGCGGTGCCTCTCAGGAGGTGGCGACGAGGCCGTCGAGGAAGCCGGCGAACTCGTCCTCGTCGACCAGGGCGCGGCCCTGCCGGTAGGCGCGGCTCTTGACCCATTGGGCCGCCGCCTTCGTCTGCTCCCGGTCCAGATCCCGTCCGAGCCGCGCGGCGACCGCCGTGATCACTCGGGCGCTGGCCAGGTGGGTGAGCAGGATGCGGGGCTCGATGCCCAGCAGCTCGCGGGGGTCGTAGGGCTGGAACAGCTGCGGGTGGACGAAGGGGGTGCCGGTGGAGATGGTCCCCACCCCGCTCCCGACGATCGGCGTGGTCACGCTCAGCGGCACCTCCGTCTCCTGGGACACCATGCGGGCGATCTCGGGAAGCCGGGTCAGGTCGGGCGCGGTCCACCACGGCGTCGCGTGCTCACCCAGCAGCTCCTTGGCGCGGTCGGGCCGGTAGGCGAGCAGGAACAGCAGCTGCTCGGTGGCGACCAGGCCGCTGCGCTCGGCGATGCCCAGCCACGAGCTGGACACCACGCGGATGCCGGACTGCACGGCCTGGAGCGTGTTGGCCAGGCCCAGCCCGAGGTCGTTGTGCAGGTGGGAGGCGAACACCACGTCCGGGCCGGCCTGGTCCAGTACGGCGGTGAACATCGCGCCGGCCTCGGCGGGGAGCTGGTCGCCGACGGTGTCGGCCAGGACGACGACTCCGGCGCCGGCCTCGGTCATCTGCGCGGAGTAGGCGGCCATCAGGGCGTGGTCGGCGCGCGAGGCATCGGCCAGGCACACGTCGACGATCACCGAGTCGTCCGTGTCGAGGGCCTCCCTGACCAGGTCCACGCCGGCCGCCAGCGCCTCGGCGGCGGGGCGGTGGGTCATCACCTGCGCCATCGCCTCCGAGGCGGGCACGATCACCATGATCCGCGCGTGCTCGGTGCCCTTGACGGAGGCCACGGCCTGCCGCACGTCCCGGGCCGTCCCCCGGCACACCGCCGACACGCTGACCGTGCCCTCGGCCTCGACGGCGACCTTCCGGACCGCCTCGAACTCCTCGGCGCACACCGCCGGGAACCCGGCGGCGAAGACCACGTGCCGGGGCCCGTCCTCGCCGAACATCTTCCCCTGCTCGCGTGCGAGGCGGACCCGGAAGTCGGGGGACATCAGGGTCTTCGCCTGGGCTCCGTCCCGTGCGGACTCCTCCCAGATGACGACCCGGTCGGCCAGGGCGGATTCCCGCACCACGTCAACACTCATTGTTCTTCTCCTTTTGTCGGCGAGTTGCTCGCGCGGTTGTCGCGCCGGCTCGCGGGTCATTCCGCCGGTGAACATGAGGAATTCTCACTTCCTGCTCACGTACTTCGGTGCGGCCTTCCGACAGGTGTGCGTCTCCACGAGAAGAAACGATTCTTCACTGGATCTGCATTTCCTTTAACCATCGAGAAATATGCGATTCATTGGACTGTCATGGCAGGTGGAGCCGGTATCTCGGGGCCGGAGGCGATCCGTCGGCGGGAAGTGATTGGAGGATGCATTGATCGTGACTGTCCGTCAAGCCCCGTCTCGCATACGGGATTTCTTCGGTGAAGATCTTTCCTGACGCCCCGATGGTGTGCCAGGGTGGGAATTGCGGGCGGTCATCGACTCGTCCGCGACGTGCGGGCGGTCCTGTTTTCCGGAACGCGCTCGCGCGTGACCCCGGACATTCATGTCCGCGATGGGCCGCACGGCCTTGCGCGGACCGCGGCAGGGAGGGTAATGACCGCCCGTTCCTCCATGACGACCCTCACCGGCACCGCCGAATGCGGCGCGCCGCCTGTGCGTGGACGCGCGGGCCGTTCCGGGGGTGGGGTGCACGCCGATTCACCGAAATGCGGGCCGCTGCCGGCGTGCGGCACTTGCCGATGCGTGGACGGACGGGCCTCTTCCGGGCGTGCGGCGTATGTCGATGCACGGACGTACGGGCCTCTCCCGGGCGTGCGGCGCACCGGGTCCGGCGCCGCGGCGGCCCGGGGGTGCGCCTCGGGCGCCGTGACATCCCTGCCCGTGAGGGGCTCGACGGCCGGCGGGATGGCGCGTCGGGGTGACCGGAGGGCGTGCGGTGCCGCGTCCCGGGGTGATGGCGGCTGCGCGCCATGTCCAGGACCGCGCCGGGTTGGCGGCCGCCGAAGCCCCAAGTCCCCTTCCGTTCACCGGACCTGACGGAAAACTCCTTGTAGTTGTCATTGACATGCCAGCGTCTACGCGCGTCATCATGAGGTCATGCGATTCCCCCCACGCGCCGCTCGGACCGGCGCCGCAGCCGTACTCCTGTCCACCCTCCTCCTGGGCGGCACGGTCACCGCGACCACGGCCCACGCCGCCGCGCCCGCCGCCCCCACCCCGGTCGCCGCCTCCGTCCAGGCGGTCGGCGACATCTGCTACAGCGACCTGCCCCCCGAGGCGCACGACACGCTCGACCTGATCGAGCAGGGCGGCCCCTACCCGTTCGAGCAGGACGGGACCGTCTTCCAGAACCGGGAGGGCCTGCTGCCCGGCCAGTCCACCGGCTACTACCACGAGTACACGGTGATCACGCCCGGTTCCCCCACTCGCGGCGCGCGCCGGATCGTCACCGGTGAGGAGTACCGGGAGGACTACTACACCGCCGACCACTACGCCTCGTTCGACCTGGTCGACCACGGCTGCTGACCGCCGGGCCGGAGGTCCGTGAGGCGATCAGCCGGGCCTCCGGCTCTCCGCGGCGGCGAACAGGGCGACGCCCAGCACGAGCAGGGCGACGCTCCCGTGGACCTCGCGGCCGTCGAGGAGACCGACGCGCCGCACGAGCCCCCAGTCCGCGTCGGAGAACGCGCTCACCAGACCCGCGACGCCCTGCACCAGGGCGAGGAAACCCAGCACTTCCAGCAGTTGCTTCATGCCACCGACTCTCGCCCCGCGGACCCCCCACCCACATCGGCCGCGGGGCGAGCCCTCACCGACGGAAGGGCACGATCGCAGTCGTGCGGACCGCCGAAAGTCTGCGGTGCCGCGACTTCGGTCGCGGATCCCCCCGACGGCACGGCGCCCGTGGTGCCCCGTGCATAGATTTGTCGACCGTGACTGGTGACCAGGGGGCTCGCGACGCCCCGGAGTTCACGGGACGACGGTGGTTCTTCCCGTCCGCCCTCATGCATGAGCTCGCCCCCGACGCGGCCCGCTCCGGGCGCCGCCCCCGGCGCACCGTGCGCGACTGGCTCGTCGACTTCTCCTGCTTCCTGCTGGCCGCCGGGGTGGGCCTGCTCGGCGCCGAGGCGCTCAGCGCCAACCCCCGTGTCCCCGAGCCGCTGGCCGCCGTCGACCAGGCGCTGGGCGCGCTGTCCTGCGCCGCGCTCTGGCTGCGCAGGCGGTGGCCGTTCGGGCTGGCCGCCGTCATGGCCCCGGTCGGTTTCGTCTCGGAGACCTCCGGCGGCGTCGCCGTGATCGCCCTGTTCACGCTCGCCGTGCACCGGCCCTTCCGCTACGTCGCCTGGGCGGCCGGCGCGCAGGTGGCCCTGGTCCCGCTCTACTTCTGGTGGCGCCCCGACCCGGACCTGCCGTATCTCGCCTCGATCGTCCTCCTCATGGTGCTGATGGTCGCCGTCGTGGGCTGGGGCATGTTCGTCCGGTCCAAGCGGCAGCTCATGCTGAGCCTCAGGGACCGGGCCCGGCGGGCCGAGACGGAGGCGCGGCTGCGGGCCGAGCAGGCCCAGCGGCTCGCCCGCGAGGCCATCGCGCGGGAGATGCACGATGTGCTCGCGCACCGGCTGACGCTGCTGAGCGTGCACGCCGGCGCGCTCGAGTTCCGGCCCGACGCCCCGGGCGCGGAGATCGCGCGGGCGGCCGGCGTCATCCGGGAGAGCGCGCACGAGGCCCTGCAGGACCTGCGGGAGATCATCGGCGTCCTGCGTGCCGGGGAGTCCGACGACTCGGGACGGCCGCAGCCGACCCTCGCGGCGCTCGGCACCCTGGTCGCCGAGTCCCGCCGGGCCGGCATGAAGGTCACCCTGGACCAGCGGGTCACCGACCCGGGCGCGGTCCCCGCCTCCGTCGGCCGCACCGCCTACCGGATCGCCCAGGAGGGCCTGACCAACGCCCGCAAGCACGCCCCCGGCGCCGAGGTCACCGTGACCGTCACCGGCGGCCCGGGGGAGGGCCTGGAGGTGACCGTGCGCAACCCCGCGCCGGAGCGGGACGTACCGCACGTTCCCGGCGCCGGGCAGGGCCTGATCGGTCTCACCGAACGGGCGATCCTGGCGGCCGGCGCCCTGGAGCACGGCCCCACCCCCGACGGCGGGTTCGAGGTGCGGGCACGGCTGCCGTGGGGATGACTGGGAACGGCCGGTACCGGTGTCGGCGCCCCGCCGGGCCGTGGTTACGTACGGACCATGACTGCCATCAGAGTGCTCCTCGTCGACGACGACCCGCTGGTGCGGGCCGGGCTGGCCTTCATGATGGGCGGCGCGGACGACATCGAGATCGTCGGTGAGGCCGCCGACGGCGGCGAGGTCGAGGCGCTCGTCGACCGCACCCGCCCGCACGTCGTCCTGATGGACATCCGGATGCCGGCGGTGGACGGTCTCACCGCGACCGAGGCGCTGCGCGGGCGCGAGGACGCCCCGCAGGTCGTCGTGCTCACCACCTTCCACGCCGACGAGCAGGTGCTGCGGGCGCTGCGCGCGGGCGCCGCCGGATTCGTCCTCAAGGACACACCGCCCGCCGAGATCGTCGCCGCGGTGCGCCGGGTCGCGGCCGGCGATCCGGTGCTGTCGCCCGCCGTCACCCGGCAGCTGATGGCGCACGCGGCCGGCGCCGCCGGGACGCGGCGCGCCCGCGCGCGGGCCCGGATCGCCGGCCTCAACGACCGCGAGCGCGAGGTCGCCCTCGCCGTCGGCCGGGGTCTGGCCAACGCCGACATCGCCGCGGAGCTCTACATGAGCGTGGCCACCGTCAAGACCCATGTCTCGCGCGTCCTGGCCAAGCTGGGCCTCAACAACCGCGTGCAGATCGCCCTGCTCGCCCACGACGCCGGCCTCCTGGAGGACACGGACGGCCCGTGAGCCCCGGGTGTCAGGTGAACGCCGCCGTGGCCCCGCTCACCAGCTCCGTCGGCCGCACGGGTCTGCGCTCGCGCCGGGACAGCTCGCACGCCTCCGCGATCAGCAGCGACTGAAGGGCCTCGCGGCCGTCGCAGGGGTTGGCCCGCTCGCCCCGCACCACCTCGACGAACGCGATCAGCTCGGCCCGGTACGCGGGCCCGAACCGCTCCAGGAACCCGGTCCACGGCTTGTCGGCGGCGGGCGGCCCGGTCGGTTCGGTGGACGCGATCGGCGTACGGTCGTCCAGGCCGACGGCGATCTGGTCCCGCTCCCCGGCGAGTTCCATGCGCACGTCGTAGCCCGCGCCGTTCATCCTGGTCGCGGTGACGGTGGCGAGCACGCCGCCGTCGAGGGTGAGCAGCGCCGCGCCGGTGTCGACGTCGCCCGCCTCGCGGAACATCGGGGGCCCGGCGTCGGACCCGGTCGCGTAGACGTCGGTGACCTCCCGGCCGGTCACCCAGCGCAGGGCGTCGAAGTCGTGGATCAGGGTGTCCCGGTACAGCCCGCCGGACTGCGGCAGATACCCGGCCGGCGGCGGCTCCGGGTCGCTCGTCATCGCCCGTACGGTGTGCAGCCGCCCGAGCCTGCCCGAACGCACCGCCTCGCGCGCGCCCGTGTAGCCGGTGTCGAACCGTCGCTGGAAGCCCATCTGCAGCACGGTCCCGGCGGTCTCGACCTCCGTGATCGCCTGTAACGTGCCCGCGAGGTCCAGGGCGATGGGCTTCTCGCAGAACACCGGCAGCCCCGCCCGCGCCGCCCGGCCGATCAGATCGGCGTGGGCGGACGTGGCCGCCGTGATCACCACGGCGTCCACGCCCCAGGTGTAGATCTCGTCCACTCCGGGCGCCGCCGTCTCGCCGAGCCGGTGGGCGAGGGCCTGGGCCCGCGCCGGATCCACGTCCGTGAGGATCAGGGACCCGACGTCGCGGTGCCTGCTGAGTGTGTGGGCGTGAATGGTGCCGATGCGGCCCGTACCGATGACCCCGATGCGCATGGAAACAAAGTGGGGCCGGCGTCGCTCCCTGTCAATCCGTATGTCCGGACAACCGAACTACACGACTTCCCGTCAACAGCGCACGGAGCTACGCTCGGCCCGTGCCGAAACCAGAAGTGGACCCGACCGTGCAGCTGGAGCTGAGCGTGGACCGCGGCTCCCCCGTGCCGTTGTACTTCCAGCTGTCCCAGCAGCTGGAGTCCGCCATCGAGCACGGCGTGCTGACCCCCGGCACCCTGCTCGGCAACGAGATCGAGCTCGCCGCCCGGCTCGGCCTGTCCCGGCCGACGGTGCGCCAGGCCATCCAGTCCCTGGTCGACAAGGGGCTGCTGGTGCGCCGCCGCGGGGTCGGCACCCAGGTGGTGCACAGCCGGGTCAAGCGCCCGCTGGAGCTCAGCAGCCTCTACGACGACCTGGAGACGGCCGGTCAGCGACCCTCTACCAAAGTGCTGGTCAACACCCTTGTCGCGGCGTCCGCCGAGGTGGCGGCCGCGCTCGGGGTGGCCGAGGACAGCGAGGTGCACCAGCTCGAACGGCTGCGGTGCACGCACGGGGAGCCGATGGCGTACCTGTGCAACTACCTGCCGCCGGGCCTGCTCGATTTGGACACCGGGCAGCTGGAGGCCACCGGTCTGTACCGGCTGATGCGGGCCGCCGGGATCACCCTGCACAGCGCCCGCCAGACCATCGGCGCGCGGGCCGCCACCGCCGCCGAGGCCGAGCGGCTGGGCGAGCGGAGTGGTGCCCCGCTGCTCACCATGGAGCGCGTGACCTTCGACGACACCGGCCGCGCGGTGGAGTTCGGCACCCACACCTACCGGCCCTCGCGCTACTCCTTCGAGTTCCAGCTGCTCGTACGGCCCTGAGTGCCGCGGCGCCCCGCGGGGCGCCCCGCACCCCGCTTCGTCGCAATGTCCGGACAATGTGACCGGCATGCGGTCCCCGCGCGGGGACGCCCGAAGCCCGTGTTCGAGAATGGGGCGTTTGGGGCTGGTGTGGTCATCAGCCCCTTCGCACGCAAGAGCACAGCAAGAAGGGCAAGTCCTCGTGGCACGGTTTTCGACCTGGGTGGGCATCGCGGTGGCGGGGGCGCTGGGCCTCTCGCTCGCCGGGTGCAGCGGTACCGGCGGCAAACGGGCGGAGGACGCCCGTGCGGCCGCGGCTGCCCGGGGAACGGCGGCGGTGGACACACCCCGCTGGACCTTCGCGATGATCACCCACGCGGGGGACGGCGACACCTTCTGGGACATCGTCCAGAACGGTGCGCGGCAGGCCGCCGCGAAGGACAACATCCGCTTCCTGTACTCCCACGACGACGAGGCGCAGCAGCAGGCGCAGCTCGTGGACGCGGCCATCGACAAGAAGGTGGACGGCATCATCGTCACCCTCGCCAAGCCGGACGCGCTGAAGGCGTCCCTGGCGCGCGCCCGCGAGGCCGGCATCCCCGTGGTCACCGTGAACTCGGGTTCGGCCGAGTCGAAGCGGTTCGGCGCGCTCACCCACATCGGCCAGGACGAGACGATCGCCGGTGAGGCGGTCGGCGAGGAGCTGAACGCGCGGGGCCGCGAGAAGGCCCTCTGCGTCCTGCACGAGCAGGGCAACGTCGGTCACGAGCAGCGCTGCGACGGCGTGGCGAAGACCTTCGACGGGACACTGGTCCGGCTGCACGTCAATGGCACGAGCATGCCCGACGTGCAGTCGGCGATCGAGGCCCGGCTCCAGTCCGACGCCGGGGTGGACGCCGTCGTCACGCTCGGCGCCCCCTACGCCGACACCGCCGCGAAGGCGCGCGAGGGCGCGGGCAGCGACGCCGAGATCGACACCTTCGACCTCAACGCGAAGGTGGCCGCCGGCCTGAAGGACGGCAGCCTCGGGTTCGCCGTCGACCAGCAGCCCCACCTCCAGGGCTACGAGGCGGTCGACCTGCTGTGGCTGTACCGGTACAACGCGGACGTCCTGGGCGGCGGCCGGCCGGTGCTCACCGGACCGCAGATCATCACCGAGGACGACGCCGCCGCGCTCGCGGCCTACGCACAGCGGGGCACCCGATGAGCGAGACACCCCACGAGGCCCCTGGTGAAAGGTTTCTGCGCAGGTCTCCGGCGCTCCAGCGGCTGCTGACCCGCCCCGAACTCGGCTCCCTCGCCGGCGCCCTCGCCGTCTTCTGCTGCTTCGCCCTCGCCGCCGACGGCTTCCTGCGCGCCTCCAGCCTCGGCACGGTGCTCTACGCGGCCTCCACGATCGGCATCATGGCCGTCCCCGTCGCCCTGCTGATGATCGGCGGCGAGTTCGACCTCTCGGCCGGGGTCATGGTCACCTCGTCGGCCCTGCTGTCGTCGATGTTCAGCTACCAGCTGACCGCCAACGTCTGGGTCGGCGTCGGCGTGTCCCTGCTGGTCACCCTGGCCGTCGGCGCCTTCAACGGCCTCGTGCTGGCTCGTACCGGACTGCCGAGCTTCATCGTCACGCTGGGCACCTTCCTCATGCTGACCGGCCTGAACCTCGGCCTCACCAAACTGATCAGCGGCACCGTCTCCACCCGGACCGTCGCCGACATGGAGGGCTTCGACAGCGCACGGGCCCTGTTCGCCTCGACCCTCACCCTCGGCGGCGTACAGATCAAGGTCACCGTCCTGTGGTGGCTCGCCCTGACCGCCCTCGGCAGCTGGATCCTGCTGCGCACCCGCGCCGGCAACTGGATCTTCGCCGTGGGCGGCAACGAGAACGCCGCCCGCGCGGTGGGCGTCCCCGTCACCGCGACCAGGACCGCCCTCTACATGGGCGTGGCCCTCGGCGCCTGGATCTGCGGCCAGCACCTGCTCTTCAGCTACGACGTCGTCCAGTCCGGCGAGGGCGTCGGCAACGAGCTGATCTACATCATCGCGGCCGTCATCGGCGGCTGCCTGATCACCGGCGGCCACGGCAGCGCCGTCGGTGCGGCGGTCGGCGCCCTGCTCTTCGGCATGACCAGCAAGGGCATCGTCTACGCCGAGTGGAACCCGGACTGGTTCAAGTTCTTCCTCGGGGCGATGCTGCTCCTCGCCACCCTGCTCAACACCTGGGTACGCCGCCGCGCGGAGGCCACGAAGTGACACCGACCCACCACCGCGCGGCGCTCGTGGAGCTGTCCGGCGTCGGCAAGCGCTACGGCACCGCCCGCGCCCTCCACGACGTGTCCCTGGCGGTGCACGCCGGCGAGATCACCTGCGTGCTCGGCGACAACGGAGCCGGCAAGTCGACGCTCATCAAGATCATCGCCGGTCTGCACCAGCACGACGGCGGCACACTGAGCCTCGACGGGGAGGCGACCCGCCTCGCCTCCCCGCGCGAGGCCCTGGACCGCGGCATCGCCACCGTCCACCAGGACCTGGCCGTCGTCCCCCTCATGCCGGTCTGGCGGAACTTCTTCCTCGGCTCCGAACCGCGCAAGGGCATCGCCCCCTTCCGACGCATGGACGTCGACCACATGCGCCGCACCACCCGCGCGGAACTCCTGCGCATGGGCATCGACCTGCGCGACGTCGACCAGCCCATCGGCACCCTCTCCGGCGGCGAACGCCAGTGCGTGGCGATCGCCCGCGCCGTGTACTTCGGCGCCAAGGTCCTGGTCCTGGACGAGCCGACGGCGGCACTGGGCGTCAAGCAGTCAGGTGTGGTCCTCAGATATGTGGCCGCAGCACGCGACCAGGGTCTGGGCGTCGTCTTCATCACCCACAACCCGCATCACGCGTACCTGGTGGGCGACTGCTTCGTCCTCCTGAAGCGCGGCACGATGGCGGGCAACCACACGCGGGACGAGATCACCCTCGACGAGCTGACCAGACAAATGGCCGGAGGCAACGAACTGGACGACCTACGCCATGAACTCCGGCCGGCCGAACAGCGCGGGGAACCGCGCGAGCGGCCACGACGCACCCGCACCCGGCCATGATCCGCACCACCCCCCACCTGCCCCGCACCACAATCACCGCACCGGTGCGGCACAATCGCACACGATGAGCACCTACCGCGACTTCACCGCCCCCATCGGCTCCCGCCGCGCCCCGGTCCTGAGAACCGTCGGCACCAGGGAGCGCCGCTCCCACCTGACGGCGCCCCGCGTCCCGACGGTGGGCATCGACATCGGCGGCACCAAGGTCATGGCGGGCGTCGTCGACGCCGACGGCAACATCCTGGAGCGGCTGCGCACGGAGACCCCGGACAAGTCCAAGAGCCCGAAGGTCGTCGAGGACACCATCGTGGAACTGGTGCTGGACCTGTCCGACCGGCACGACGTGCACGCCGTCGGCATCGGCGCGGCCGGCTGGGTCGACGCCGACCGCAACCGCGTGCTGTTCGCCCCCCACCTGTCCTGGCGCAACGAACCGCTGCGCGACCGCATCGCCGGCCGCCTCGCCGTCCCCGTCCTGGTGGACAACGACGCCAACACCGCCGCCTGGGCCGAGTGGCGCTTCGGCGCCGGGCGCGGCGAGGACCACCTCGTCATGATCACGCTCGGCACCGGCATCGGCGGCGCGATCCTGGAGGACGGGCAGGTCAAGCGCGGCAAGTACGGGGTGGCCGGCGAGTTCGGCCACATGCAGGTCGTCCCCGGCGGCCACCGCTGCCCCTGCGGCAACCGCGGCTGCTGGGAGCAGTACAGCTCCGGCAACGCGCTGGTCCGCGAGGCACGCGAGCTGGCCGCGGCCGACTCCCCGGTCGCCTACGGGATCATCGAGCACGTCAAGGGCAACATCGCCGACATCACCGGTCCGATGATCACCGAGCTGGCCCGTGAGGGCGATGCCATGTGCATCGAACTGCTCCAGGACATCGGCCAGTGGCTCGGCGTCGGCATCGCCAACCTCGCCGCCGCCCTCGACCCCTCCTGCTTCGTCATCGGCGGCGGCGTCTCCGCCGCCGACGACCTGCTGATCGGCCCCGCGCGGGACGCCTTCAAGCGCCAGCTCACCGGCCGCGGCTACCGCCCCGAGGCCCACATCGTCCGCGCCCAGCTCGGCCCCGAGGCCGGCATGGTCGGCGCCGCCGACCTCGCCCGCCTGGTCGCCCGCCGCTTCCGCCGCGCCAAGCGCCGCCGGGTCGAGCGGTACGAGCGCTACGAGCGGTACGCGGAGGCCCGCCGCACCACCCAGGAGACGCTGTGACCGGCCCGTTCCCCCAGCAGGTGGGATCCCCGGGCGAGCCCCGCCCGCCCGAGGACCGACTGCACAGGATCCGGCGCAGGGCGCTCACCCTGCTGACCATCGTGCTGCTCATCGGCATCCCGGCCGGCTACCTGGTGATCTCCGCCAACCAGAGCAGGGCCAGCGGCAAGGACAAGGAGGCGAAGTACTCCGCGACCGGCCTGACCTACGGCTGGCCGTCGAAGCTCCAGCGCCGGCTCTACCAGGTGCCCGTCCCGCACCCCGCGTGGTGGGTGGCCACCTACGAGACCAACAACTGGAAGACCAGCCGCCTGTACGTCGAGTTCGAGACCACCGACGCGGGCCTGCGCGCCTTCCTCACCAGCTTGGGCGTGCAGCAGAGCGATCTGAAGCGGGACGACATCACCATCGGCGAGCGCGACCGGGACGTCACCGGCTGGACCTTCGACGGCCCCGGCACCTGGTCGGGCCTCGTCCACGAACAGGAGAACCCGGCGCCCACGCACGACGTCGTCGTCAACCACGACAAGCCGGGCTACCCGAGGGTCTACCTCGTCTCCCGCACCGTGCCCTGATCCCGGGCGCGGCACCGGACCGGCCGCCGGGGCCGATTGTCAGACCCCGCCCGTAGAGTCGAAGACGGCTGATGCGACACGCGGGCGGGAGGTGACCGGACGCATGAGTGAGCGGACCGTGACGGCCGGGCGGGACACGACCGGCCCCGGCGGCGCGGACGGGGCGGACGTCCCCGTCCGGCTCGCCGCCGTCTTCCTGCCCGCACCCCTCCCGCGCGAGGGACGGTTCGCCTTCTACGACCCCGAGGCCGCCCCCGCCGGGGAAGGCATCCCGGACTCCACCGACGGCCCCGCGCGGCCCGCCGACCTCACCGTCGTCCGTCCGCACGGCGCCGGGGTGCGCCGCCGGACCGTCCCCGCCCTGTCCCTCCCCGTCGACGAGGCCCTGCCGCTGCTCGTCCGCGCCCGCCACGACCCCGCGGCCCACCCCGCCACCGCCTGCTGGGGCGCCGCCGCCCTGCACGCCCTGCGGCTCACGGCCCGCGGCCGGCTGCTGCCCGGCCTGACCGCCACCGGCCACGACGCCTGGCGCGCGGGACCCCTCGACCCGGACGACGTGGCCCATCTGCGCGCGGTGGCCGCCGCCCTGCCCCCCGAGGGCCACGCCGTCCCGCTGCCCGGCCCCGGAGCCCTCCGGCTGCCCCGGCCGGAAGCACTGGTCCGCGCCTTCCTGGACGCCGTCGCCGACACCCTGCCCCGCACCCCGGCCGCGCCCTACGCCTCGGGACTGCCGTTCGCCGCGCGGAAGCCCCAGCGGCTGCCCCACGCCCACGACTGGGCCGCCGAGGTCGCCGCCGGCATGGACGCCGGGGTGCGGATCTCGCTCCGCCTGGACCTCTCCGCGTACGACCTCTTCGACGCCGGGGACGGAGCCGGCGGGGACGGGAGCGGCACCCGCGGCGCCGGTGCCGCGATCGTGCAGGTGCACAGCCTCGCCGACCCGACCCTGGTGGCCGACGCGGCGGCCCTGTGGTCGGGTGAGGCGGACGGCGCCTTCGGCCCCCGCGCGCGGGTGGACGCCGCCCTCGCCGTCCGCCGCGCGGCCCGCGTCTGGCCCCCGCTGGACCGACTCTCCGACCAGGACGTGCCCGACGTGCTGGCCCTGTCCGAGGACGAGCTGAACGACCTGCTGGGCGTGGCGGCCACCCGGCTCGCCGCGGCCGGGGTCGCCGTGCACTGGCCGCGCGACCTCGCGCAGGACCTGACCGCCACCGCGGTGGTCCGCCCCGCCCCCGGCTCCGCCACCGACGGCACCGGCTTCTTCGAGAGCGAGGACCTGCTGCGCTTCGGCTGGCAGCTCGCCCTCGGCGGCGACCCGCTCACCGAGGCCGAGATGGACGCCCTGGCCGAGGCCCACCGCCCGGTCGTCCGGCTGCGCGACCAGTGGGTGCTGGTCGACCCGGCCCTCGTCCGCAAGGCCCGCAAACGGGACCTGGGGCTGCTGGACCCGGTCGACGCGCTGTCCGTCGCCCTCACCGGCAGCACGGAGATCGACGGCGAGACGGTCGAGGCGGTCCCCGCCGGATCCCTCGCCGCGCTGCACGCCCGTCTGACCGCCGGCGTCCGGCCCGCCGAACCGCCGCCCGGTCTCGACGCCACCCTGCGCGACTACCAGCTCCGGGGCCTCGCCTGGCTCGACCTGATGACCTCCCTCGGCCTCGGCGGCTGCCTCGCCGACGACATGGGCCTCGGCAAGACGATCACCCTCATCGCGCTGCACCTCAAGCGGGCCCGCACCGAACCGACCCTGGTGGTCTGCCCCGCCTCCCTGCTCGGCAACTGGCAGCGGGAGATCACCCGCTTCGCTCCCGGCGTCCCCGTCCGCCGCTTCCACGGCCCCGACCGCACCCTGGACGGCCCGACCGGCGGCTTCGTCCTCACCACCTACGGCACCATGCGCTCGGCCGCGCCCGCCCTGGCCGGGCACGCCTGGGGCATGGTCGTCGCCGACGAGGCCCAGCACGTCAAGAACCCCCACTCCGCGACGGCCAAGGCCCTGCGCACCATCCCGTCGCCCGCGCGCGTGGCGCTGACCGGCACCCCCGTGGAGAACAACCTCTCCGAGCTGTGGGCCCTCCTCGACTGGACGACCCCGGGACTCCTCGGCCCGCTGAAGTCCTTCCGCGCCCGGCACGCCCGCGCGGTGGAGACCGGGGAGGACGAGGAGGCGGCCCGGCGGCTCGCCCGGTTGGTGCGCCCCTTCCTGCTGCGGCGCAAGAAGTCCGATCCCGGCATCGTGCCCGAGCTGCCGCCCAAGACCGAGACGGACCACCCCGTACCGCTCACCCGCGAGCAGTCCGCGCTGTACGAGGCGGTGGTGCGCGAGTCGATGGCCGCCATCGAGACCGCGCAGGGCATGGGCCGCCGCGGCCTGGTGCTGAAACTGCTGACCTCGCTGAAGCAGATCTGCGACCACCCGGCCCTGTATCTGAAGGAGGAGCACGCGCGGGCCGGCGGTGACCGGCTCGCCGCCCGTTCCGGCAAACTCGCCCTGCTGGACGAGCTGTTGGACACCCTGCTCGCCGAGGACGGCTCGGCGCTCGTGTTCACCCAGTACGTCGGCATGGCCCGTCTGATCACCGCGCACCTCGCCGAGCGGGCGGTCCCGGTCGACCTCCTCCACGGCGGTACGCCGGTGCCGGAGCGGGAGCGCATGGTGGACCGCTTCCAGAGCGGGGCGACCCCGGTGCTCGTGCTGTCCCTCAAGGCCGCCGGCACCGGACTGAACCTGACCCGCGCGGGCCACGTCGTCCACTTCGACCGGTGGTGGAACCCGGCGGTCGAGGAACAGGCCACCGACCGCGCCTACCGCATCGGCCAGACCCAGCCGGTCCAGGTCCACCGCCTCGTCACGGAGGGCACGGTCGAGGACCGCATCGCCGAGATGCTGGAGTCCAAGCGCGCCCTCGCCGACGCGATCCTCGGCTCCGGCGAGTCGGCCCTGACGGAACTGTCGGACCGTGACCTCGCCGACCTGGTGTCGCTGCGGAGGCCGGCATGACTCCCCGCCCGTCCGACGAGGCCCGCGAGGCCCTGCGCGCGGCACGCGCACGGGCGACCCGCGAGCCGGCGCCCCCCGCCGGTCCCGTCCGGCCCACGACGCCGCCCGGCACCGCGCCGCCCGCCGCCGGGCCGCCCGCCGCCGGGCCGGAGCGCCGTCCGGCCGACATGGCCCGCGAGGCCCTGCGCCGCGCGGTACGGGCCCGGCGCGGCAGCGGCGCCCCTGCCTCCGGCAGCGGAGACACCGTGGCCCCCACGGACCGGATCGCCCCCGAAGACGCGCCGGCGCGGACCGAGGCGCCCCTCGACGGCACGCAGCCCGGCGAGGGCGTCACGCCCGGGGAGGGGAGGTCCGGAGGGGTGAGGTCCGCCGGGTCGAGGTCCGGTGAGGGCGTAAGCGGTGAGGACGGGAACGCGGGGGGTGACGCCGCGGCCGCCGAGGTGCCGGCCGGTGGCGTGGCCTCCGGCGGGGCGGGGGCCGACGAGCATGCTCCGGACGAGGAAGCGCGCGGAGGCGCCGAGTCCGGCGCGCTGCCGTCCGACGGGCCGACGGTCGGTGGTCGGGCGTCCGGCACCGCGACGTCCTCCGGGACACCAGCGGACGATGGGGCGGACGGCGGCGTCGAGTCCGGGGCGACCGCCGAGCCGGCGGACGCCCCCGAGACGGCGGACGCCGACACGGCGGCGGGACGTGCCGTGGCGCCCGACGAGCCGGTACCCGACGCCACGACGGTCGAGGTCCAGGGCGAGGGCGCGAGGGAGGGCGCGGACGCGGCCCGAGCACGGGACGCGGTGCCGCCCGCCCCAGGGACGAACCGGGGCACGGCGCCGCGCAGCGGCCGGGCCGCCGCGGCGACGCCCGGTCCGGTGTCCTCGGGTCTTGGCCCCGCGCCCTCGGGTCTTGGCCCCGCGCCCTCGGGTCTTGGTCCCGCGCCCTCGGGTCTTGGTCCCGCGCCCTCGGGTCCCGGTCCCGCGCCCTCGGGTCCCGGTCCCGCGCCCTCGGGTCCCGGTCCCGCGCCCTCGGGTCCCGGTCCCGCGCCCTCGGGTCCCGGACCCGTGTCCTCGGGTCCCGGTCCCGCGCCCTCGGGTCCCGGTCCCGCGCCCTCGGGTCCCGGTCCCGCGCCCTCGGGTCCCGGTCCCGCGCCCTCGGGTCCCGGTCCCGCGCCCTCGGGTCCCGGTCCCGCGCCCTCGGGTCCCGGTCCCGCGCCCTCGGGTCCCGGTCCCGCGCCCTCGGGTCCCGGTCCCGCGCCCTCGGGTCCCGGACCCGTGTCCTCGGCTCCTGGTCCTGTGTCCTCGGGTCCCGGCTCCGTGTCCTCGGTTCCCGGTCCTGTCACCGGGCCCGGTGACGCGGCGCGCCCGGCCGCCCGGCGTCCCGGGGACATCGCGCGGGAGGCCCTGCGGTCCGCCCGTCAGGAGGCGCGGCGCGCCCGCGAGGAGGCCGACGACCGGCCCGGTCTCGCCCCCGCCCCGCACCGGCGCGCACCGTCGCCCGCCCCCCGGGTGCCCCGCACCACGCGCGGCGACCGTGCCGCCGACGAGCGTGCGCGGGAGCTACGCGCGGCGCTCGCCGACGCCTTCCAGCTGCCCGCCCCGGAGGACGCCCCCCAGGGCGAGCCCGGTCCCGACACCCGCGCGCATCAGGAGACCTCAGCCGCCGCGACGCCCTCCGCTCCCCACACCCCGGCCCCACCGGATCCCGCGCGGAACACCACTCCCGCCCCGGTACCGGACACCACCCCCGCCACTCCCGCCCCCGTGCCGCACACCGCATCCGCCACCCCCGCCCCGGTGCCGCCGGCGGCGCCCCGCATCCCCGGTGTCTCCAGCACGTCCGGCGTGCCCGACACCCCCCGCGCCACGCCGCGTTCGATGGCCGCCCCCGCGCGGGACGGCGACCTGCGCCGCACCTTCCCGGCGTTCCCACCCCGCCCCTCGGCCGACGAGGGCCGCGCCGAGACGTGGTGGGGCAGGGCGTGGATCACCGCGCTGGAGGACGGCGCGCTGGACGCGGCCCGCCTGGCGCGCGGGCGCGGGTACGCGGAGCAGGGCCACGTCGACGCGATCACCGTCACACCCGGGCTCGTCCTCGCCTATGTGCGGGGCAGCCGCCCGCGGCCGTACCGCGTGCAGGTACGGCTGCGGACCTTCGAGGACGCCGAATGGGAGCGGTTCCTGGACGCCGCCGCCGAGCGGCCGGGACACATCGCCGCCCTGCTGGACAAGGAGATGCCCCAGTCCCTCGCCGACTGCGGAGTCCCCCTGCTGCCCGGCCCCGGCGACCTCGCCCCGAGGTGCAGCTGCCCCGACTCCGGGCACCCCTGCAAGCACGCCGCGGCCCTCTGCTACCAGACGGCCCGGCTCCTCGACGCCGACCCGTTCGTGCTGCTCCTGCTGCGTGGGCGCGGCGAGCGCGAGGTGATCGACGCGCTGTCCCGGCTCAGCGCCGCCCGCGCGGCCCGCGCCGCCCAGGGAAGGGAACCGGAGCCCCTGCCCGGCGTACGGGCCGCGGAAGCACTCGCCCGGCGCGACGGCGGCCTTCCGCCGCTCCCGGCCCCGCTGCCCGCACCGCCGCATCCCGAACAGCCGCCCGTCTACCCGGCGTCCCCGGGCGGGCCGGACCCGTTCGCACTGGACCAGCTGGCCACCGACGCCGCCGCCCGCGCGCACGCGCTGCTCACCACCGGCCGCGACCCGGTCGGCGGGCTCACCCTGTGGCACGACGCGGTGCGGCTCGCCGCGGCCCGCCCCGGCTCCGGCCTCACCGCGGCCACCCGCGCGCTGTACTCCTCGCTCGCCACCGCCACCGGCCGTGCCCCCGCCGAGCTGGCGCGCGCGGTCGCCGCCTGGCGCCAGGGCGGACGGAGGGGCCTCGCCGTCCTGGAGGAGCCGTGGGACCCGCCGGCCGGGCGCTTCGACCGGGCCCGCCCCCTCCTCCTCGCCGCGGACCACCCGGCCTTCCGCCCCTGGCGCAACCGCCTCACCCATCCGCGGGGCCACGTCCAGCTCCGCCTCGGCCGCGACAACCTCTGGTACGCCTACGAGTCCGAGCCGGGCCGCGACGACTGGTGGCCCCGCGGCACCCCCGACCCGGACCCGGTGGGCGCCCTGACCGGTCTGGACACCCCGGACGACCTGTGAGCCGGCGGCGAGGGCACGAGGCCGCCCATGACCCGAACGGACCAACGCCCGCCGGCAGGGTCCGGGACCCGGGGACGACGGCCACCGACCACCGCCGTCCCGCCCCATAACCGCCCCACCACCGGATACGCTTCTCGCGCACGACGAACACAGCCGTGTCCGGTTCTCTCCGGTCCGCCGTAAATGCCTGGACTGGGAAGCTCCGCGGACGGGAGACTTCCGTCTTCCGAAATTCGGGGAGTGTGATGGGGACGACAGATACGCGAGGACCGACACCCGGCAGGAGCGCGGTCGTTCTGGCACTGCGCCACTACGTCCGGGAACTGCTGCGACTACGACTACTGGCCCTGCCCGCGCTGCTGCTACCGGCCGTGGGCAACATCGGCATCCGGTACGTGGCACCCCTGCTGATCGCCAAGCTGGCGGGCCAGGCCGCCGCCGACGACGGCCTCACCATCGCGTCGGCGCTGCCGTACGTGCTGGGCTTCGGGGTGACGCTGCTGCTCGCCGAGGTGGTGTGGCGGATCGGACTGCACTGCCTCAACCGCGTGGACGCGCTCGGCATGGAACACCTGTATGTGAGCGGTATGGACGAACTCCTCGCCAAGGACGCGGCGTTCTTCCACGACAACTTCGCCGGCTCCCTGACCAAGCGGGTGCTCAGCTTCGGCAAGCGCTTCGAGGACTTCGTCGACACGATGACGTACCGGATCGTGGGCAGTCTCGTCCCCCTGGCGTTCGGTGCCGTCGTCCTGTGGAGCTACGAACCGATGCTCGTCGTCGGCCTGTTGCTGATGATCGCGCTGACCGTGGTGGCCGCGACGCCCCTGATCCGCCGTCGGCAGCGGCTCGTCAACGACCGTGAGGCGGCGATCGCCCGGGTCTCCGGCCATGTCGCCGACAGCCTCACGAACATGGAGACGATCCGGGCGTTCGCGGCCGAGCGGCGGGAGGCCGACGAACACCGCAGCCGTGTCGCGGACTCCCGGCGCCTGACGCTGAGATCGTGGGACTACGGCAATCTGCGGGTCGACACCCTGATCGCCCCCCTGTCCGTGCTGACCAACGTGCTGGGTCTGCTGGTCGTCATCGCCTTCGGCAGCTCGGGCCAGGGGGTGGAGGAGGTCGTCGTCGCGTTCACCTACTACTTCAACGCGACCCAGATCATGTTCGAGTTCAACCAGATCTACCGGCGTCTGGAAAGCTCGATGACCGAGGCGGCGCAGTTCACGGAACTGCTGCTGGATCCGCCCACCGTGCTCGACCCGGAGCGGCCCGAACCGCTCGCGCCGCGGGACACCGGCATCCGCTTCGAGGCGGTGACCTTCGCCCACGCGGGTGCGAAGCCGATCTTCCGAGGGCTCGACCTGGACGTGCCCGCGGGCGCGCGGATCGGTCTGGTCGGCAGGTCCGGCGGCGGCAAGACCACACTCACCCGGCTCCTGCTGCGGATGTCCGACATCGACGAAGGACGCATCCTGATCGGCGGTCAGGACATCAGCCGGCTGCGCCAGTCGGACCTGCGCTCACTGATCGCCTACGTCCCGCAGGAACCCGCCATGTTCCACCGCAGCCTGCGGGACAACATCGCCTTCGCCCGGCCCGGCGCCACCGACGAGGAGATCCACGCGGCGGCCGCGGCCGCGCACGTCACGGAGTTCGCCGAACAACTCCCCGACGGCTTCGCCACCCTGGTGGGGGAGCGGGGAGTGAAGCTCTCGGGCGGCCAGCGCCAGCGCGTCGCGCTCGCCAGGGCCATCCTGCGCGACGCCCCGGTCCTGCTGCTCGACGAGGCGACCAGCGCGCTGGACTCGGAGAGCGAACTCCTCGTCCAGGACGCCCTGTGGCGGCTGATGGACGGGCGTACGGCCCTTGTGGTCGCCCACCGTCTGAGCACCGTCGCCGGCATGGACCGGCTCGTCGTCCTCGACCGGGGAAGCATCGTCGAGCAGGGCACCCACGAGGAACTGCTCGCCGCGGACGGCGCCTACGCCAAGCTGTGGCAGCACCAGTCGGGTGGCTTCCTCGGCGAGAACGAGGAGCCGGCCCCCGGCGACGACCCGGTAGCCGGACCCGCCGGCCTGCCCGCACCGGCCGACCCGGTGCCGGACGGGGACCGCGGGACGCCGTCGCCCGCTCGGACGAGCGCCGGCTCCCCGTGACCGGACCGGTTGCCGGACGTCCTCGACGTCCCGCACCGTCTCGGACGCCCCACTGATCCGACAGCGGGAGCCCGGTCCCGGCACCCGCGTACGTCTCCCCGTACCGGGCGCGCCGTCGGCGGCGGCGGTCCCGGCACCCACGGTGCCACCGGAGACCGCGGCCGCCGGCCCGCACCGCACAGGCGTGCTTCTTCCGTCCGGCTGTTCCTCCTCGTACCGCGTCTCCTCCCCGGGCGTCACGGGGGCGGTGGCGGATCGCGTGTCGGTGCTCATGGCCTGACTCCTCCTGCCGTGCGTCGCGCGGGACGGAGGTCCGCCCGCCGATCGGCACGTCCGACGGCCTGCTCCGCCCGGCCTGCCGTGCGTGTGGCCCCAGTGTGGGAGGCACCGGACGACGCGGACGACCTGCGTCGTTTGTGCGTCGTACAGTGGGGTGATGAGCGCGTTGACGGGCAACGGTGAGCAGGGGGACGGCGAGCGCGTCCCGCCGGGCGGCGGGCTGACCACCGGCGAGGTGGCACGGCGTCTGGGGGTGGCTCCCACCACCGTCCGCACGTGGGACCGCCGCTACGGGCTCGGCCCCGAGGACCGCACCGGTGGCCGGCACCGGCGCTGGACCGCCGGGGACGTGGCACGGCTGGAGCGGATGTGCGCGCTGACGGCGACCGGACTGCCCCCGGCCGAGGCCGCGCGCCTGGCACGCGGCGAGGAGCCGCCGCCCCCGACCCCGGAGCGCAGGGCCCCGGCCCGCGAGACGGCCGCCGGGTCACGGCGGCCGCCGGCCCGCAGCCGGGCGGGCAGCGGGCTGCGGCTCGGTGACGTGCGCCAGGAGTGCAAGGGCATCGCCCGCGCGGCGCTGCGCCTCGACGCCGCAGCCCTGGACCGGCTCCTGCTCGCCGCCATCACCGACCACGGACTGGTCGCCGCCTGGACCGAGGTGATCGTGCCCACGCTGCAGGCCGTCGGCCGCAAGTGGGAGTCGTCGGGCGAGAGGTACGTCGAGGTCGAGCACTTCCTGTCCTGGCACGTCTCCGGCGCGCTGCGGCGCACCACGCCCGCCACGGTCGCCGACCGCCCCGGCGCCACCACGGTGCTCGCCTGCGTGCCGGGGGAGAACCACACGCTCCCGCTGGAAGTGCTGTCCGCCGCGCTCACCGAACGCGGCGTCCCGGTGCGCATGTTCGGCGGCGCCCTGCCCGTGGAGTCCCTGGTCGCGGCGGTACGGCGGACCGGGCCGGCCGCCGTGGGACTGTGGGCGCAGTCCCGCACCACCGCGAGCCGGCCGCTGGCCCAGCACGTCGCCGGCATGGAGTGGGGCGTGCGCGGTGCCCGTCGCAGGCCGGTCGTGCTGACCCTCGGGCCGGGCTGGGCGGGGCAGACGGTGGCCGGACTGGCGCGTCCGGCGGGGCTCGCCGAAGCCGTCGCCGCCCTGGAGTCGGTGGTCGCCCGTTGAGGCGTGGTCGTCCGGGGCACTCGGCCGTGGTGCCTGACATCCGCAGGGGGAACGTGGTCCGCTGGGCCGGCGGTCGCGGTCGCGGTCGCGGCCGCACTCCGCCGACGGGCGACCGGCGGTGCCGGCCGCGCCCCGCCGCATCCGCGCCCCACCGCATCCGCGGCGGGCCGTCGGCCGGAAGCAGTGAACGATCCGATGTGACTCCCCGACCCGTATCCGGAGTGAAGCGTGGAAGTGAGCGGCGCACACGCCCCGGTGGCCGGTGCCACCGGTGCCCCGGGTGATGCCACCACCGACGGACCGGCCCCCGGGCGCACTCACCCGCCCCTCACCACCCCCGCCCCGAACCCGCCGCCCACCGCCCCGCGCCGCAACGAGCGGCGGCCCCGGTGACACCTCCCCCCGGCGGCACGTCCGGCACATCGGACACGTCCGACGTGGTCATCCTCGGTGGCGGCGCGGCCGGTCTCAGCCTCGCGCACCGGCTCACCGGGACGGGCGCCACCGTGACCGTGGTCGAGCCGCCGGACGGACCACCGCGCCCAGCCGAACGCACCTGGTGCTACTGGGACACCGGCCGCGGCGACCTCGACGACGTCGTCTGCGCGTCCTGGTCCGTGCTGCGCGTGCACGGTGCCGACGGCCGGCGGGTCACCGTCGACCCGGCCCCCTTCACCTACCGCATGGTGCGCTCCACGGCCTTCGAACAGCGCGTCCACTCGCTCCTGGCCCGCTCACCGGGCGGGCGCCTCCTGCGCGCGACGGCGGACACCGTACGCGACGTGCCCGGAGGCGCGGTGGTCCGGTGCACGCTCCCCACGGGCCGGCACCTGACCCTGCGCGCCCGGCGCGTGTTCGACTCGCGTCCGCTGCCCGGCCTGCCGCCCGCCCGGACGCGGATGCTCCAGCACTTCCGCGGCTGGTTCGTGCACACCGACGCCGCACGGTTCGACCCGGCGGTCGCCGACCTGATGGACTTCCGGGTGCCCCAGCCCGCGCACGGGCTCGCCTTCGGCTACGTGCTGCCGCTGGCCCCGGACCGGGCGCTCGTGGAGTACACCGAGTTCTCCCGCACCCCGCTGACCACCGACGCCTACGAGGCGGCACTCGGCCACTACTGCCACGACGTCCTCGGACTCGGCGCGTTCACCGTGGAGCGGACGGAGCAGGGCGTCATCCCCATGACCGACGCCCGCTTCCCCCTCCGCACCGGGAAGGCCGTCTTCCGCATCGGCACCGCCGGCGGCGCGACCCGTCCGGCCACCGGCTACACCTTCGCCGCCGTGCAACGGCAGAGCAGGGCCATCGCCGCCGCCCTGCGCGACGGACACGGGACCGTGCCCCCGCCGCACGGGCGACGGGCGCTGGCCATGGACGCGGTACTGCTGCGCGCCCTGGACACCGGGCGGATCAACGGACCGGACTTCTTCACCAGGCTGTTCCGCCGCGTCCCGCCCGAACGCCTGCTGCGCTTCCTCGACGGCGCCACCACACCGGCGGAGGAAGGGAGCATCGGGCTGCGCACCCCCGTCTGGCCGATGCTCCGCACGGCAGCCGAACTGCCCTTCCTGCCCCGCCGTTCACACCCTTCCCGGCCCCCCGCACGAAACGGAGAGAGCCACCGATGAGCCCCGAGGCAAAGGAGCACGGCCGGTGAACGCCCGCCCCGGCCCCGCCGCGCGACGCGGCCGCGACCGCAAGGCCGAGATCCTCCACCCCCCACCCGGAAGGAACCGCCTCCCGCACGGCGACGCGCCGTCCGTCGGTGTGATCGGCGGCGGCATCGCCGGACTCGCCGCGGCCACCCTGCTGGCCGAACGCGGCGCCCGCGTCACCCTCTACGAGCGGGAGGACTCCCTCGGCGGTCGGCTGTCCGGCCGGCGCACCACGCTCGTGGACGGCTCGCAGGTGACCATGACCCGCGGTTTCCACGCCTTCTTCCGCCAGTACTACAACCTCCGCGGCCTGCTCCGCCGCACCGACCCCGCGCTCGCCCGGCTCACCCCGCTGCCCGACTACCCCCTGCGGCACAGCGGCGGCCTGACCGACAGCTTCGCCCGCGTCCCGAGGACCCCGCCGTTCAGCGCGCTCGGCTTCGTCGCCCTGAGCCCCACCTTCGGCTGGCGTGACCTGGCCGCCCTGAACGCCCGGGCGGCCCTGCCGCTCCTCGACGTGCGCGTGCCCGAGGTGTACGAGCGCTTCGACGAGGTCAGCGCCACCGGCTTCCTGGAGCGCGTGCGCTTCCCCGAAGCCGCGCACCACCTGGCCTTCGAGGTGTTCTCGCGCAGCTTCTTCGCCGACCCGCGCGAACTGTCCGCCGCCGAACTGCTGCTGATGTTCCACATCTACTTCCTCGGATCCGCGGAGGGACTGCTCTTCGACGTGCCGGACGAGCCGTTCCCGCAGGCACTGTGGGAGCCGCTCGGCGACTACCTCCGACGGCTCGGAGCCGACGTCCGCACCGGCGTCCCCGTGCACGAGGTGCGCCCCCACGACGGCGGAGGCGCGGAGGTGCGCACCGGCACCGGCGTCCACCGCCACCGGGCCGTGGTGCTCGCCGCCGACACCGGCGGACTGCGCCGGATCGTCGACGCGTCCCCCGCACTGGGCACGGCCGCCTGGCGCGACGACATCGCCGCCCTGCGCACCGCCCCGCCCTTCCTCGTCTCCCGGCTCTGGCTCGACCGCCCGGTCCGCCACGACCGCCCCGGCTTCCTCGGCACCAGCGGCTACGACGGCCTGGACAACATCAGCGTCCTGGAGCGGTACGAGGGCGAAGCCGCCCGCTGGGCGGCGCGGACCGGGGGCTCGGTGGTGGAACTGCACGCCTACGCCGTGGACCCCGTGGCCGAACCGAAGGAGGTGCGGGACATGCTCGTGGACCGGCTGCACCGGGTCTACCCGGAGACCGGTGCGGCGCGCGTCGTCGACGCCCGGCACGAGTGGCGGGCGGACTGCCCGCTCTTCCCGGTCGGTTCGCACCACCGGCGCCCCACCGTCCGCACCCCCCACCGGTGGCTGACCCTCGCCGGGGACGCGATCCGCTGCGACCTGCCGGTCGCCCTCATGGAACGGGCCGCCACCACCGGCTTCCTCGCGGCGAACGCCCTCCTCGGCGACTGGGGCGTACGCGGCCAGGTGCTGTGGACGGTCCCCCGGGCGGGCCGTTCCCCCGTGCTGCGGGCACTCGGCGCCCTCGCGGACCACCACCCGTCCCCCTGACCGACGGCCGGCGGTGCGCCGGGGGCCCGTAAGCCCCCGGCGCGGATCATCCGGGGAACCGTCCGGTGCTGCGCAGCGCCCAGCGCCGTTCGGCGTAGGCCAGGTCGTCGCGCCACAGCCGCCCGGCCGTACGCCGCATCAAGGGACGCAGCACCGGGGCGGCGGCCCTGGCCAGCGCGAAACCGCGCCGGTCCGAGGCGGCGACGACCGCCTCGACCACGGCCGTCCGAGGCCGTTCGTCGTCCCTGCCGGTCAGCGGCGTCGCGTGGGTCTCCACCACGGACGTGGCCCCCTCGCCGTCGGTGATGCGCATGACGACCGTACGCGGCTCCGGCGCGGTGAACTCGGCCCGCACCGGCACCACCAGACGCCCGGCCACCCGGAAGGAGACGTCGACGACGAAGGCGTCGTCCTCCTCGCCCCGGGGTTCCCGTGCCACCGACAGGTCGACGAACGAGTAGGGGTGGAACCACGAGCCGTGCCACGGATCGAGCCGGTTGGCCACGACGTCCTGGGGCTCGCACCGCCCCACCGCCGTGAACACGGCGTCCACCCCGCTGCCCGCCACGGGCCGTACGGGGACGACGGGACCCTCGGTGGGCTCTTCACCGCCCACCTCGTCCAGGCGCACCCACACCAGCACGCCGTCGTCGTGCACCGGGAACGGCTGCCACCCGGCGAACGGCGCCCCCTCGAGGGCCAGCCCGTGCCAGTGGCACACCAGCGTGCCGCACACCACCCGGCTGTCACGCAGCGGAGCACCGAGATGCGGGCACGCGCCCGGACCCGCCCGCAGCTCACCCGTGCCGGAGCGCCACAGCACGACCTCCGTGCCACCGACCGTCCTGCCGTACGGGCGGTCCGCGGCGCGCAGGGCCCGGGAGGCACCGACCACGAACCAGTTGCCGGACGGGCGGGCGGACGCGCGCTTGAGGGCGTCGGCGATGAGCGCCGGCCTCGCCCGGTGCCAGGTCGGCGTCTGAGCCGCCCAGTCCGGGCCGTGACGCCGGCGCCGCAACGGTGGCGTCCAGCGCGCCCCGCCACCCGATCGCCCCCTCACCGCATCGTCTCCTTCCGCTCGGCGACCGGAGCCGCCGCCACCGCCCGGCGCGGGACGCGGGCGTGCCACCGGGCACCGGCCACGGCCAGCGCTCCGCCCGCGGCCGTGGCCGCCCGCCGCCGCCGGGACACCACCGCACGGTGGTGCAGCACGTCGTAGTCCTGCGCCGCGATCGCGTCGAGGATGCCGCCGTACAGGGTGAACGCGGTCCGGATGCACGGGCGCACCCGCGGGTCGAGCAGGGCGATGCCCGGCTGCGCCGCCCGGTAGACCTCCCGCGTCATGGCCTCCGCCGCGACGAGGGCCGCGCGGATCCGCGGGTCGCGGCGCCCGGTGCGCCGGCTCCACTCCAGGAGCGGCCGGTCCACACCGTGGGCGGCGAGCAGGTCCCCGGGCAGGTAGACGCGGCCGCGGTCGAGGTCCTCGCCCACGTCCCGCAGGAAGTTGGTGAGCTGGAACGCCACCCCGAGGGCCGCCGCGTGCGGTGCCGCCTCCTCGCGGGGTACGACCGTCCCCAGCACCGGGAGCATCTGCAGCCCGATCACCGCGGCCGAACCGTGCACATAGCCCTGGAGGTCCGCGTAGGTGGGGTACTCCGTCACCGTCAGGTCGGCGCGCATCGAGGACAGGAAGTCGGCGAAGAGCTCGTGCTCGATGGCGTACCGGTCGGCGGTGTGGGCCACGGCCCGCACCACGGGCTCGTCCCCGCCGCCGGCCCGCAGCGCGCCCGCCAGGCCGTGCTCCAGACGGCGCAGCAGCCGGTCGCGCGCGTCGGGCGTCCGGTGCCGGTCGAGGTCGTCCACGATGTCGTCGGCCCAGCGGGCGAAGCCGTACAGGGCGTGCACCGCCGACCGGCGTTCCAGCGGCAGCAGACGGGTGGCCAGGAAGTACGTCCTGCCGTGGCGGGCGTTGAGCCGCCGGCACCGGGTGTAGGCGGCGCGCAGCGCGGGATCGGTGATCCCGGCCGCGTCCAGTTCACGACGGGTCATCAGCACCTGCCGGGGTAGAGGCGGAGGGCGCGGGAACAGCCGTCACGGGCGTACGCGCGCCCGCGGCACGACGGCCGGGGCCGCCGGTGACGCGGGCGGCGGCGAGCTTGCCGCTGATGAGCACCGTCGGCACCCCGACACCGGGAGTGGTCCCGCAGCCCGCGAGGACCACGTTCTCCAGCCCGCGCACGAGGTTGCGCGGCCGGAACGGACCGGTCTGGGCGAAGGTGTGGGCCACGGAGAAGGGGCTGCCCGCCGCATGGCCCTGGGCCGCCCAGTCGAGCGGGGTCACCAGGAGCTCCTCCCGCACACTGGCCCCGAACCCGTCCAGGCCCCGGCGCTCCAGTTCACCGACCAGCCGGTCCCGGTAGCGGGGGCCGAGGTCCCGCCAGGCCGCCGCACCGGGGCCGACCGTCGTGTTCGGGCAGGGGGCGAGCACGTAGTGCAGATGGCCGCCGGGCGGGGCCAGGCCGGGGTCGTGCGTGGTCGGGCGGGTGATCAGCAGCGACGGGTCGCTCATCAGCTCGCCCGAGCGGGTCAGCTCGTCGAACGTGCGCTCCCACGCGGCGCCGAACGAGATCGTGTGGTGGGCGAGGTGGGACCAGGTGCGGTCGGTGCCGGCGTGCAGGATCACCGCGGACGGCGAGTGGCGCAGCCGCGCCGGACGCCGGGGCGTGCGGCCCAGCAGCCGGTAGGCGGCGGGCAGTTCGCAGGTCAGGACGACCGCGTCGCACGGGATCCGCTCGCCGGAGGCCAGCCGGACGGCCCGCACCCGGCCCGCCGAACGCTCCAGCGTGCTCACCTCGGCCGCCCACCGCAGGTCGGCACCGGCCTCCGCCGCCGCGTCGGCCATCGCCCGGGGCAGCGCGTGCATGCCTCCCTTCGGGAACCAGACCCCCGCCACGGTGTCCATGTACGCGATCACCGCGTAGGCCGCGAGCGCCCGCGCCGGGGCCACACCCGCGTACAGGGCCTGGAAGGAGAAGACACGGCGCAGGCGCTCGTCGGAGAGGAAACGGCCGATCCGGCCGTCCAGCCGCCCGAACCCGCCCAGCGCCGCCAGCCGGGCCAGGTCCGGGTGCAGCAGCTGGAAGGGGGAGTCGAAGTTCGTGTCGATGAAACGGCGCATCTGCGCCCGGTACAGACGCTCCAGCCACTGCCGCAGCCCGCGGTACCCGGCCGCCTCCGCCGGCCCGGCGAAACGCCGCACCTCCGCCTCCATCGCCTCCCCGTCGGTGTGCACGTCGAGCGAGGAGCCGTCGGCGAAGCACGCCCGGTAGGCCGGATGCAGGGCCGTCAGCTCGACCCGGTCGTACAGGCTGTCCCCGACGGCCGCGAACGCCTCGTCGGCCAGGTGCGGCATGGTCAGCACCGTCGGGCCGGTGTCCACCTGGTAGCCGCCCAGGCGCACGCGGCCGGCCCGGCCGCCCGGGCCGCCGTCCCGTTCGACGACCGTGACCCTGCGGCCCGCGCCCAGCAGGTGCAGGGCACAGGCCAGTCCGGACAGGCCGGCCCCCACCACGACCACATGGTCCGTGCGCCCCGGCACCCTCCTCACGCGACCTCCTCGGCCCGGCGCGGAGCCACGCCCGACGCGCGTTCGACCAGCGCGGCGAACTCGCGCCGCACGGCGGGGCGGGCGCCCGCGCGCTCGAAGTGTTCGAGGCTCAGGGCCGTCAGCTCCACGATCTTCGCCTCCACCGCCTCCCTGGCGCCGGTGCGTTCCATCACCGCCCGCATCCGCTCGACGGCGCGCTCCGGCCGCGCGTCGGCGTCCGGGGCGAGCACGGCGGCCGCGTGGCGGTCCCCGGTGGCCTCGGCGAGTCGGAGTGCCGTGGCCAGGAGGTAGGTGAGCTTGCGCGACCGCAGGTCGTCGTCGGCCGGCTTGCCGGTCAGCGCCGGGTCGCCGAAGGCGCCGAGGAGGTCGTCGCGGAGCTGGAAGGCCAGACCGGCGCACCGGCCGGCGGCCCGCAGCGCGTCCGCGGTGCGGTCGTCGGCGCCGGCCAGCGCCGCGCCCAGGGCGAGGGGCCGGGCGACGGTGTACAGGGCGCTCTTCAGGGTGGCGATGTCCAGCGCCTCGTCCACCCGCGCCGAGCGGGTGGCCTGGGCGTGCAGGTCGCGGTACTGCCCGGCGACCATCTCGGTGCGCATCGCCCGCCACTCCTCGTGCAGACGCCTGCCGTGCGGCGTGCCGAGCGCCGTCTCCGTCAGCAGGTCGTCCGCCCACGCGAGGGCCAGGTCACCGGCGAGCACCGCGCCCGAGGTCCCGAACGTCTCCGCGGAGCCGTGCAGGCCCGCGGCCCAGTGGCCGCGCGCCAGCTCGACGTGCAGGGCCGGGCCTCCCCGGCGGCGCAGCGACCCGTCCATCACGTCGTCGTGGACGAGGGCGCACGCCTGGAGCAGTTCGAGGGCGGCCCCCACGCGCAGCACCGCGCCGGCGTCGCCCGAGCCGCCCGCCGCCCGCCAGCCGCAGAACGCGAAGGCCGTACGCAGCCGCTTGCCGCCCCGCACGACCAGCGCGCCCAGGCGGTCGGCCAGCTCCCGGGCGAAGACCGGATCGACGGCACGGGACTGGCGCAGCCGCGCGTCGAGGAACTGCCGCAGGACTGCGTCGGCCCCCCGGGCGGCGTCGGACGCGGTCGGAGGGTCGTCGACGAGTCCGGCGGGTGCGGCCACCACCTGCGGCGGTCCAAGCATGCGCGACCCCTTCTCACTGTCGGTCATCTGCACATCAGTGCTTCCGCCGAGTGCCCTGTTCCGGATGCGCTGATGTCTGCCCGGTACGGCGCCGGTCGCGGACACATCTCACCTCAGCGGCCCATCGACGGGGGGATCACACCCGGATGCATGCGCCGTGTGCCGCGGTGGTCGCACCTGCCGAGGAAGCGACCGGCACGGGGCCGGCCGCCGGATCGTGGCCTTCCGCGGGTGCGGGGGCCACGATCCGGCGTGGATCACTCGGCCGGGGTCAGTTCCCTGGCCGTTGCGATCCCCGCCGTCCGTGCCACCGCGCGGCAGAACTCCTCGGGCGGGCAGTAGTGGTGCGCCGTCATGTGGTGGATCACCAGGTTCGGCGCCGCGTGGAGCGTGCGGGGCAGTAGGACGACCCTCGGACCACACTCAGCCCTGTGTGCGGAGAGACATGAAAAAGTCGTCGATATCCATGATCTCTTCGTCGGTGAGGGAGGGTGCGTGCCAATCCGTTGTCGCGCCGTGTTCCATGAACGCGGAAGGAAGGCGCGTGCCGTAGGTTTCCACGTACTCGGCTGTGTCGCGCCGCCAGTAATAGGTGCCGTCACTGTGAAGGGCGGATCCGCCCATGACCGAGAATTTCTGATCCACGACATCCTCGGTGTGTCCCATGAGAGCGATGATCACGGGTGCCTCTCTCAGATATTCCGCTACACGTGCGCGTTCGTGGAGGGGCATCTGACCGGAGAGTGCCTTGATCTCCTCCGCGTTGCGGCTGAAGTGGGACTGGCCGGAGATGCTGCCGAACAAGCCGAGGGGGGTGACTTGACGCATGCGATGTCCTCCTGGGTCGGACTGTTGGCGGCGGGGGATGTGGTCACGCTAGCGCACGCGGGGGCGCCCGAGAACGCGGTTCCGGGCGCCCCCGCCGGGCTACTGCCGGGCTGTTCCGGGCCGGTTCACCTCGGGTCGCCCAGGCTGCCCTCAGGCCATTCACGGACCTTGCCGGTGCGTGGATCGAGGTCCACCTGATGACCGCTCGCGTTCCTCACTTCCACGCCACCGAGCGCGTCGGAAAGTTCGTCCGCGGCCTTGCATGCGCCGTGGCAGGTCACCAGCTGGATGGGACCGCCGTCGTAGTACGGATTCTCCCTGACCAGATCAGCGATTTGCTGGGGGTGCGTTATCTTGCCGTCGACGATGAATTCTCCCTGCTCGTTTCCGTGAACTATGACGTCATGCCCGTAATTTCCCTTCGATCGCAACAGATTCTGGATCGTGTTCGCGTCGTCGCCGATCGCTGTGGCGGTCCTCGTGTAGCGGACACTTCCGCCGGCCCAGGTGAATGACGCGGCAGGCGGAACTCCCATTACGGTCGCTCCGGCCGCACCGTGAGGAGACGCTGCGGCCTTGCGCCACCCGGTCAGGCCGCCGACCCCGACGAGGACCACCTGCTGGGTGAGTTCCTCGGCGGCTTCGGCGTACAGGTCGGCGAGGGCGTCGCAGCCCTGCTGGCGGAGCATGTATTCGGCGCGGTAGAGGCGGTAGGCGGGGCGGACGGGGAGGTACTTGTCGACGAAGGCGCCGGCTCCGCCGTTCTCGCCGGTGAATGCGTCGTGCAGGTCCCCGGCGAGCACGAAGGGCGACTTGAAGACGTCGACGAAGGCGTCCCCGAAGATGCCCGCTGCCTCGCCGAGGCTGTCGACGCGGTCGTTGTTCGGGTCGTCGGGGGTCAGGCCGCTGGGGTCGGTGAGCAGGGTGGGGACGTTGTCGGCGTAGGCGTAGGGCGAGAGGTACGGGGTCGTCCGGGCGCGGGTGGCGGGGTCGGAGCGGGTGAAGCGGCCGGTGGTGGTGTCGTACTGGCGGGCGTGGAGGTCGAGGTGGCCGGTGGTGGTCTCGTAGCGGGCGCCGGTGTAGGAGGGCGGGCTGGCGGGGGCGCCGCCGGTGGTGGTGCCCAGGACCCGGGTGCCGAACGGGTCGTAGGCCCACCGCTGGTGGAGGGTGCCGGTGCTGCCCGTGACGTCGACCGGTGAGCCCTGGGTGTCGTGGTGGTAGTAGAAGAGCGCACCCGTGCCGGTCTTGACGGAGGTGGGCTGGCCGAGGGGGTCGTAGCGGAAGGACTGCTTGATGGTCCAGGCGCTGTCGTATTCGGTGGCCAGGATCGGCAGCGGGGCGTTGGGGTCCCACTGGGTGCGGTGGGTGACCGTGCCGTCCTTGAGGGTGGCGACCTGGTTGCCGCTGGCGTCGTGGTCGTAGGTGTAGGCGGCGCCCGCGACGGTGGCGGCGGAGATCTGCCCGGCCAGGTCGTAGGCGTAGGTGTCGGCGCCCTTCTTGGTCTGGTTGCCTTCGGCGTCGTAGTCGTAGGCGGTGGTCGTGGTGCCGGTGGTGGTGGAGGTGAGCTGGTCGGCCGCGTCGTAGGCGTAGCTGGTGGAGGTGGTGCCGAGGGTGGAGGTCAGGCGGTTGCCGACCTTGTCGTAGGTGTAGGACGTGGTGCGGCTCGCGGCGCAGCCGGCGACCCAGGGCTGGGGGAAGCAGCCGGAGGTGAGGCGGCCGGCCGTGTCGTAGGTCAGGTCGTAGCCGCCGGTGCCGACGCTCGCGCGGGTGACGTCGACGTGGGTGGGCAGGCCCGCGGGGGAGAGGGTGAGGGCGGTCTTCGTGACCGTGGCGCCCGCCTTGGTGGCGGTCACCGCGGTGACCCGGCCCGCCCGGTCGTAGGCGCGGTCCTCGGTCTCGGTGTTGGGCAGCGCGGACCTGGTGAGGTTGCCGGCCGGGTCCCAGGTGTACGTGGTGGTCCTGCCGTCGGCCAGCATCGTGGCGGTGCGGCCGTCGTTGTCGTAGGTGTAGGTGGTCGTGTTGCCGTCGGAGTACTTGCGGGTGAGCATCTGTCCGGCGGCGTCGTAGGTGTAGGCGAAGCCGCGGGTCTTGGTGAGGTTGCCGACCGCGTCGTAGACGAAGTCCTCGGAGATCCTGGAGTTGGCGCGGGCCGTCATGCGGCCGGCGTCGTTGTAGCCGAACGTCGCGTCGGGGGTGGCGTCCGAGTAGTCGACCTTGGTGAGCAGACCGCGCGGGTCATACGTGTAGCCGGTGGATCCGCGGGGCGTGGTCTTCTTCGTGAGGCTGCCGGCGGCGTCGTAGGCGTAGGTGGTCTGCCGCTTCAGCGGGTCGGTGACCGAGGTGAGGCGGCGGGCCGCGTCGTAGCCGTACGCGGTGACGTGCCCGTTGGCGTCGGTGCGCTCGGTGACGTTGCCGGCCGAGTCGTGGCCGTACGTGGTGACCGCCCCGTCCGGAGCGGTGACCTCGGTCAGCCGGTCCAGCGTGTCGTAGCCGTAGACGGTGGCGCGCTTGTCGGCGTCCGTCCGCTTGACGACGTTGTTCACCGCGTCGTAGGCGGTGGTGGTCACACCGCCCAGCGGGTCGGTGACCGTGGTGGGGTTGCCGGCCGGGTCGTAGCCGTAGGTGGTCGTGTACGGGGCGGGGTCGGCGCCGGTGGCGTTGCCGCGCGGGTCGACCGCGGTGGCCTGGCGGCCGTCGGCGTCGTACGTCCAGCTCGCCTTGTGGCCGAGCGGGGAGGTGCGGCTGAGCAGGTTGCCGTCGGCGTCGTAGGCGTAGGTCGTGGTCTTGCCCAGCTGATTGGTGCTGCTGGTCAGCCGGTTGTTCTTGTCGTGGACGGAGGTGACTGTCTCACCCGCGGCGTCGGTGACCTTGGTGACATTGTCGTTGGCGTCGTAGGTGTAGCCGGTGGTGTGACCCAGCGGGTCGGTGACCACGAGGGGCCGGTTGATCGCGTCGTAGGTCGTGCTGGTGGACGCGCCGGTCGGGCCGGTGACCTTCGTGGTGTTGCCTGCCGCGTCGTAGGCGTAACTCGTGGTGTGGGCGGCCGGATCGGCGCCGGAGACGTTGCCGCGCGGCGAGACGCTGCTCAGCAGGCGGCCCACCTTGTCATAGGCGTAGGTGGTCCTGCCGCCCGTCGCATCGGTCTCGGAGGTCAGGCGTCCACTCGCGTCGTAGGTGCGGGTGACGGAGTGGCCGGCCGGGTCGGTGGTCCGGGTCGGGTGCCCGGCGTCGTCGTAGGCGAACGTGGTGGTGTCGCCCGCCGGGTTCTTGGCCGACGTCAACTGTTCGGCGCCGTTGTACGCGTAGGCCGTGGTGCGGCCCAGCGGATCGGTGGCCGAACTGAGCAGTCCGCGGCCGTCGTAGGCGTACGTCGTGGTGTGGGCGGCCGGGTCGGCGCCGGAGACGTTGCCGCGCGGGTCCGTCTTCGTCAGGACCCGGCCGGCCTTGTCGTAGGTGAACGTCGTCTGCTCACCCAGCGGCGTGGTGACCGAGGTCCGGTTGCCGGCCGCGTCGTAGCCGTAGGTGGTGACCTTGCCGCGCGGCGTCGTCACGGTCTCCAGCGAACCGAGCGCGGTGTACGTGTAGGCGGTCCTGCCGCCCAACGGGTCCGTGGTGGACGTCAGCTGGTTCGACGTGTCGTAGGTGTACGTCGTCTTGTTCTTGCGGCCGTCGGTGTGACTGGTGATGTTGCCCGCACCGTCGTAGGTCCAGCTCTCCACGTACCCGAGCGCGGACGGGGCGCTGCGGGTGAGCATCCGCCCGGCGCTGTCGTACGTCATCTCCGTGGTGTTGCCGCGCTGGTCGGTGATGGCGACGGGGCGCAGGTGACGGTCGTAGTCGTAGGCGATGCTCTTGCCGTACGGGTCGATGGTCTCCATCAGGACGTTGCCGGCGTACACGTCGGTCCACACACCGCCGTCCGGTGCTGTGGTGTGCGACTCGCTCCTGCCGTCCCAGGTGAACGTCGTGGTCTTGTCGTTCTGGTCCGTCTGCAACTTGATACGGCCCGCGGTGTCGTAGACGTTGGTGACCTTGCCGCCCGCCGGGTCCGTGTAGGACGACAGTCGCTTGTTCGTGTCGTAGGCGTACGACGACGTCCGTCCGGCCGGGTCGGTCACCGAGGTCAGCAGACCGCCGGTGTAGCCGTACGAGACCGATGTGCCGTCGGGCAGGCCCACCTTGGACAGCAGTCCGTCGGCACCGGGCGTGAAGGTGGTGGTGCGCCCGGCGGCGTCCTTGACGGAGGCGAGCGTGCCGGACGCGTACGTCAGGCTCAGCCCCTTGCCGGCTCTGTCGACCACGGATGTGAGCTGGCCGCCGCTGTTGAACGTCCGCCTTGTGTGGTCCGGCGTGGTGATCGTGTAGGTGCTCGTGCCCTTGACCAGCTTGGCCGCTGAACCCGCCGGAGCGGTGTACGTGCCGTCACTGTTCTGGGTGAAGACGAACGACGCCCCGTCGTCCGTCCGGTACGTCGCCTTCCCCGTCGCGAGTGTCAGCTTCGCGTCGAACGGTGTCGCCCAGCCGCGCCCCAGCAGGCCGACGGCGCCCGAGTCGGAGCGGTAGGTGCGCTCCAGGGCCAGAGGCACACCGGGGCCCACCAGGGAGGCGTCGGTGAGCTGTTCGAAGAACATGCCGGTGGCCGTGTTGACCGGGTCGGCGCGGTGCGCCTGGGCGTAACAGGTGCAGATGCCCGCCTGCGCGCCGGGGATCACCGGAGTGTAGAACGCCTCCACCAGCGGCGAGGTGGTGCCGCCCGGACTCGACGTCCCGTCGGCGCTGTTGAGGAAGACCCAGGCGTAGTACTTCTTGCCGTCCTCCAGGATGCCGCCCAGCGCGCTGCCGGCCCACCAGAAACACTGGTCGGTGGGGTACGAGTTGGTCGACCACCAGTCGTAGCACCAGGCGCCGGTGTCGGGGGTGGCACCGCTGGGGTCGTCCGTGGTCTTCTTGATCTCCTGCTGGACGACCGGGGAGCCGCCCTCGTCCAGGACGTACAGCCACATCCCGGTGTACGCGTCTCCCCGCTGGGGCAGCTTCACCTGCCCGCCGATCGACAGCATCCCGGGGTACGCGGTGGCCCAGGACGACACCCACGTCGGGTTCTCGGCCGCCGCCGCGAGGGGCCGCAGGGACACCTTCGACTCGGCGGCGGGCCCGCGTTCGACGCGGTCGCTGTCCGGCCGGCGGTGCGGCTCGCCCTTGGACCTGCGCTCCGGCGCCTCCAAGTAGGCACGCATCGGCGACCGTTCGTGCCGGTCCTCGCCGACCTGCCTGCGACGCTCGGCCAGGGTCATCGCCTCGGGGGGCTCGGGCAGGTCGGCGGCCGTCCTGGCCTTCGCCTGCGTGACGGCCCCCGGGGCCGCGGCGGCAGGGCGGTCCGGGGGCGACGCCCAGGAAGGGGCGACGCCGGCCATGGCCAGCAGAACCATGGCCAGGACGGCCGTGACGAGTCTTCGCGCTTGTGTGCGCACAGTGCATCACCTGTGGGTCAGGAGTGAAGAGGGGTCGCGGTGATGCATGATCAGGAAGACCCTCGAACTAACGTCGCGCCGAACGGGGGGCCGAAACACGACGGGGCCGTCCCCGCCCCGCCCCTGGGGTTCCTGGCCGAGCGGACGAAGGGCTCCGACCGGGCGCTCGTTTTGGCGTGAACACGACCCTGGGTGCGCGCCGGAGCGGGTGAATCGGTCCTCGACGGCGGGTCAAGAGCAGGTGACGCGGCCGGAAACGGACGGGACGACCGCAGGGGCCGCCCGGGCGGAACCGTCGTCCGGCCCGGCCGGTCGGCGTACCGTCCTGCCACGAGCCCGGCTGCATCGGGCTCTGTGAGCTCCACATGTCGGGACCACCTCGTGCGTCGGTCCGGCTCGGCGTGCTCAACCGGGACCTCCTGCGAGCCGCAGCCTCGTGAACGTGCACCTCGTCCCCGGTGATCCCTGGACCGGGGGGTTGCCCCGTTGCTCTCCGGTGAGGTGGTGGGGGAGTGCCCGCCGCCCCGGCGGACTGTCGGTCGCCTGTGCGGGCGGCGGGAGTCCCGGATCAGTAGCCGTAGATCATCTTGTAGGCGACCTCGGGGAGGAACTGGCCGGCCGTGGAGCCGGTTCCGACACCGCAGTTGCCGTCGGACTCACCCGGAGTCTTGATCCACAGGAGCATCTCGGCGCCTCCGCCCTTCTGGGTGGGCGTGCCGATGCGGCGGCCGGAGGGGTTGCACCACTGGCCGTTGGAGCCGTTGCCGTTGCGGCTGGTGTCCACGACGAACGGCTTGGTGTAGCCGTAGCGGGCGGCCAGCTCGCTGTTGACGGCGTTGCCGTAGGCGGTGTTCTCGGCGGTGGTGATGTAGTTGGAGACGTTGAGCGAGAAGCCGTGCGCCTGTCGGAGGCCGGCTTCGTGGAGACGCCGGGCCATGGTCGCCGCGTCGGCCCAGCGTGGGTTGCCGGCGTCCATGTAGACCCAGGTGTTGGGGGCCTGGCGGCTGAACTCGGCGAGGGCACCGGTGAGCATGGCCTCGCGTTCGTCGATCTGCGCCTGGGTCATGCAGCCGTAGTCTCCGAGGGAGTCCGGTTCGAGGATGACGACGGCGGGGCGGGCCGCGATGCCTCCGGCGAACTGAGCGATCCAGTTGGCGTAGGCGGACGGCGAGGAGGCTCCGCCGGCGGAGTGCCCGCCGCAGTAGTCACGGTGGTAGATGTTGTAGGCGACGAGGATCGGCAGCTTGTCCTGCTGGTCCGCCGCTCCGGCGTAGGCACCTGTTGCGGTGCCGATGGTGCCGCTCCAGGAGCCGAACCAGCGGGCCATCGGTGTGTTGGCGATGGAGGCGTTGATCGCGGCGGCCCGGCCGTCGCCGGGGTTGGTGGCGGCCCACCGCCTCGCGCTCGAGTCGGGGTCCACGTAGAACCCGTTGGTCATGGTGGTGGGGTCGGCCGCGTGGGCGGAGGGTGCGGCGGCGAAGGCCAGCGGCAGAGCACAGAGCGCTGCCATCAGGGTGCGAAGTCTGCGGCTCAAGACAGTACCTCGTTTCGGAGGAGGTGCGCTTTGGGAGCGCTCCCACTGGAAGCGGTCCCAATGGTCCGGGTGGGTGGTTGAGCTGTCAATGGGCGGTACGGCATTCGACTTTCACAGGGGGCGCGGGTCCTGTGGGCCACTGCACTGGAAGCGGTCCCATCCTCTGTGCCCCTGAGTGCTCCCCGCCTGTGAAAGACTCACGAGCCATGGCAGAAGCAGCGCCGCGTCGGCATCCGACGCTCGACGAGGTGGCCGAACGCGCCGGTGTTTCCCGCTCCGTTGCCTCCCGCGCCCTCAACAACGCCCCGCACGTCAGCCGCGCCAAGCGCGAGGCTGTCGAACGGGCCGTGCGGCAACTCGGTTACGTACCCAATCCGACCGCTCGCGCGCTGGCCACCCGTCAGACGGGAGCGGCCGCCCTGGTCGTCTCGGGAGAGGATCCGTCGATCTTCGCCGATCCGTTCTTCGCTCGGGTGATCGTGGGGGCGTCGGCCGCCCTGGACGAGGCGGACCTGCATCTGATGCTGTGCCTGGCCGCTTCCGACCGGGGCCGCAAGCGGGTCGAGGAGCTCCTGCGGTCCAGGGGTGCGGACGGTGTGATGCTGATGGCGCTGCGCGAGGACGATCCGCTGACCCGGATGGCCGACGAGGCGCAGATGCCCGTCGTGTTCGGCGGGCGCCCGGTCGGACCGGCTCCCCGGTGGTACGTGGACGTGGACAACGTCGGCGGAGCGCGCGAGGCGACCGAACATCTGGTCTCACTCGGCCGGAGGCGCGTGGCCGTGATCTGCGGGCGTCTGGACACCGAGGCCGGGCGCGCCCGGTACCGCGGCTACCGGGACGCCATGCTGGGCGCCGGTCTCGATCCGTTCCCGCCGCTGGAGGGGGACTTCACGGAGCGCAGCGGAGCCGCCGTCATGGCGGCGCTACTGGCGGAACATCCCGACGTGGACGGAGTGTTCGCCGCCAACGACAACATGGCGGTGGGAGCGCTGCGCACCGTGCGGGAGGCCGGCCGACGGGTCCCCGCCGACGTTGCCGTGGTCGGCTTCGACGACCTGACGGTCGCCCAGATCGCCGATCCGCCGCTCACCACCGTCCATCAGCCTGTAGAGGCTCTCGGACGGGAGATGGCGCGCATGCTCGTCGCGCTCGTCAACGGGCAGGACCCCACCCCGCTGGTCCTCCCCACCCGCCTGGCCGTCCGGGCCAGCGCCTGACTCCTCACTGTCCGGGAGGGGCGGGCCCCGGTCCGAACGGGTGTGTCTTGATGTGGTCATGGCAATCCATGAAGGTGTTCACCTCGGTTCGCCGGGCGGAGTGACTCTGCCGCATTCGGCATGTCGAACATGGTGCGACTTGTCGAGCGTTCTGGATGGTAGGAGGTTGGCGTACCCCGTCAACCCTTCTCGCACCAGTCGTGCGCCGCGTCGAAACCTTCGAGGCGCCTGGTGCGGATTCGGTGCGCCTCGGCCTTGCTCCCTTGCTGATCATGCGACACATCCTGCTCTTCGACGAGGTGTTGACATGACCGGTCGCCTCTCTAGTATCCGTGGCGCGTCAGAAGTTTCCGAACGCCAGTCGAAATTTCGAACCCTCTCCTCTCTTTCTGCCGAAGGAGTCCCGGTGCCCAGACGATCAGGCGGACGACTGTTCCGCCTCCTCACGGCCGCCGTGCTGACGGTGACCGCGTCCGTGACGGCCTCAGCGCAGTCCACCGCCACGGCCGCGCCGGGCAGTCCGGCGCTCACCCCTCCGCTGGGGTGGAACAGCTGGAACAGCTTCGGGTGCGGAATCACCGAGGCCCAGGTCCGCCAGGCCGCCGACGCGATGGTGTCCTCGGGCATGCGGGACGCCGGCTACCAGTACGTGGTGGTCGACGACTGCTGGTTCGACCCGCAGCGTGACGCGCAGGGCAACCTGCGGGCCAACCCGACGAAGTTCCCGAGCGGGATGAAGGCCCTGGGGGACTACATCCACGGCAAGGGGCTGAAGTTCGGCATCTACCAGGTGCCGGGCGAGCGCACCTGCGCGCAGACCGTGGGTACGTACCCGGGCTCCACGGGCAGCAGGGGCCACGAGGTCCAGGACGCCGCCACGTTCGCCTCGTGGGGGGTCGACTACCTCAAGTACGACTGGTGTTCCTCGAGCGGCACGCGTGACGAGCAGGTCGCGCGGTTCAAGCTGATGCGTGATGCCCTGCGCGCCACCGGTCGGCCGATCGTCTACAGCATCAACCCCAACAGCTTCCACGCCATCACGGGGTCCACGTACGACTGGGGCGAGGTCGCCGACCTGTGGCGGACGACCGAGGACCTGCTCGACATCTGGCAGAACGGCAACACCAACAGCTACCCGATGGGCGTCGGCAACGTCCTGGACGTCAACGCACCGCTGGCCGCACAGTCCGGCCCGGGGCACTGGAACGACCCCGACATGCTGGTCGTCGGCCGCCCCGGCCTGTCGCTGACCGAGTCCCGCTCCCACTTCGCCCTGTGGGCGCTGATGAGTGCCCCGCTGATGGCCGGCAACGACATCCGCACGATGTCCGCCGACGTCAGCGCGATCCTGCGCAACCCGCGTCTGCTGGCGGTGAACCAGGACTCCCAGGGCGCGGACGGACGCAGGGTGCGCGACGACGGCACCATCGAGGTGTTCGCCAAGCCCCTGGCGGACGGTTCGGTCGCGGTGGGGCTGTTCAACCGGGGCGGGAGCGCGGCGACGGTCACCACGACGGCTGCCCAGGTCGGCCTGGGCGGAGGACCGTTCACCCTCACCGACCTGTGGACCGGCGGCACGTCGAGCACGTCCGGGCAGATCTCGGCGAGCGTCCCCGCGCACGGCGTCGCCGCGTACCGGGTGAGCGGCGGCAGCCCGCTGGCCGCCACCACCTCACGCCTGCGGGGCAACGCCTCCGGCCGCTGCGTGGACGTGGACAACGCCTCCACGGCCGCCGGCGCCGCGACTCTGCTGTGGGACTGCCACACGGCCGCCAACCAACTGTGGACCACATGGGCGGGCGGCGAGATCCGCGTCTACGGCGACAAGTGCCTGGACGCCTACAACCAGGGCACCACCAACGGCACCCGTGTCATCACCTGGCCCTGCAACGGCCAGAACAACCAGAAGTGGACCATCGGCTCCGACGGCTCCATCCGCAACGTCCGCTCCGGACTGTGCCTCGACGCCAACGGGGCGGGCACCGCCAACGGGACCCCGCTGGTGCTGTGGACCTGCAACGGCCAGGCCAACCAGAAGTGGACCCGCGCGTGAGCGGCACGGCACCGGGCTCCACCCAGCAGTCGAGGGAGGGGGAAGGCGACCGTGCCGGCCGGCCAATCGGGAAGACCTTCGGCGGGCGGCCGATGCGGCGACAGTGAGGCCCCGCCGGCGTCCGTCCTGACGAGATCTCTACGCGGAGCCGTGAAACGACGAAGCCGCACCCGAGTGCTCCGGGGCGGCTTCGTCGTGAGCTCGATTGTGCTGTCTCGTGAGGTTGTCGAGGGGAACGGCGTTTCGGCGTTCGTGAGTTGTTTTCCGACGGCTCCCTAAGACGCCAGGGGTGACCGGGTCCAGCGCACGCGTTCTCGGCGTTCCCTCAGGCCGAGACGAGAGGTAACGCCGCCTCAGATGGTCGGGGTGTCGTCAACAACTGGCCGGTGAACCTCTACGACCGGCTTCCACCCCGCGGAGAACTCGATGAAGTCCGCGCGGGTGGGGTAGGTGTCGATCGCGCGACGGTCACGCTTGGGGCTGTCGCCCCCCTTGCGCCCCCGGGGAATCTGCTCCTCGAAGATGTCGACCTTCACGTCGGGAACCTCCTTGAGGCCCTGGCGCCAGATCTGCACGATGTCGGCGCCGAACGCCTGCCGGGCCGCAGCGTAAAGGGCCGTGAGGGACCCCTTGTCCCCACCAGGGACGAACAGTGCCAGGTCCAGCACGACACCGGCGGACTGGAGGACCTCGATGGTCTCCGAGCCGTCCTCGTCGGCCAAGTAGACTCCGGCTTCGTCCTCGGCGTCGGGAAGGCAGGAGACCTCTTCCTGGAATACGGTCCTCGCCGTGATCGAGCCGCCCTCGAAATCCTTACCGGCCTTGGTCAGAAAAGCAGGGACATAGCAGTCGGGAAGTTTGAGTTCTGCCGTGTCGGCGGAAACGAAGAGCCTGTCCTTCACGCCGAGCTCCGTCACCTCTTCCAGCGAGAGGCGGCGAGCGGCTATCTTCTCCGTGTTCACGATTTCCCTTTCAGATTGCACTGTCCCTCCGAGCGAGGACGCTACCACGAGATCCTGAGGTCAACTGCCCAGTAATCTCTGGGTAAATGACTTCCGGAGACTTGCACGGGAGGATATCGAAGCGAGCCACTCGGTCGGGAACACGCATCCGCCAGTTAGTATCCCTCGTCACGGTGTTGGGGATCAACTGGCGATTGCATTTCGGTGCGTTGGGTGGCATGGAGGAACCAAAAGAGAGCTTGCGGTAGATATCGCCCATATCCCCTTCGCGGAAGTGGCGGCGAGGTAAGGCGATCCATTCGTCGTGCATCTCGAAGAGCGCGGCGGAAACCAGGGACGGTCCGACAACGCGGCGATCACGGAGCCCTCCACGCCCTGTGACCTTGGACTGCCCGTGCCTGCCGACGCGTCATCTCCGCGGCATCGTCTTCACCCGGTTGCGCCACGACCCGCGCACCCGGGCGTACGACGAACACCGCACCCAGGCGGGCGGGACCCGACGTGAGATCATCCGATGCCTCAAGCCGGTTTCCCGTACCCCCGCGTTATAAAGGCGTCCGCGAGACGTGAGAGGGTCGGAGCCGTGAGTGAGACACCACCCAACCCCCTGCAATACCGCTTTGACGGGCCGGAAGACGCTCCGGTGCTGATCCTGGGTCCCTCACTGGGCACCACATGGCACATGTGGGACCGGCAGGTCCCCGAGCTGACGAAGCAGTGGCGCGTGTTCCGGTTCGATCTGCCGGGCCACGGAGGCGCCCCCGCCTACCCCGCGGGCTCCGTCGCCGACCTCACCGCGCGGCTGCTCACCACCCTCGACGGGCTCGGCGTGCACCGCTTCGGCTACGCGGGCTGCGCGCTCGGCGGTGCCGTCGGCATCGAGCTGGCCCTGCGCCACCCCGACCGGCTGGCGTCCCTCGCGCTGATCGCCGCCTCGCCCCGCTTCGGCACCGCGGACGAGTTCCGCCAGCGCGGGGTGATCGTGCGGACCAACGGGCTCGACCCGATCGCCCGGTCCGCGCCGGAGCGCTGGTTCACCGGCGGTTTCGCCGCCGCCCAGCCCGCGATCACCGAGTGGGCCGTGCAGATGGTGCGCACCACCGACCCCGGCTGCTACATCGCCGCCTGCGAGGCGCTCGCCTCCTTCGACGTGCGGGCCGGACTCGGCAGCGTCGGCGTGCCGACCCTGGTGCTGGTCGGCTCCGAGGACCAGGTCACCGGCCCCGCCGAGGCGCGCACCCTGGTCGCCGGCATCCCGGACGCCCGGCTCGCCGTCGTACCCGGCGCCTCCCACCTGGTGCCGGTGGAGCAGCCCGCCGCCGTCACCGACCTGCTGGTCAGGCACTTCTCCACCGCCTGGCAGCCCGGCTTCGACACCGCCACCGGCCACGTCGCGCTGCCCGCGGCGGTGGTGAAGACGGGGCCGGCCGCCGGCCCGCCGCAGCCCGTCGCCGTCGCCGAGATCGCCCCGCCCGCCCCGCCGCAGCAGACGCAGGGCAGACCGGACCCGTACGACGCCGGGATGAAGGTCCGCCGGGAGGTGCTGGGCGACGCGCACGTCGACCGGGTGCTCGCCGACACCGACGACTTCTCCGGCGACTTCCAGGAACTGGTCACCCGCTACGCCTGGGGCGAGGTCTGGGACCGGCCCGGACTCGACCGCCGCACCCGCAGCTGCGTCACCCTCACCGCCCTCGTCGCCGGCGGTCATCTCGAGGAACTCGCCTTCCACACCCGGGCCGCCCTGCGCAACGGGCTCACGCCGGACGAGATCAAGGAGGTGCTGCTCCAGACGGCCGTCTACTGCGGCGTCCCCGCGGCGAACCGCGCGTTCGAGGTGGCCCGGCAGGTCGTCCGCGAGGAGACCACACCCCAGGAGTGAGCCCCGCACCCCCGCACCCCGCACCCGGGCGCGGGAGCGGACGCGAGGGGCAGGATGGACGCATGAAGCTCACGAAGAAGTCGCACTCCTGTGTCCGCCTGGAGAAGGACGGGCGGGTCCTCGTCTTCGACCCCGGCGGGTTCAGCGAGGAGGACGCCGCGCTCGGCGCGGACGCCGTCCTGGTCACGCACGAGCACCCCGACCACTTCGACGAGGGCCGGCTGCGCACCGCCCTGGAGGCGAACCCGGCCGCCGGGATCTGGACGCTGAAGTCGGTGGCGGAGCGGATCTCGGCGGCGTTCCCCGGCCGGGTGCACACCGTCGGCCACGGCGACACCTTCACCGCCGCCGGCTTCGACGTGCAGGTCCACGGCGAACTGCACGCGGTGATCCACCCGGACATCCCGCGCGTCACCAACGTCGGCTACCTCGTCGACGGCGGGAAGCTCTTCCACCCCGGCGACGCGCTCACCGTCCCCGACCACCCCGTCGAGACGCTGATGCTGCCCGTCATGGCCCCCTGGAACAAGATCGCGGAGGTCATCGACTACGTCCGCGAGGTGCGGCCGGTACGCGCCTACGACATCCACGACGCCCTGCTCACCGACCTCGCCCGCCCTGTCTACGACCGCCAGATCGGCGCCCTCGGCGGCTCGGAACACCTGCGGCTCGCCCCGGGCGGCACCGCCGAGCTGTGAGCCGCAGGGTCGGCGGTCGAGGGTTGTCGGAGGCGCCGGGTAGGTTGTGGGACATGCGCATCGCGACCTGGAACGTGAACTCGATCACCGCCCGCCTGCCGAGGCTCCTGGCCTGGCTGGAGAGCAGCGGCACGGACGTGCTGTGCCTCCAGGAGGCCAAGGTCGCCGAGGCACAGTTCCCGGCGGAGCAGCTGCGCGAGCTGGGCTACGAGTCGGCGGTCCACGCCACCGGCCGGTGGAACGGGGTGGCGGTGCTCTCCCGCGTCGGCCTGGAGGACGTCGTCAAGGGCCTGCCCGGCGATCCCGGCTACGACGGCTCGGCGGAGCCCCGCGCGATCTCCGCGACCTGCGGCCCGGTCCGCGTCTGGTCGGTCTACGTGCCGAACGGGCGCGAGGTGGACCACCCCCACTACGCGTACAAGCTCCAGTGGCTCGAGGCGCTGCGGGCCGCCGTGACCGGCGACGCGGCGGGCAGCCGCCCGTTCGCGGTCCTCGGCGACTACAACATCGCGCCGACCGACGACGACGTCCACGACCCGGCCGCCTTCGAGGGCTCCACCCACGTCACCCCCGCCGAGCGCGCCGCCCTCGCCTCCCTGCGCGGGGCCGGCCTGTCCGACGTCGTGCCGCGCCCGCTGAAGTACGACCACCCGTTCACCTACTGGGACTACCGCCAGCTCTGCTTCCCCAAGAACCGCGGCATGCGCATCGACCTGGTCTACGGCAACGAGCCCTTCGCGAAGGCGGTCACCGACTCCTACGTCGACCGCGAGGAGCGCAAGGGCAAGGGCGCCTCGGACCACGCGCCGGTCGTGGTGGACCTGGACGTGTAGCCACCCGCCGCCGGCCGTCGCCCGGCCCCCGCGCGCCTGTGGTGCAGAGGGCGGTACGAATGACAGGCTGGCGGTATGAACATCCCTTTCCTGGGCAACGGGCGCCGGAAGGCCGGGGTTCCCGGTCCCGAGGGCATCGCGGAACTCCTGGCCGAGTGCGAACTGCTGCGCTCCCAGGCGTCCCGGGCGGGTGTCCGGCTGGACGACTCCCCGGCCTCGCTGGAGGCGCTGGACCAGCTGGTGCCGGGCTGGCGGGACGACGAGGAGACGTCGACCTGGCTGGGCAACGACGCCGGGCTGTACCTCGGCACCGTCATCGTGCGCACCGTGCCGGGGGCCGCCTGGGAGATCCGGCCCGACGGTCAGCCGGTCGTACGGCTCACCTCCGGCCGGGAGTTCGACGTCGTGGACGCGGGACACCAGTGGGCGGCCCACGGAGTTCCCGAGCTGTCGCAGCTGTACGCGGAGGTCGCCGAGGCGTGACACCCTGGCCCGCGAGCCGGCACCCGTCCCGTCGCCCGCCGTAAATACGGCTAATGGGCGGGGAGTGCGTGTCGCGCCGTGTCGGCGATCTTGCCCGGATACGGTGCGGCGGCCACCGCACAGCCGGGAGTGAGTAGAGGTGGGTATGGCCGTCGATCCGCTGATCGAGCTGCGTGACGTCAACAAGTACTTCGGGGATCTGCATGTCCTCCAGGACATCGATCTCACCGTGGGCAGGGGAGAGGTGGTCGTCGTCATCGGCCCGTCGGGGTCGGGGAAATCGACCCTGTGCCGGGCCATCAACCGCCTGGAGACCGTCCAGTCCGGCACCATCGTGCTCGACGGGCAGCCGCTCCCGGACGAGGGCAAGGCACTGGCGCGGCTGCGCGCCGACGTCGGCATGGTCTTCCAGTCGTTCAACCTCTTCGCGCACCGGACCGTGCTGCAGAACGTCTCGCTGGGCCAGGTCAAGGTCCGCGGACGCAAGAAGGAGGACGCCGACCGGCGCTCCCGCGAACTCCTCGACCGCGTCGGCGTGGCCGACCAGGCGGACAAGTACCCGGCGCAGCTCTCCGGCGGGCAGCAGCAGCGCGTGGCGATCGCCCGGGCGCTGGCCATGGAGCCCAAGGCGATGCTCTTCGACGAGCCGACCTCCGCGCTGGACCCGGAGATGATCAACGAGGTCCTGGAGGTCATGCGGCAACTGGCCGCCGAGGGCATGACCATGATCGTGGTCACGCACGAGATGGGCTTCGCCCGCTCGGCCGCCCACCGCGTGGTCTTCATGGCCGACGGCCGGATCGTCGAGGACCGCACGCCCGAGGAGTTCTTCGGCGACCCGCACAGCGACCGGGCCAAGGACTTCCTCTCCAAGATCCTCAAGCACTGAGCGGGGTGACGTCCGCGGACCCGTCCGTCCGGACCTCGACTAGGATGTTCCCTTCATCCCGGCGGGGGAGGGGACTTCGCGTCAGGTGCGGGGACGCCACCGCCGGGAGGGGACCGCCCGCGAGGGCGGCGGTCACATCGGCCAGTCCCGTCCGGCGGCAGCCGGAGATCACTGCTCGCGCAGCGGACCCGACCCGTACACAGGGTCGTCCGCGCGGGGAGAAGGTCAGCTGCGCGCCGGACGGGTGGTGCCCCGTTGGAGGACCGGAGGCGGGAACTCAGGTCGCCCGGTGGGTCTTGCGCGGCTCGGGAGCCGGCAGCGGCGTCTGCGCGGCCCTCGTCACGTCCGCGACCAGCTCGACCACATCGGGCCCGTAGGCCTGCGAGTTGATCACCTTCAGCAGCAGCACGAAGGAGTGCGAGCCGTGCTTGCGGGCCAGCCGCTCGTGGTTGCGGGCGAGATAGCGGGTGGCGGCCTGGTTGGTGATCGCGCGCTGGCCGCAGAACAGGAACACCGGCCGGGTCTCGCGCCGTTCACCCGCCGTCAGCCGGGCCAGCAGCACGTACTCGGTGACCCCCGGGTCCATGCGGTAGCGCTCGGCGCCGATCTGGAAGGCACCCCGGTCCGGACCCGGCTCCGGATCGATGTTCACCCGCACCCCCGGCAGCATCGCCGCCATGTGCGCCACCATCCGCCGGTTCGAGCCCGGGCCGCCCACGCAGAACTCGGTCCGCTCGCCGAAGCCCTGGTGCGCCGCGTCCTGGGTGACCACCTGCACGTGCGCCCCGCAGTCCTTGACCAGCGCGGAGAGTTCGAGCAGCGCGAACACGTCGAAGCGGTGCACCGCCGGTTCCGCCGTCGCCGGATCACGGTTGACGACGAGCAGGGACTCGGAGTTCTCCGGCAGGCCGAAGAAGGCCTGCTTGCGGCGGAGCTTGCGCTTCCAGAGGTAGGTACGGGCGAGCCAGCCCAGCGCGGCACTGATGCCCGCGGCCACCACGCCCAGAACGATGTTGCGCACGTCGTCGGTCATGGGCGCGCATGCTAGCGGGCCCGCGCAAACCCGTGTTCGAGCCGCAGGTCGCGGCCCGTACCGGCACAGCGGCGCGGCACACCCCGTGGCCTCGCTGACGAGAGCATGGCGACGAACTAAGCTGCGCGGACGTTCCCTTACTGGAGGTGCGGATGCGTCGCCCTGTCGCACGGAGTCTCGCAGTCCTGGCGGTCGGTGCCGCCGTGGTGTCGGTGGGAGCGGCGGCTCCGCCCGGCGCCCACGACCGGCCCGCGCAGCACGACAGACCCTCCCCGCACATGCCCAAGGTCCCGGAAGCCGTCGGATACGGCGGCGCGGTCTCCAGCGTCGACGCCGACGCCTCCGCCGCCGGCATCGAGGTCCTGCGCAAGGGCGGCAACGCGGTCGACGCCGCCGTCGCCACCGCCGCCGCGCTCGGCGTCACCGAGCCCTACTCGGCCGGCATCGGCGGAGGCGGCTACTTCGTCTACTACGACGCACGGTCCCGCACCGTGCACACCCTCGACGGGCGTGAGACCGCCCCGCTCACCGCCGACTCCGGCCTGTTCCTGGAGGACGGCAAGCCGATCCCGTTCGCCGAGGCCGTCACCAGCGGCCTGGGCGTCGGCACCCCCGGCACGCCCGCCACCTGGCAGCGCGCCCTCGACAAGTGGGGCAAGCGGGGCCTGGGCACGGTCCTGCGGCCCGCCGAACGCCTCGCCCGCGACGGCTTCACCGTCGACGACACCTTCCGCGCGCAGACCGCCGCCAACGAGACGCGCTTCCGCCACTTCCCCGACACGCGCGAGCTGTTCCTGCCCGGCGGCCGGCTCCCCGTGGTCGGCTCCACCTTCAAGAACCCCGATCTGGCCCGCACCTACGCCGAGTTGCGCCACAAGGGCGTCGACGCCCTGTACCGGGGCGACATCGGCCAGGACATCGTCGACACGGTCAACAAGCCGCCCGTGGACCCGGATTCCGGCTGGAACGCACGCCCCGGCGACCTGACCCCGCGCGACCTCGCCGCCTACCGCGCCAAGTCCCAGGCGCCCACGAAGACCTCGTACCGCGGCCTGGACGTGTACTCCATCGCGCCGTCCTCCTCCGGCGGCACGACGGTCGGCGAGGCCCTCAACATCCTGGAGCGCACCGACCTGTCCAAGGCGAGCGACGTCCAGTACCTCCACCGCTACATCGAGGCCAGCCGCATCGCGTTCGCGGACCGGGGCCGCTGGGTCGGCGACCCCGCCTTCGAGGACGTACCGACGAAGGAACTGCTCTCCCAGCGGTTCGCCGACTCGCGCGCGTGCCTCATCAAGGACGACGCCGTCCTCACCAGCCCGCTGGCCCCCGGCGACCCGCGCGACCCGCGGCCCTGCGCGACCGGCGGCGAGGCGGCCCCGACGACGTACGAGGGCGAGAACACCACGCACCTCACCACCGCCGACCGGTGGGGCAACGTCGTCGCCTACACCCTGACCATCGAGCAGACCGGCGGCAGCGGCATCACCGTGCCCGGCCGCGGGTTCCTGCTCAACAACGAGCTGACGGACTTCTCCTTCGCCCCGGCCAACCCGGCCGTGCACGACCCGAACCTGCCGGGCCCCGGCAAGCGGCCCCGCTCGTCCATCTCGCCGACCATCGTGCTGGACCGGCACGACCAGCCGGTGGTGGCGCTCGGCTCGCCCGGCGGCTCCACCATCATCACCACCGTGCTCCAGACCCTCACCGGTTTCCTCGACCGGGGACTGCCGCTGGTCGACGCGATCGCCGCGCCGCGCGCCAGCCAGCGCAACACGGCCCAGACCGAACTCGAACCCGGCCTGTACGACAGTGAGCTGCGGGCGAGCCTGGAGGCCATCGGGCACTCCTTCCGGCAGAACCCGGAGATCGGCGCGACCACGGGCGTCCAGCGCCTGTCCGGCGGCAAGTGGCTCGCGGCGGCCGAGAAGGTCCGCAGGGGCGGCGGCTCGGCGATGGTCGTGCAGCCGACGCGGTAGACCGCACGGGGGGCGTCCCGGACCGGGGCGCCCCCGCCCTCACAGCTCGGCGGCCGGCGTCTCCTGCGTACGGAACGTCAGGCGGCCGTCCTCGGCGTCCACCGTCACCCGGCCGCCCTCCCGGACCCGGCCGTCGAGCAGCAGCCGGGACAGCTCGTTGTCGACCTCCCGCTGGATGGTGCGGCGCAACGGCCGGGCGCCGTACTCGGGCTGGTGGCCGCGCTCGGCCAGCCAGTCCACCGCCGCGTCGGTGAAGTCGACCGCGATGCCCTGCCCCTTCAGCGCGCGCCGGGTGTTCTCCAGCAGCAGGTCGGTGATCCGCCGCAGCTCCTCGGCGGTCAGCTGGCGGAACACCACGACCTCGTCGATCCGGTTGAGGAACTCGGGCCGGAAGTGCTCCCGCAGCGGCCGCAGCACCTGTTCGCGCCGCGCCTCCTCGTCCGCCTCCGCGTCACCGGTGGCGAAGCCCAGCGTCGCCCCGCGCCGGGTGATCGCCTCGGAGCCGAGATTGCTGGTCATCACGATGACGGTGTGGGTGAAGTCCACCGTCCTGCCCTGCGAGTCGGTCAGCCGGCCGTCGTCCAGCACCTGGAGCAGGATGTTGAAGACGTCCGGGTGCGCCTTCTCCACCTCGTCGAGCAGGAGCAGCGAGTACGGGTGCCGGCGCACCACCTCGGTCAGCTGCCCGGCCTCCTCGTGCCCCACGTAGCCGGGCGGGGCACCCACCAGCCGGCTCACCGTGTGCCGTTCCTGGTACTCGCTCATGTCGAGGCGCACCATCCGGTCCACGCTGCCGAACAGGGCCTCGGCCAGCGCCCGCGCCAGCTCCGTCTTGCCGACGCCCGTCGGCCCCAGGAACAGGAAGCTGCCGATCGGCCGGTCCGGACTGCCCAACCCCGCGCGTGAACGCAGCACCGCGTCCGAGACGACCCGCACCGCCTCGTCCTGGCCGACCACCCGCTGGTGCAGGTGCTGCTCCAGACCCAGCAGCCGGTCCTTCTCCTCCTCGGTCAGACGGCTCACCGGGATGCCCGTCTGCCGGGCCACCACCTCGGCGATCGCCTCGGAGTCCACCCACAGGCTCTGGCCCTCGTCGACCTCGTCGTCCCCGCCGGCCTCCGCGATCCGCCGCTTCAGCTCCACGATGCGGTCCCGCAACTGCGTGGCCTGCTCGTACTGCTCGTCGGCGACCGCCTGGTCCTTGTCGCAGGTCAGCTGCTCGACCTCACGCTCCATGGCCCGTACGTCCGTGCCCTTGGTGCGGGCCCGCAGCCGCACCCGGGCGCCCGCCTGGTCGATGAGGTCGATGGCCTTGTCCGGCAGCCGCCGGTCGCTCAGATGGCGGTCGGACAGCTCCACGGCCGCCATCAGCGCCTCGTCGGTGTAGCGGACCTGATGGTGGGCCTCGTAGCGGTCCCGCAGACCGCGCAGGATCTCGATCGCGTCGGCGGGCGTCGGCTCCGGCACCATGATCGGCTGGAAGCGGCGGGCCAGCGCGGCGTCCTTCTCGATCCTGCGGTACTCCTCCAGCGTGGTCGCCCCCACGATGTGCAGCTCCCCGCGGGCGAGGGCGGGCTTGAGGATGTTGCCGGCGTCCATCGAGCCGCCCTCGCCGCCGCCCCCGGCGCCGACCACGGTGTGCAGCTCGTCGATGAAGACGATCAGCCGGTCGGAGTGCGAGCGGATCTCCTCGACGATGTGGTTCATCCGCTCCTCGAAGTCGCCCCGGTAGCGGGTCCCGGCGACCACGCCCGTCAGGTCCAGCGCCACCACGCGCCGGCCGAGGAGGATGTCGGGCACGTCGCCCTCGGCGATTCGCTGCGCCAGCCCCTCCACCACGGCGGTCTTGCCGACGCCCGCGTCACCGATCAGCACCGGGTTGTTCTTGCCGCGCCGGGACAGCACCTCGACGGTCTGCTCGATCTCCTGGTCCCGCCCGATCACCGGGTCGACGCGGCCCTCGCGGGCCAGGGCGGTGAGGTCGCGTCCGTACTTGTCCAGGGTCGGCGTGCCGGTCGCGGGACGGGGCCGCTCGGTCCGGGACGGCGGTGCCTCCGCCGCCTCCGGCGGGCCGGAGGGGGCGAACCGGGCCGCGTGCAGGATGTGCCCGGCCGCCGAGTCGGGGTTGGCGGCCAGGGCGCTCAGCACGTGCTCGGGGCCGATGTAGCCGGCGCCGCTGGCGCGGGCCATCTCGTGCGCGTCCAGCAGGGCCCGCTTGACGGCGGGCGTCAGCGACAGCGACGTCGGCGGCGGGGCGTCGCCCGGCCCGTGCTGGACCGGCCCGGACCGGTCGTCGATCTGGGACGCCAGCGAATCGGGGTCCGCGCCCGCCCGGCTCAGCAGGCTCCGGGTCGGCTCCGCGGCGAGCGCGGCGCGCAGCAGGTGCTGGGTGTCCAGGTCCCGGCTGCCGTGCTCGGCGGCGTACTGGGCGGCACCGCGCACCAACTCCCGGGCCGGCTGGCTGAGCAGGCGGCCGATGTCGATCTGGCGGGGGCGCTGTCCGCCGAAGAAGCGGGCGAGGAATTCTGCGAACGGGTCACCCTCCGGGCCGACGAAACCATTCGTCATCGTCCATCCGTTCCTTCGCTGGGTCCACGTGCGCGGGCCGGGTAACCCGGTCCGGGCTCGCTCATGCCACGATGACACGTTCCGTATCGCCGGGCATGTTCAGGAAGGCGAGGGGGCGCGGCCCGCCGACCGGTCGCCGTCCGGCCGCAGCATCTGGCTCGCGGCCAGCTCGCGGTAGAGGCCACTGGAGGCCAGCAGTTCCTCGTGCCGCCCCTGACCGACCGTGCGGCCCCGGTGCAGGACGACGATGTGGTCGGCGTGCCGCACGGTGGACAGGCGGTGGGCGACGACCAGCAGGGCGCACTCCCGGGCCACGTCCCGCATCACCGAGGTCAGCGCCGCCTCGTTGATCGCGTCCAGGTGGGAGGTCGGCTCGTCGAGGAGCAGCAGTGAGGGACGGGCGAGCAGGGCACGGGCCAGCGCCACGCGCTGGCGTTCACCGCCCGACAGGGTGCTCCCGCGCTCGCCGACGAAGGCGTCCAGGCCGCCCGGCAGCCGGTCGACGACCTCATCGAGCCCCGCCAGCGCCACGACCCGCCGGAGTTCCGCCTCCGGGGCGTCGGGCACCGCGTAGGCGATGTTCTCCCGCAGGGTGCCGTGCACGACGTGGGTGTCCTGGTCCACGACGGCGATGCGGCGCCGGCACGCGTCGCGGCCGAGTTCGACGGCCGGCCGGCCGTCGAAGAGCACGGTGCCCGCGTCCGGCTCGTAGAAGCGCGCGACCAGCGCGAAGACCGTGCTCTTGCCCGCGCCCGAGGGGCCGACCAGGGCGACCTGGCGGCGCGGGGCGACGGTGAAGGACACACCGCGCAGCACCGGCCGGTCCGGGTCGTAGCCGAAGCGGACGTTGTGCAGGGCGAGCGCGGGCGGCTCGCTGCCGCGCGGCGCCTCGAGGCGGGGCCGGGTGCGGGCGGGGGCGCGGGTGGCCGGGACGGCCGGCCCGGTGTGCTCGACGGGGAGGCGCATCGCCTGCTCGATACGGCGGTGGGCGCCCATGCCCCGCTGGATCAGGCCCACCGCCTGGAACACGGACGACAGCGGCAGGACCAGGTAGGAGGCGTACAGCAGGAACGCGACGAGGTCGCCGAGGGAGCCCGTCCTGCTGCCCACGCGCAGGCCGCCCACGACCAGGACGATCAGGAAGGAGCCCTGGACGGCGAGTTCGACGGCGGGGCTCATCACGGCGGCGAGCTTCGCGGTCCGTACGCCCGCGTCGTGGGCCTCCTGCACGCGCGCGCCCACGCGGGCCGTCTCCCGCGCCTCGGCGCGGTGCACCCGGACCATCGGCAGCGCGCCGAGCGCCCGCTCCAGGTCGGCGGCGATGGCGCCGACCGCGTGCTGCATGCGCTCGGAGGCGTACCTGATCGCCTTGAGCAGCGAGGTGACGACAGCGGCGGCGACGGCCACGGTGAGCGTCACGAGGAGCAGCAGGAGCGGGTCGAGCCACGCCATGAGGACGATCGCCCCGGCGGCGACCATGCTTCCGGTGACCAGGTCGGCCAGCGCCTGGGAGACGACCTCGCGCAGCAGGGTGGCGTCGGCGGTGACCCGGGAGACGAGGTCGCCGGACCGGTGGTGGTCGTAGGCGCGCATCTCCAGCCGGAGCAGCCGGTCCACCAGGCCGAGCCGGAGCTGCCGTACGACGCCCTCGCCCATGCGCTCCAGGAGGAAGCGGCCCAGCGAGCCGGTCACCGCCTCGGCGACGAACAGCGCGCCGAGCAGGCCGAGGAGCGGCCACACCACCTGTCCGCGGGTGCTCGCGTCCACGGCGTGCCGGGCCACGAGCGGCTGGGCCAGTCCGAGCGCGGAGCCCGCGAGGGTCAGCAGGACGGCCACGGCGATGGCCCGCCGGTGCCCGGCGGTGAGGCGGTGGAGGGTGCGCAGCGCCGCCCGGGTGGAGCGGTCCTCGTCCGGGGGACCCGGCGGGGCGGCGGCACCGGCGCGTTCCGGGGCGGGGTCGTCGAGGCCGGGCGGGCCTTCGGGTGCGGTGCCGCCGGCCTTCGGGATACCGGCCGGCGTCCGGCCGCTTGGCGTGCGGCCGTTGTCCGTGCGGTCGTTCTCCGTGCGGTTGTTGTGCGTGGTGCCGTTGTCCGTGCGGTCGTTCTCCGTGCGGTTGTTGTCCGTGGTGCCGTTGTCCGTGGTGCCGGTGGGCCGGCCGAGGGGGGACGGGTCCTCGGCCGGCGGTCCGTCGGGGGTGGCGGCGTCGGTCATCGGGCCGGTGGGCGGGTGTGCGGTTCCACGGAGACCAGGCGGGCGAAGTAGCCGTCGGGGACACCCTCCCCGACCGGGCGGCCCTCCGCCTCGATCCAGGCGTGGGCGGTGAAGGGCGGCACGACACGGACCCCGGCGCACCAGGTCGGCCACGTCCCCCCGAGCCGGCACAGCAGGGCGGCCCCCAGGGACCGGGGCAGGCACCCCTTCGGCCCGGTGCAGCGCAGACTGACCGCGCACAGGGCGTCCCGCGCCGCCTGCGCCTGGACGGCGGTGGCGGGTGCCGCGCCGCGCCGCAGCACGGCCAGCACCGCGCGGATGCGGCGCGGCGGCAGCAGGGCGAGCACGACGGCGGGCACCAGGACCAGACGGGCCGCCAGGCGTTGCCCCAGCGGCACTCCGGTGGGGCGGTCCAGCGCGCTGGGCGTCGTCATGAGGCCAGCCCCGCGTCCCGCAGGCCGCCGACCAGCGCCTCGACGTCCCGCAGGGCCTGCTCCCGCTCGATGTCGAACTCGCGGACCAGGGCGGCGGCCGCGTCCGCGGCCTCGCCGCCGTCCAGCAGCGTCCGCACCACCAGCGTGGCGGTCGGATTCAACTCCCAGTAGGTCCCGGCCCGTTGATCCAGCAGTACGGTTCCGTAGTCGGTCTCGGCCGTGGAGACGTGCGCGTCGAAACGCAGGGGCATGGCATCGCCTTTCCGGGCCGCGAGGCGCTGCCGCGCGGCCGCGCGGAGCTACGGGATACGGGTGGTGCTGCGGCTGCGGGACAACCCGCGCAGCCACACCTCGGCGGCGATCGTCGAGTAGAGGATCGCGTCGGACAGACCGGGGGAGGCGGGCCGCCGGGCCAGCCGGCGCAGCTCCGCCCCGTCCACCAGGCCGAGCCGCTCCAGCCGGGAGTCCTCCCACAGCGCCAGCAGGTCGGCGCGGTTCTCGCGCAGGCCGTTGGAGGCGTCCATGGAGGCCGTGGCCTTGGTCGTCCGGCGCAGGCACGGCTCGGGGACCACCCCGCTCATCGCGGCGGTCAGCACCGGCTTGTACCGGTACGGCGTGACCCGCTCGGCCGGGCGGACGGCGAGGCACGCCTCGATGACGCGGTCGTCGAGGAAGGGCGAGGCCATCGGCAGTCCGGTGCGGGCCGCCATGTGGTCCCACTGCCGGATGACCCGGGTGGTGGAGCGGATCTGCTCCAGGTCCGCGTGCATGCCCCGGTCGGGGTGCAGGGGCGTGACCGTCGCGGCGGCGTCGAGCAGCGCCCGCCGCGCCAACCGCTCGGCGTCGGGGGTCACCCAGTCGAACAGGCGGGGCGCCATGCCCCAGCCGAGTCCCGTGGCGGCGGAGGACGTGGCCGCCGGCGCACGCAGCCCTCCGGCGGCGTCGCGGAGCCACTTCCCGTACGACCGGGTGTCGGCCAGGGCCCGGACGGTGCCGCCGAGCGGCCACTGCCACAGGGCCCGGAACCCGCGCAGCTGCCGCACGGCGTGCAGCGGACGGGTGCGCAGCATCCGGTGGTAGTACGCCTCGGAGCACCAGGCCACGTGGTCGCCGCCGATGCCGGTCAGATGGACGCGGCTGCCGCGCTCGGCGAGGCCCGGCAGGTGGTGCAGCGCCCGGGAGCGGTCCATCACGCCGATGGTGGGTTCGTCCAGGATGTCGTCGATGCCGAGCAGATCGTCGTAGACCAGCGGCGAGGCCTCGGCGTCCCAGACGACGTGGTCGACGTCCGGCAGGTGCCGGGCCGCCTGTTCGGCCCAGTACAGGTCGGTGTCCGCGGGGTCGCGTCCCGGCCAGGTGCCCGCCACCACGTGGGCGGGGGAGCGGTCGGCGAGGAAGCAGACGGAGGTGGAGTCCAGCCCGCCGGACAGGTCGCAGCTGACCACGCCGCCCCGCCGGGTCCGTGCGTCGACGGCTTCTTGGAGCGCCTCGCGGACCGGGACGGCCGCAGCGGCCAGCGGCACGACCGGTTCCGGCGGTGTCCACCAGCGGGTGTGCCGGGCGGTGCGCCCGTCCGCGGCGACGACCACCGCGTCCTGCGGGGGTACGGCGGTGACCGCGGGCCACAGGGACGTCTCGTACAGCGGGTACGGCGCGGGCCACAGCAGCCGCACGGCCAGTTCCGCGGGATCGGGGTCGAGGCCGAGGACGTCGGCCAGCAGGTCGGCCCGGGTGGCGGCGACCCGGGTGCCGGCGATCTCCGTGTGGAAGACCAGCCGGAGTCCGGAGGCCGTGCCCTGGACCCGGATCATCCCGTCGAGGGCGGCCACCAGGTGGAAGCTGCCGGGGAGGGAACGGGCCAGCGCGTCGACCTCGGCGAGGTCGCGCAACCGGGCGGCCCTGCGGCGCAGTTCGTCCGCGTCCACGGGGCAGCAGCCGATGACGGCCAGGGCGGTGTCACCGGCGCGCACGGTGACGGCCTCGTCGTCGCGCCAGTGACCGACCAGCCAGGGCCGGCCCGACGGGTGGCTCACAGTGCGGCAGCCGGGCGGGGAGAAGGAGCGGGCCACGGCGGCCGCTTCCTCACGGTCGGTGAAGACCGTGAAGTGCGCTTCGCCGGGGCCCGTCCCCGCACTCGCGTGCAGTGGTGTCATGACGTCGGGTCGGTACCGTCGTCCGTCAGTTCTTGCTCAGGATGAGGCGGTCGTTCCCGGCCCGGCCCAGGAGGCCGGTCTCCTTGCGGAACGTGCCGAGACGGACGAGGGTCGGTGCTTCGTATGCCTTCTTCATGACGCTCCTCGCGTGCTGACTGTCCGGACCGCTCCCCTCGTCGACATGCCCGGGGCCCATCCGGAGCCCGGGGCGAGGAGCGGTGCGGCACCAGCTAGCGGCAGAACCGGCCGTCAGGGCAAGAAGATCCGGGAAAGTATGACAATGTGCCAAAGGGTGGTGCTTCCACTTGTCAGCCGGGACGTTTCCGTCCAGCTCGGCGGGGCGCGCGTGCGCCGGTCGCTCGGACGGGTGTGTGAAGAAACGTTGTCACGTGGGCTTCAACTGCCGGGCTCGCCCGGCCGGCGGGCCGGATCCGAGGGGAGCGGGGAGGGGAGCCGCCGGGGCGCGCGCACGGCCCTGCCGTGCACACCACGCTCCTCCGCTTCCTCCGGGTCGAGCGGGCGGTGGACGGCGTCACCCGGCGTCCCGGGCCGTCAGTACGCGCGGTCCGCTCTCGGTGATCGCCACCGTGTGCTCCGCGTGGGCCGCCCGGGACCCGTCGTGCGTACGGAGCGTCCAGCCGTCCGGCGCCGCGTGGAACACGTCCGTGCCGCCCCCGATGACCATCGGCTCGATGGCCAGGGCCATGCCGTGCCGCAGGGGCATGCCGCGGCCCGGCCGGCCCTCGTTCGGCACGGACGGGTCCTCGTGCATGCGGCGGCCGATGCCGTGCCCCCCGAAGCCGTCCGGGATGCCGTAGCCCGCCGCGCGGCACACCGTCCCGATCGCGTGCGCGATGTCGCCGATGCGGTTGCCGACGACGGCCGCCGCGATCCCCGCCGCGAGGGCCCGCTCGGCCGTCTCGACCAGCCGTACGTCCGCCGGGCGCGGCGTGCCCACGATGAAGCTGATCGCCGAGTCCCCGACCCAGCCGCCCAGTTCGGCGCCGCAGTCGATGGAGACCAGGTCGCCGTCGCGCAGCCGGTAGGTGTCCGGGATGCCGTGGACGATCGCGTCGTTGACGGAGGCGCAGATCACGGCGGGGAACGGCGTCGGCGCGAAGGAGGGCCGGTAGCCCAGGAAGGGCGAGGACGCGCCCGCCGAGCGCAGCACGTCCCGCGCCACCTCGTCCAGCTCCAGCAGGGAAACGCCCACGCCGGCGGCCTTCCGTACGGCCGTCGGCGCGCTCGCGACGACCTGGCCCGCCTCGTACATGGCATCGATCGATGTGTCGGTCTTCAGCTCCACCATGCCAATTACTATACCGGTATTAGAATAAGGGGCATGGTGCGCACCCCCTTGACCCCCGAAGAGCGCGAACGCGGCGAACGGCTCGGCCGGCTGCTGCGCGAGGCGCGCGGCGGCCGCAGCATGACCGAGGTCGCGGCGAGCGCCGGTCTCTCCGCGGAGACCCTGCGCAAGATCGAGACCGGGCGGGCCCCGACCCCGGCGTTCTTCACCGTGGCCGCCCTGGCGAGCGCGCTCGGGCTGTCGATGGACGAGCTGGTCGGGCGCTGCGCGCCGGACACGCCGGCCGCCGCAGCCTGATCCCGTCGCGGGTGCCCGAGTTCATTGCGGGTGCGTGGGCCCGTCGCGGGTGCGTGGGCCCATCAGGGGTGCCGGGCCTGCATCCCGCCGGAAAACTCTCCGTAGCGCCGTCGTAACACGCCGGGTGTTTCCTACGGAGCTGAGATCTCCGGAGCTGGCGGGAGCGGGCTATGGAAGCGGAGCAACTCCCGGCGCCGGTCCGGGAGTTCACGGACTACCTGCGGGGGCTGCTGGTCCGCCTCGACCGGTCGGGCGGCTGGTGCGCGGTGTTCTGGCAGCGGGACCCCGACGGCATGCGGGCCTGCGTCGACGGGCGTGAGCCGCTGCCCTGGGACGTGCTGGAAGCCCTGCTCCAGGACCTCGCCGCCGGGTACGGGCCCGAGGCCGCAGCGACCGAGACGCCGAGGGCCCGCGCCCTGCACGCGGCCGCGCTGGACGCCCACGACGCCCGTCCCGGGGCCCGGGAGGCCCTGGGCGACCGGCTCGACGTCATGCTGCGCGAGCAGCGGTACGCGGCGGAGCGCCGGGCGGAGCTGATTCGCCGGCTGGCCCGTGCCGCCACCCGGGAGGAGGCCGACGCCCTCGGTGTCGACCTCGCCTGGGCCGAGGACGACCACCGGCGCGCCACGGCCAGGTGCGCGGAGATCACCGCCCGCGTGACGTCCCTCGACCGGCGCGGGCGGACGACGCCGCCGCGGACCGGCCCCCCGGCCGCTCCCGGGCGGCCGGGAGTCCACGGCGCACCACCCCGCACCCCGTTACCCGAGGGGCCCGGCCCCGCCGACCGTTCGTCTCCGGTGGGGCGGGACGGCGCCACCAGGCGTGCGCCCGGCCCCGGCAGGGGCGGGACGCCCCGCGAGGGCGACGCCATGGCGGTGCGGCATCCCGCCGGCGGGGAACCCGGGGTTGTCCGGCATCCGGGCGTGGTTGAGGATCCGGGCGTCGTCCAGGACCCGGCGGTCGACCGGGAGTCGTTCGCCGACCGCGACGTGGGCGGGGTCCGGCAGCCACGGGGGATGTGGTCCGGTGAAGGGGAAGCGCTCGGGGCCGGTGGCCGCGGTGCTGCCGCCGTACGCGAACCGGCGCCCGTGCCACCCGCGTCCGTGTCACCCGCGTCCGTGTCACCCATGCCCGTGCCGCCCGCGCCCATGTCGCCCGCGCCCGCGCCCGCCGCGCGTGGGCAGCGCAGGCGCCGGCGGGGTGGGGCCCGGTTCGCCGGCGCCGTGGACCGGGGCGAGGGTCCGGCCGTCCCGCCCCCCGCGGCCGTACCGGTCCTTCCCGCCGCCGGGCCCACCGCGCGGGGCGCGCGGTTCGCCGGAGCCGCAGGGGCGGACGCCGAGGCAGAGCCCAGGCGGGCCGAGCGGCGCGCCCCGGGCGATCCGGAGGCTCCCGCGGTCACGCCCGCCGCGCGGGGCGCGCGGTTCGCCGGGGTCGCGGAGGCGGAGGGCGAGGAGGTGGTCCCGCAGGGGCGGCGTGTCGACGCGGCGGACCGTCGGGAGGCCGCACGGGCCGTGGGGCTGCTCGCGCGGCTGCGGAGCGAGGGGCGCAGCGGGGAGGCGCACGCGTTGCTCACCGACGCCGCGTACGGGCCCGCCGCCCGGTACCCGCTGCTCGCCGACGAGATGCGGCGGGCCGGGCTGGACGCCGACTGGGCGACCCTGCTGTGGGAGGCCGCCTCGCTGCCCGCGGGCCGGCTGGTCGCCGCGGCCGACGCGCTCACCACGGCCGGCCGGGCGCGGGACGCGGAGCGGATCCTGCGGCAGGGCGTGGTCCGGCCGGCCGACGAGATCGGCCGGGCCGTGCTCGACCTGGCCGCCGAGGAGCGGCACCGCGAGGCGCGGGCGCTGCTCGACGCCTGCGTGCGCATGCGCACCCCCGAGGACGCGGCCCGCGCCACCGCCCCCGACCCGCCGCGCCTCGTCCCCCTGCTGCTCGCCGCCGCCCGGCAGGTCTCGCAGGAGCGGCACTGGGATGTGCTCCACGCCCTCCGCGTCGCCGGACTGACCACCTGACCACCCGCCCACCGCCCCGCACCCGACTCACCCACAGGGGTGTCAAACGCGATCGACTCCGCGGCCTCGGCGACGATGGTCTTGGCAAGCCCGTCCGGGAGGCTTACGTTCGTCCCTCTACGCGCCCTTTTCTACGGGCGTAGAGGCGCTGACGTCGCGTCGAAGGAGCAGCTCATGCCCAACGTCGTACGTGCCGCCCTGGTCCAGGCCACCTGGACCGGCGACACCGAGTCCATGCTGGCGAAACACGAGGCGCACGCCCGCGAGGCGGCCCGGCGGGGCGCGAAGGTCATCGGGTTCCAGGAAGTGTTCAACTCCCCCTACTTCTGCCAGGTCCAGGACCCCGCGCACTACCGCTGGGCCGAGCCCGTGCCGGACGGCCCGACCACCCGCCGGATGCGGGACCTGGCCCGCGAGACCGGCATGGTGATCGTCGTGCCGGTGTTCGAGATCGAGCAGTCCGGCTTCTACTACAACACCGCCGCCGTGATCGACGCGGACGGCTCCTACCTCGGCAAGTACCGCAAGCACCACATCCCGCAGGTCAGGGGCTTCTGGGAGAAGTTCTACTTCCGGCCCGGCAACCTCGGCTGGCCGGTCTTCGACACCGCCGTCGGCAAGGTCGGCGTCTACATCTGCTACGACCGCCACTTCCCCGAGGGCTGGCGGCAACTCGGCATCAACGGAGCCCAGTTGGTCTACAACCCGTCCGCCACCCACCGCGGCCTCTCCTCCCACCTGTGGCGGCTGGAACAGCCGGCGGCCGCCGTCGCCAACGAGTACTTCGTGGCGGCCATCAACCGCGTGGGCGTCGAGGAGTACGGGGACAACGACTTCTACGGCACCTCCTACTTCGTCGACCCGCGCGGACAGTTCGTCGGCGACACCGCCAGCGACACCGAGGAGGAACTGCTCGTCCGCGACCTCGACTTCGACCTCATCGAAGAGGTGCGGCAGACGTGGGCCTTCTACCGCGACCGCCGCCCCGACGCCTACGAAGGGCTGGTACAGCCGTGACCGACGACCTCCTCGGCCGCCACCGCGGCGTGCTCCCCGACTGGCTCGCCCTCTACTACGAGGAGCCCATCGAGATCACCCACGGCGAGGGCCGCCACGTCTGGGACTCCGCGGGCAACCGCTACCTCGACTTCTTCGGCGGCATCCTCACCACCATGACCGCCCACGCCCTGCCCGAGGTCACCAAGGCGGTGAGCGACCAGGCCGGGCGGATCCTGCACTCCTCCACCCTCTACCTCAACCGGCAGATGGTGGAACTCGCCGAGCGTATCGCCCAGTTGAGCGGCATCCCGGACGCCCGGGTCTTCTTCACCACCTCCGGCACAGAGGCCAACGACACCGCCCTGCTGCTCGCCACCACCTACCGGCGCAGCAACACGGTCCTGGCGATGCGCAACAGCTACCACGGCCGCTCCTTCAGCGCCGTCGGCATCACCGGCAACCGCGGCTGGTCCCCGACCTCGCTCTCCCCGCTCCAGACCCTGTACGTGCACGGCGGGGTGCGCACCCGCGGCCCCTTCGCCGACCTCGACGACTACGACTTCGTCGCCGCCTGCGTCGACGACCTGAAGGACCTCCTCGGCCACACCCGCCCGCCCGCCGCGCTGATCGCCGAGCCGATCCAGGGCGTCGGCGGCTTCACCTCGCCGCCCGACGGCCTGTACGCGGCGTTCCGCGAGGTGCTGCACGAGCGGGGCGTCCTGTGGATCTCCGACGAGGTGCAGACCGGCTGGGGCCGCACCGGCGAGCACTTCTGGGGCTGGCAGGCGCACGGCCGCGGTGGCCCGCCCGACATGCTGACCTTCGCCAAGGGCATCGGCAACGGCATGTCCATCGGCGGCGTGGTCGCCCGCGCCGAGATCATGAACTGCCTGGACGCCAACAGCATCTCCACCTTCGGCGGCACCCAGGTCACCATGGCGGCGGGCCTGGCCAACCTGAACTACCTGCTGGAACACGACCTCCAGGGCAACGCCCGCCGGGTCGGCGGCATGCTCATCGAGCGGCTGCGCGCCGCCGCCGCCCACGTCCCCGCCGTACGCGAGGTACGCGGACGCGGGCTGATGATCGGCATCGAGCTGACGAAGCCCGGCACCGACGAGGCCCATCCCGAGGCGGCGTCCGCCGTCCTGGAGGCGGCCCGCGCGGGCGGCCTGCTCATCGGCAAGGGCGGCGGCCACGACACCAGCGCCCTGCGCATCGCCCCGCCGCTGTCCCTGAACGTCGCGGAGGCCGAGGAGGGCGCCGCGATCCTCGAGAGCGCTCTGCGGAGCATCCCGTAGCGGTAACCGAGACAGAAGGACCCCGCCATGACCCCCTGGGAAGCCGCGGCACCGGCCCTGTCGGTCCGGCAGGTCCTCGCGCTGGAGCGGGTGCTCGCCGGGCAGCCCGAGGTGGTCGCCGGCGCCGGCCGCCTCGACCGGCCGGTGCGCTGGGTGCACGTCGCCGAGGCGGCCGACGTCGGGGTGATGCTCAGCGGCGGCGAGATGGTGCTCACCACCGGGGTGCTGCTCGCCGGGGACGAGGGCAAGCAGGCCGAGTACGTCCGCTCCCTGCACCGCGCGGAGGCCGCCGCGCTGGTCCTCGGACTCGGCCGTGCCTTCCCCTCCCCGCCGGAGGCGATGCGGCGCGTCGCGGAGCGGTGCGGACTGCCCCTGGTGGTGCTGCACCGCCCCTTTCCCTTCGCCCAGTTGACGGAGGAGGTCCAGTCCCGGCTGGTGCGGCGGAAGTTCGCCGCCGTGAGCCTCTCCGAGGCCGTCCGCACCGGCCTCACCGCCCTGATTACCGCCGGCGCCCCGCTGCAGCGCCTGCTCGACGAGGTCGCCCGGCACAGCGGCTGCCCCGTCGTCGTCGCCAACCTCGCCCACCGCGTGCTCGGCACGGCGGGGGAGCGGCCGGCCGTGGACGACGTCCTGCGCGACTGGGAGCGCGTCGCCCGGCAGGCCGGCGGCGGCGAGGGCGACGGCTGGATCCGCGCCGAACTCGGCGGGCGCGGCGAACGCTGGGGCCGGATCGTGCTGTGCGGCTACCGCGGCGACCGGGCCACCGGGCGGCTGCTCGCCGACCGCGCCGCCGAGGCACTGGTGCTGCACCGCATGCTCGGCGGCGGCACCCCCTCCTGGGAGGAGCAGTCCGCGCGGAGCCTGCTCACCGACCTGGTCGGCGGTGCCGTACCGGCCCGGCAGCTGCTGCCCCGGGCCCGCGCTGCCGGACTGCCCGTCAACCGGCGCACCTTCGTCCCGCTCGTCGTGCGCGGCCGGGAGGCGGCCCGGCTCGACCGCGTACTGCGCCTGCTGGGGCTGCCCGGCATCGTCGCCGCACTCGACGGCACGGCGACCGCCGTCCTGCTCAGCCTCGCCGGCGACCAGGACGCCGACGCGCTCGCCGCGCACTTCGCGGCCCGGCTGCGCGCCGAACCCGGCGCCGGCCCGGTGGTGGTGGCGGGCGCCGGACCGCGCACCTCCTTCGACGAGGTGCCCGCCGGGCTGCGCGAGGCCCGGCACGTCGCGGACGCCGTGGCGGACTGTGCCGCCGCCCTCGACCTGCCGCTGGTGGTCCGGCTCCGGGACGTCCATCTGCGCGGGCTGATCCGGCTGTTGCGGGACGACCCCGAGGTGCAGTCCTTCGCGGAGCGGGAGCTGGACGGGCTGCTGTGCGCGCCCGGCGAGGACCTGCTGCCGGTGCTGCGCACCTATCTCGCCACCGGCCGCAACAAGTCCCGCACCGCGCAGCTCCACCACGTCTCCCGGCCCGCCCTGTACCGCCGGCTGGAGGCGATACAGACCCGGCTCGGCGTGGACCTCGACGACTTCGAACAGGCCGCCTCCGTGCACATCGCGCTCCTCGCGCACGACGCGCAACAGCGCTGAAACAAGCGACCACCTGCGACAACGGCGGTGAAACATGGGCTCGTCGACGGATGACACGGTGGCACGCCGCACCCCCGCGGACGTGACACGGTGCACCTCACCGCGCGCTCGTCCCCTCCCTAGGCTCGCCGCACACCGAGCGAGCGGAGGTCCCGATGAGCCGAGTGATCCGTGCCGCCGTCTTCCAGACCGCCTGGACCGGCGACAAGGAGTCGATGATCCAGGTCCACGAGCAGGCCGCCCGCGACGCGGCTGCCCAGGGCGCCCAAGTGCTGTGCTTCCAGGAGCTGTTCTACGGACCGTACTTCTGCCAGGTCCAGGACCCGGCCTTCTACGCGTACGCCGAGCGCGTCCCCGACGGTCCGGTCGTCCGGCGTTTCCAGGCACTCGCGGAAGAGCTGGGACTCGTCCTGGTCCTGCCGATGTACGAGGAGGAACAGCCCGGCGTCCTCTACAACACCGCCGCCGTGATCGACGCGGACGGCTCCTACCTCGGCAAGTACCGCAAGACCCACATCCCGCAGGTCAAAGGCTTCTGGGAGAAGTTCTACTTCCGGCCCGGGAACAGCGGCTGGCCCGTCTTCGACACCGCCGTCGGCAAGGTCGGCGTCTACATCTGCTACGACCGCCACTTCCCCGAGGGCTGGCGGGCGCTGGGCCTCGCCGGCGCCGAACTCGTCTTCAACCCCTCCGCCACCTCGCGCGGACTGTCCGGCTACCTCTGGCAGCTGGAGCAGCCGGCGGCGGCCGTCGCCAACGAGTACTTCGTCGGCGCCATCAACCGGGTCGGCGTCGAGGAGTACGGCGACAACGACTTCTACGGCACGAGCTACTTCGTCGACCCGGAGGCGCGGTTCGTCGGCGAGCCGGCGAGCGACAAGGAGACCGAACTCGTCGTCCGCGACCTCGACCTGGCGAAACTGCGCGAGGTCCGCGACCGCTGGCAGTTCTACCGCGACCGCGCCCCCGGCGCCTACGGGCCGCTGACCGCCCCCTGACAGCACCGAGCACGCGAGGAGAGGGAGCACCATGAGCAGCCGTACCGTCATCCGTGGCGGCCTCGTCGTCACCGCCTCCGACGAGATCCACGCCGACGTCCTGATCGAGGACGGCCGCATCGCCGCCCTCGCCGCCTCCCCCACCCCGGCCGCCGCGGCCTTCACCGCCGACCGGACCATCGACGCCACCGGGAAGTACGTCATCCCGGGCGGCGTCGACGCCCACACCCACATGGAGCTGCCCTTCGGCGGCACCTTCGCCTCCGACACCTTCGAGACCGGCACCCGGGCCGCCGCCTGGGGCGGCACCACCACCATCGTGGACTTCGCCGTACAGAGCGTCGGACACTCCCTGCGCCACGGCCTGGACGCCTGGCACGCCAAGGCCGAGGGCAACTGCGCCATCGACTACGGCTTCCACATGATCGTCTCCGATGTGAACCAGGAGACGCTCAAGGAGATGGACCTGCTGGTCGAGGAGGGCGTGACCAGCTTCAAGCAGTTCATGGCCTACCCGGGGGTCTTCTACTCCGACGACGGCCAGATCCTGCGCGCCATGCAGCGCTCCGCCGGGAACGGCGGGCTGATCATGATGCACGCCGAGAACGGCATCGCCATCGACGTGCTCGTGGAGCAGGCCCTCGCCCGCGGCGAGACCGACCCCCGCTTCCACGGCGAGGTCCGCAAGGCCCTCCTCGAAGCCGAGGCCACCCACCGCGCCATCCGGCTCGCCCAGGTCGCGGGCGCCCCGCTGTACGTGGTGCACGTGTCCGCGACCGAGGCGGTCGCCGAACTCACCCGGGCCCGCGACGAGGGCCTGAACGTCTTCGGCGAGACCTGCCCGCAGTACCTGTTCCTGTCCACCGACAACCTCGCCGAGCCGGACTTCGAGGGCGCCAAGTACGTGTGCAGCACCCCGCTCAGGCCGAAGGAGCACCAGGCGGCGCTGTGGCGGGGGCTGCGCACCAACGACCTCCAGGTGGTCTCCACCGACCACTGCCCCTTCTGCTTCACCGGCCAGAAGGAACTCGGCCGCGGCGACTTCTCCAGGATCCCCAACGGTCTGCCGGGCGTGGAGAACCGCATGGACCTGCTCCACCAGGCCGTCCTCGACGGGCACATCTCCCGCCGCCGCTGGATCGAGATCGCCTGCGCCACCCCGGCCCGGATGTTCGGCCTCTACCCGAAGAAGGGCACCCTCGCGCCCGGCGCCGACGCCGACGTCGTCATCTACGACCCGCACGCCGAGCAGGTCCTCTCCGCCGAGACCCACCACATGAACGTCGACTACTCGGCCTACGAGGGCAGGCGGATCACCGGCCGGGTCGAGACGGTCCTCTCGCGCGGCGTGCCCGTCATCACCGAGCGGGAGTACACCGGGCGCGCCGGACACGGCGTCTACACCCCGCGGTCCACCTGCCAGTACCTCACCTAGGAGCGCCGCCCATGGACTTCGGACTCGTCCTGCAGACCGACCCGCCGGCCTCGCGGGTCGTCAGCCTGATGAAGCGCGCCGAGCGCAACGGCTTCACCCACGGCTGGACCTTCGACTCCGCCGTGCTGTGGCAGGAACCCTTCGTGATCTACAGCCAGATCCTGGCGAACACCACGAGACTGAAGGTCGGTCCGATGGTGACCAACCCCGGCACCCGCACCTGGGAGGTCACCGCCTCCACCTTCGCCACCCTCAACGACATGTTCGGCAACCGCACCGTCTGCGGCATCGGCCGCGGCGACTCCGCGATGCGCGTCGCCGGACGCAGACCCAACACCCTGGCCCGCCTCGGCGAGGCGATCGACGTGATCCGCGACCTCGCCGAGGGGCGGGAGGCGGAGGTCGACGGACAGCCGTTGCGGATCCCGTGGATCGAGGGCGGGAAGCTGCCCGTCTGGATGGCGGCGTACGGGCCGAAGGCGCTCGCCCTCGCCGGGCGGAAGGCCGACGGCTTCATCCTCCAGCTCGCCGACCCGTACCTCACCGAGTGGATGGTGAAGGCCGTCCGCGCGGCGGCCGTGGAGGCGGGCCGCGACCCGGCCTCGGTCACCATCTGCGTCGCCGCCCCCGCGTACGTCGGCGACGACCTGGCGCACGCGCGTGAGCAGTGCCGCTGGTTCGGCGGCATGGTCGGCAACCACGTCGCCGACCTGGTCGCCCGCTACGGCGAGCACTCCGGCATGGTCCCCGAGGCGCTCACGGAGTACATCAAGGAACGCCACGGCTACGACTACAGCCACCACGGCCGGGCCGGAAACCCCTCCACCGACTTCGTGCCCGACGAGATCGTCGACCGGTTCTGCCTGCTCGGGCCGGCCGAGGCGCACATCGAGAAGCTGAAGGCACTGCGCGACCTGGGCGTGGACCAGTTCGCCGTGTACGACATGCACGACGCGCAGGAGACGACGATCGACGCGTACGGCGCGGAGATCATCCCGGCACTCAGCCGCTGACCGGTTCCTCCGCCGAAAGGCACGCCCATGACCGCGACCGTCCCGCCCACGCCGTCCGACGATCCCATACCCGACCCGGCGGGACGCGTCGAGCTCCCGCCCGGTGCCACCCTCACCGACAGCCGCTTCGTCAACGACGACCTCCTGCCGGTGCCGCTCGCCCGCCGCCGCTGGACCACGTACAACTTCACCGCCCTGTGGGTGGGGATGGCGCACAACATCCCCTCCTGGCTCCTCGCCTCCGGTCTCGTCGCGCTGGGCATGGACTGGAAGCAGGCCGTCCTCACCATCGCGCTCGCCAACGTCATCGTGCTCGCGCCGATGCTGCTGACCGGTCACGCCGGCCCCAAGTACGGCATCCCCTTCCCGGTGCTGGCCCGCGCCTCGTTCGGGCTGCGCGGCGCCAACCTGCCGGCGATGATCCGGGCCGGGGTGGCCTGCGCCTGGTTCGGCATCCAGACGTGGATCGGCGGTCAGGGCATCTTCGTGCTGCTCGGCAAGGTGTTCGGCGGCTGGGCCGAGGCGGCGGAGGTCGGCGGCCAGCCGTGGACGCTGTGGGTGTGCTTCGTGCTGTTCTGGGCCCTCGAACTGGCCATCATCCACCGGGGCATGGAGACACTGCGCCGGTTCGAGAACTGGGCCGCGCCGTTCGTCATCGTGGGCGCGCTGGTGCTGCTGGCCTGGATCGGGCACAAGGCGGGCGGCCTCGGGCCGCTGCTCGACCAGCCGTCGCGGCTCGGCTGGGGCGCCGACTTCTGGCCGGTGTTCTTCCCCTCCCTCATGGGGATGATCGCCTTCTGGTCGACCCTGAGCCTGAACATCCCCGACTTCACCCGCTTCGGCGCGGGCCAGCGCGCCCAAATCTGGGGGCAGACCCTCGGACTGCCCACCACCATGACCCTGTTCGCGCTGCTGTCGGTGTTCGTCACCTCCGGCTCGCAGGCGGTGTACGGGGCCCCGGTGTGGGACCCCGTCGCGCTCGCCGCCCGGACCGACAACGTCTTCGGGCTGCTCTTCGCCCTGGTGACGGTGCTCGTCGCCACCATCTCGGTGAACATCGCGGCGAACGTGGTCTCACCGGCGTACGACCTGGCGAACCTGGCGCCGCGCCTGATCAGCTTCCGCACCGGCGCGCTGATCACCGGTGTGGTCGGCGTGCTGATCATGCCGTGGAAGCTCACCGAGACGCCCGAGCTGTACATCTTCACCTGGCTGGGCCTGGTCGGTGGGCTGCTCGGCACCGTCGCCGGGATCCTCATCGCCGACTACTGGCTGGTCCGCCGCACGGTCCTGGACCTGCCCGGCCTCTACACGCCCGGCGGACGCTACTGGTACACCTCCGGCTGGAACCTGCGGGCCGTCGCCGCGTTCCTGCTCGGCGGGGTGCTCGCGGTGGGCGGCTCCCACTCGGCCCCGGGGAAGGGTCCCTTCCCCGAGGACGGGCTCATCCCCTTCCTGAAGCCCCTCGCGGACTACGGCTGGGCGGTGGGCCTGGCGGCCTCGCTCGTGGTCTACGCCGCGCTGATGGCGGGCCACCGGCGCGGCTGAGCGTACGGCTCCTACCGTGCCGCGCCGAAGTCCTGGGTCCAGTAGCCGCCGGGCTGCGCGAGACCGACGCCGATCTCCTTGAACGCGCAGTTGAGGATGTTCTCCTTGTGGCCGGGGCTGGACATCCAGCCGGCCATCGCCTGCTCGGGAGTGGAGTAGCCGTAGGCGACGTTCTCGCCGTAGGTGCTCCACGCGTAGCCGGCGCGGGTGATGCGGTCGCCGGGCGAGGAGCCGTCCGAGCCGGTGTGGGACATGCTGCCGCTGGCCGCCATGTCCTCGCTGTGCTTCTGCGCGGCCTCGGTCAGGGCGGAGTTCACCTTCACCGGGGCGCAGCCGACCCGGCCGCGCTCGTCGTTGACGAGTTCCACGACCCGGGCGACGGCCGAGGAGGCCTGGGTGCCGCCCGTCGCGGCGGGGCTCGACGCACCGGCGGTGGCTTCGGGGGCGGCCGTGCTGGGCTCGGGCGCGGCGGTGGTGGGCTTCGGGGCCGCGGTGGTCGGTTTCGGGGCCGCGGTGGTCGCCTTGGGGGCCGTCGTGGCGGGCCGGGGGGTGGAGGTCTTGGGAGCCGTCTTCTTCGGCTTGTGGGACTGCTTGTGCGAGGGCTTCCGCGACGGCTCGCCGCTGTCGGGAGCGGCCGTCCCACCGGTCTTCGAAGGGCTCGCGGTGGCGGTCGGCGTGTCCGTCGGTACGGGCGTGGGCTCACCGTGCTGCTGGCTGCTCCACCGGCTGTACCAGTCGGGGCCGCCCCAGCTGTACTCGGTCGCGTCCGCGCGGGCGGCGCTGCGTTCCTGCCGTTCCCCTCCGCCGGGCCAGTCCGTGCAGGCCATGGCGACGGAGGGGACGCCTATGACGCCGATGGCGACCGCCGCGACGACCGTCCGCCGGTACTGCTGCTGATGACGATGCTTTCCCATGCCTGACCTCACCCCTGCTGTCCGGAGGCTCGTCATTCTTGGGACGGCCCGGCACCGGGCGCAAAGGGCCCCACTACTAAGCCGCCTCGTAGCGACCGGGGGGTCTTGCGGCGGGTGGCGCGGCGTGCAGACCTGCCGGTGGCCGACCGCGCGGGGTGTCTGCCGCCGCGTCAGAAACCGTCGGACGGCGACGAAGCCCCGACGCGTGCGTCCCGGGCGGATCACCACCCTCCCCGGCCCGCCCCGCGTGCACGGCAAGACGGACAAGTCGCCCATGTCGCCGGTGCGGCTCCTACTAAGCGACCCGCACAGATCGCCGGTGCGGTGTGAGGGATGTCACGGAACCATCGATTCCGGATCGGTGCCGGGGTCCGCTGCCCACCCTTGACGGGGGTGCGGGCCGCCGGTCAGCCCTTGCCGTCCGCCAGGGCCGCGACCGCCTCCTTGGCGGCCTTGATGGCACCCTTGTTGATCTCGTCCGTGTCCGGCGCCTTCTTCGACTCGAAGTCGCTTCCGTTGTACGTGACGATCACCAGCGCGTTGGAGGCGCGGGCCACCACCACACCCTCACGGGTCTGCTGCTTGTCCTCGGTGGTCAGGTTCACCACGGAGTAGGCCTCGTCACCGAGCCCGGGGACGGCGCCCCCGCCGCTCTTCTCCTCCACCCGCCCCGCGTACGACTGCTCAGCCGCCTCGTCCGACGCCAGCACCTCGTAGGACACGTCGAGCCAGCGGTACTCGTATCCCTTGAGCGCGTTCCACGAACAGGTGCGGCGCAGCTCGGCGTCGGTGGACGGGATCTCCTTGCCGGCCGACTTGGCGCCGGGCACCAGGGACTTGACGGTCTTTTCGGCGACGCTGTCACAGGGCGCGGGCGCCGCCGCGTACGTCTTCGCCACCTGGGTCTCCGACGGGGCGGACGCGGACCGCGTACCCGTCTTCTCGGTCGGGTCCTTCTCGGCGGCCTGCGGCGTGGCCGACGGACCGGACGTCAGGGCCCAGCCCGCGGCGGCGAGTACGACCACGGGGGACAGGCGCGCGGTCAGGGCGATCGGCAGAGGCAAGGAACGCACGGCGCACTTCTCGTGGGGGACGGTGCGGAAGGAGTCCGCACTGCGGACGGGACGCCAGTGTCACACGCATCGTGGTGGGGCGGAAGGGCCAACTCGCTCCGTGCCCGCGCGGTGACGCAGACGTGGCCGACGGTCACGGCCCCACGGTCACGCCCGGCCCGGGCCGCCCCGGTGACGGCGGCCACCGCGCCCAACTGGTCGCGTACACCCGCGAGTCGGGGCCGGTGACGGCGCGCGGTCCGTGGTGTCGCGCGACGCCGTGACCCCCGGCCTGCGGGCGGCCGTCCGCAGGCCGGCCGCCGGGGCCGCGCCTCCCCGTTCAGGGGACCCGGGCGATCCACTCCGGGGAGGTGAACTTCGTCCGGACCAGCTCCTCCGCACGGGCGAGTTCCCCGTCCGTCACCTTGCCGTCGGCCAGGCCGTACCGGGCGCGGAACGAGTCGATCATCCGCTCGATGACGGCCTCCCGCGGCAGCCCGGTCTGCCGGCGCAGCGGATCCACCCGCTTCTTCGCGCTCCGGGTGCCCTTGTCGGACACCTTCTCCCGCCCGATGCGCAGCACCTGGAGCATCTTGTCGGCGTCGATGTCGTACGCCATGGTCACGTGGTGCAGCACCGCGCCGGGGGCGCCGTCCGGGCCCACGATCCGCTTCTGCGCGGCCCCCGCGATCTTGCCCTGGTCGGTGGCGATGTCGTTGAGCGGCTGGTACCAGGCCCTGATCCCCATCTCGCCGAGCGCGCCGAGCACCCAGTCGTCGAGATAGGCGTAACTGTCCTGGAAGGACAGCCCCTGCACCAGCGACTCCGGCACCGACAGCGAGTACGTGATGGTGTTGCCCGGCTCCACGAACATGGCGCCGCCGCCGGAGATCCGGCGCACCACCTCGATGCCGTGCCGCTCGGCGCCCCCGGGGTCGACCTCGTTGCGCAGTGACTGGAAACTGCCGATGATCACCGCCGGGGCGCCCCACTCCCACACCCGCAGCGTCGGCGGGCGGCGGCCCGCGGCGACCTCGGCGGTCAGCACCTCGTCCAGCGCCATGTGCAGCGCGGGGGCCTGCGGGCCCTCGTGGATCAGCTGCCAGTCGTAGTCGGTCCAGTCGGTGGCGTGCGCGAGCGCCCGGCGCACCGCGACGCCGACGCCCTCCGAGGTCAGCCCGTACATCACGGTCCCCTCGGGAAGGGCCGCGTCGATCCGGGCGGCGAGTCCTGCCGCGTCGGTGCCGGCGGGGGCGCCCTCCAGGGCGCGGTTCACGGCGTCCAGCGCCTCGTCCGGTTCGAGGAAGAAGTCGCCCGCCACCCGCGCGCGGCGCAGCACGCCGTCCTCCACGTCCACGTCCACGACGACCAGCTTGCCGCCGGGGACCTTGTACTCACCGTGCACCGCTCCGCCTTTCCCCGCTGCCGTGGACGGGAACACCGGCGGGGACGGGGATGTTCCCCATCCCCACCGGGACGCGCCCGGGACCGTCCCGGGGCTCAGGTCCAGAGCGCCCGGGCGATACCGGCGCCGCCGAACGCGGCACCCACCCCGGCGACGACGCTCGCGGCGACGTTGACGGCGGCGAAGAGCCGCGCGCCGGTCCCGGCCAGCCGCAGGGTCTCGTAGGAGAAGGTGGAGTAGGTGGTTAGCGCCCCGCAGAACCCGGTGCCGACCAGCAGCCGCACCGAGTCGGAGGCGGCGCCGTAGGAGACCGCGCCGGTGAGGACGCCGAGGACCAGGCAGCCGACGACGTTCACGGTGAAGGTGCCCCACGGGAAGAGCGTGTCGTGCCTGGCCTGGACCGCGCGGTCGGTCAGGTACCGCAACGGCGCCCCGACCGCGGCGCCGGCGACGACGAGCAGCCAGTTCACGCCTTCTCCTCCTCGCCCCGCTGTTCCCCGCCCCGGCCCACGTAGCGGATGACCTCGCACTCGTCGAGGATCACCAGGCCCTCGGTGACCAGCTCGTCCAGCTCGGGCAGGAAGGCGCGGACCCGCTCCTCGCTGTCGACGACGACGACGGCCACCGGCAGGTCCTCGCTCATCGACAGCAGCCGCGTGGTGTGCACGAGGGAGGAGGCGCCGAAGCCCTCGATGCCGCGGAAGACACTGGCCCCCGCCAGACCGGCCCGGTGCGCCCGGTGGACGATCTCGCTGAACAGCGGCCGGTGACGGTAGGTGTCGTTCTCCCCGACGAAGACGGTCACGCGTAGTGCGGTGCCGTGCAGCCGTGTCACTTCCGCCTCCGTGGGATCAGCCGGCGCGTGCCCTCCGCGGCGCACCACACCGCCGCGAGGGCGGCCAGGACGGTGGCCGCCAGATAGGCCGCACCGGTGCGGGCATGGCCGTCCGCGACCAGGCGCTGGACGTCGACGGCGTACGTGGAGAAGGTGGTGAAGCCGCCCAGGACGCCGGTGCCGAAGAAGGGCCGCACCAGCCGGTGCGCGGCCCACACCTCCGTGACGACCACCATGAAGACGCCGATGACCGCGCATCCGGCCGCGTTGACCGCCAGCGTGGTCCAGGGGAAGCTGCCGGGGGCGGTGGGCCACAGGAGGGACGCCCCGTAGCGGGCCGAGGCCCCGATGGCGCCGCCGGCCGCGACGACGGCGACCACGGGCGCCTGCGCCCGTGCGGCCTCGCGGCGCCGGGCGGTCGGTGCCGGGGCGACGCCGGGGCCCGCGGGTCCGGCGATCCGGTCGCGTGGTGTGGTCATGGCGGTGCGTCTCCTACTTGTGTCCTCGTCCGGGCGTGCGTCCGGGCGGCTGCGATCACCAGTAGGGACTGTCGGCGGCGTCACCGCCGCGGTTCGGGTGCGGCGAGCCCCACCGCCGCGCGGCCGCCCGCCCGGGCCGCCGCAGGGCACCAGGGTAACCGTCCGCCGGACCTTCGTCCTGCGGCCCCGGGGCGGGACCCGGGCGGCCACCGAGGTCCCGTATCGTCTGCCGATATCGAAGTCCGTCACAGGTGCGGCCGTGCCGCCGGAGGAGTGGGCCATGAGCAAGCCGTCGACCGTCGGGGTGCCGGACGAGCTGCACCGGCGGCTGGGGGTGACCGACGCCGTGGTGATCGGCCTGGGCTCGATGATCGGCGCGGGCATCTTCGCCGCCCTCGCCCCGGCCGCCCGCGCGGCCGGCTCCGGGCTGCTGATCGGGCTGGCCCTGGCCGCCGTCGTCGCCTACTGCAACGCCACCTCCTCCGCCCGCCTCGCCGCCCGCTACCCGGCCTCGGGCGGCACGTACGTCTACGGCCGCGAGCGGCTCGGCGCGTTCTGGGGCTACCTCGCCGGATGGGGTTTCGTGGTCGGCAAGACCGCCTCCTGCGCGGCGATGGCGCTGACGGTCGGCTCGTACGCGTGGCCCGGCCAGGCCCACGCCGTGGCGGTGGCCGCCGTGGTGGCGCTGACCGCCGTCAACTACACCGGTGTGCAGAAGTCGGCCCTGCTGACCCGGGTGATCGTCGCCGTCGTCCTGGCGGTGCTCGCCGCGGTGGTGGTCGCCGCGCTCACGTCCGGCACGACCGAGGCGGAGCGCCTGGCCATCGGCGGCGACACCACCGTCGGCGGGGTGCTCCAGGCGGCCGGCCTGCTGTTCTTCGCGTTCGCCGGGTACGCGCGCATCGCGACGCTCGGTGAGGAGGTCCGCGATCCGCGGCGCACGATCCCGCGGGCCGTTCCGCTGGCTCTGGGCATCACCCTGGTGGTGTACGTGACGGTGGCGATCTCCGTGCTGCTGGTGCTGGGCCCCGCGGGCCTGGGTGCGGCGGCGGCGCCGCTGTCGGACGCGGTGCGCGCCGCGGGCGCCGGGTGGCTGGAGCCGGTCGTCCGGGTGGGCGCGGCGGTGGCCGCGCTCGGCTCGCTGCTGGCGCTGATCCTGGGCGTCTCGCGGACGACCCTGGCGATGGCCCGGGACCGGCACCTGCCGCCCGCGCTGGCCGCCGTCCACCCGAGGTTCAAGGTGCCGCACCGCGCGGAACTGGCGGTTGGACTGGTCGTCGCCGTCGTCGCGGCGACGGCGGACGTGCGGGCGGCGATCGGGTTCTCCTCCTTCGGCGTCCTCGTGTACTACGCCGTCGCCAACGCCTCCGCCTGGACCCTCGCCCCCGAGGAGGGCCGTCCGGCGCGGATCGTCCCGGTCGTCGGGCTGGCCGGGTGCCTCGTTCTGGCCTGCGCGCTTCCCCTCCCGTCGGTGGTCTCCGGGGCGGCCGTCCTGGCGGCGGGCGCCGCCGTGTACGGCATCCGCCGGGCGGTCGCGGCGCGCGGCTGAGCCGGGCGGATCAGCGGGGGGAGTCGTCGCCGAGGACCTCCCGGGCCAGCTCGCTCAGCGCCCGGCGGTCCTCGGCCAGCGCCTGCCGGCCCGCCTCCGTCGCCCGGTACACCCGCCGGGTACGGCCGTCGACCACCCGCTGCTCGGAGGCCAGCAGACCGTCGGCCTCCAGCCGGTGCAGCGTCGGGTACAGCGTGCCCGGACTGATCCGGTACCCGTGGCGGGCCAGTTCCCCGGTCATCCAGGCGCCGTGGATCTCCTCCTCGGCGGCGTGGTGGAGGATGTGCAGCCGCACCGCGCCCCGCTGGAACTCCCGCACCCTCTCCCCACCTCCCGCCCCGGCCCCGGAGCAGTGACGAAACCGATATCGGCGACCGATCCTACGTCCCGGCGGCGGGCCGCGGCACCGGCCGCGCCCGGGTGACCCGGTGCGGGGCGTCAGGGGTGCGAGCGGTGCGGGACGGCCGTCCGGTGCGCGAACAGGGCGGCCGTGACGGAGACGAGGGCCAGCACGGCGAACAGGGCCGGGTAGCCGCCGAGGGGTCCCGCCAGCGCCGTACCGGCGAACGGCGCGAGCGCCGACGCCGTGGTCGCGGGTGCGGCCAGCAGCGCGGACAGCCGGCCGTAGTGTGCGGTCCCCCAGCGGTCGGTGACGGCGGTGGCCTGCAGCAGCGTGAGGTTGCCGCGTACGGCACCGGCGACGACGGCGAGGACGGCGAGCAGCGGATAGGGGCCGCCCAGCAGGGCGAAGGCGGCGGTGGTCGCCCCGCCCAAGCCGATCAGCAGGGCGGCGCGGGCGGCGGGCGGGACGCCGCGGGCGAGGGCGGCGTAGAGCGTGCGGCCGAGCGTCTGCCCGAGGCCGCCGAGGCCGAGTGCCCAGGCGGCCTGGGTGGTGGAGTAGCCGCGTTCGAGGAGCAGCGGCACCAGGGTGACGACGACGGCGTACAGGGCGAAGGCGGAGAGCGTCAGCGCGACCGCGAGCAGCAGGAAGGGGCGGCTCCGGGCGAGGGAGGCGCCGGTGGCGCCCGCTCCCGCGGCGGTCGCCGGCGGGGCGGGCGGCCAGGGACCGCGCAGGGCCAGGGCGTGGGCGGGAACGGTGACGGCGGCCAGGACGGCGGCGAGAACCAGATAGGTCTGCCGCCAGCCGAGGTGTTCCACGAGCAGGGCGGTGAGCGGGGCGAAGACGGTGGAGGCGAGGCCGCCGGCGAGGGTGACGACGGTCAGCGCGCGCACGTGGTCGGGGGCCCACCAGCGGGTGAGCGCGGCGAACGCCGGCTGGTAGAAGGTCGCGGCCATGGCGAGTCCGGCCAGCAGCCACCCGACGGTGAACACCGGCACATTGGGGGCGGTGGCGACGACGACCAGGCTGAGGGTGCCGAGCACCGAGCCGGCGGTCATGACGGTGCGCGGTCCCCGGGCGTCGAGCACCCGGCCGATGCGGATGCCCGCCGCCGCGGACACGAGGAGGGCGAGGGAGAACGCCGCCGTGGTCGCCGCCGGGGACCATCCGGTGGCGGCGGTGATCTCCGGGTTCAGGACCGGGAAGGCGTAGTAGACGATGCCCCAGCCGGTGATCTGGGTCAGGCACAGCGCGGGCAGGGCCGCGCGCGGCCGCGCCGGGTGGCCCGGTGGGGTGGCGGCCGCGCGGGCGGGGACGTCGAGGTGCCGCATGGAGGTCAGCAGCCGCCGGAGGAGCTGCCGGGTGCCGCCGTGAGGGAGGCCGGGGTGATCTGCACGAGCTGCGGCGCGGGGGCGGCGCAGCACCCGCCCGCGTCCGCCGTCGCCGGTTCGGCGGCGTCGAAGAGGCCGGAGCCGCCGCACACGCCCGTCTCCGGCAGGACCAGCTCCACGCGGTCCGCCGCCTCCGGGTCCCCGGCGAGGGCGGCGGCCACGGAGCGGACCTGCTCGTAGCCGGTCATCGCGAGGAACGTCGGCGCCCGGCCGTAGGACTTCATGCCGACGAGGTAGACGCCCTCCTCGGGGTGGGCGAGCTCGGTGCGGCCGTGCGGGTAGACGGTGCCGCAGGAGTGGACGTTGGGGTCGATCAGCGGCGCCAGCGCGACCGGGGCCTCCAGGCGCTCGTCCAGGCCGAGACGGAGCTCGGAGAGGAACGACAGGTCGGGACGGAACCCGGTCAGCACGATCACCTCGTCCACCGGGTCGAGGCGGCGCCCGTCCTCGGCGACGAGGATCAGCCGGCCCCCGCCGTCCCGCTCGATCGCCGCGCAGCGGAAACCGGTGACGGCGTCGGCGTGGCCGTCCTCGACGGCGGCCCGGGCGGCGAGGCCGAGCGCACCCCGGGCGGGCAGCTGGTCGGCCCGGCCGCCGCCGAAGGTGGAACCGGTGATGCCGCGGCGCAGGATCCACACCGCCTCGGTGCCGTGGCCGTCGGGGGACCCGGCGAGTTCGGCCAGGGACGCCAGGGCGGTGAAGGCGGAGGCGCCGGAGCCGATGACCGCGGTGCGCCGGCCCGCGTACCGGGCGCGGACGGCCGGGTCCTTGAGGTCGGGGACGCGGTAGCCGACGCGGTCGGCGGCGGCGCGCTCGCCGAGCGCGGGCAGGCCGTCGCCGCCGGCCGGCGAGGGCAGCGCCCAGGTGCCGGAGGCGTCGACGACCGCGCGGGCCAGGACCCGCTCCTCACGGCCGTCCTCGGACGTCACGTGCAGGACGAAGGGCTGGGCCGCGCGGTCGGCGTCCACGACGCGGTCGCGGCCGGCCCGGGAGACCCCGGTGACGGTGGCTCCGTAGCGGACGCGGTCGCCGAGCACGTCGGCGAGCGGCTGCAGGTACCGCTCGGCCCAGTCCCCGCCGCTGGGGTAGGAGGCGGGGTCCGGCCGGGTCCAGCCGGTGGGCGCCAGCAGCTTCTCGGCGGCCGGGTCGACGACCTCGCTCCACGGGGAGAACAGGCGGACGTGCGCCCATTCCCGTACCGCCGCCGCCGCGACGGGCCCGGACTCCAGGACGAGGGGGGTCAGGCCGCGCTCGACGAGGTGCGCGGCGGCGGCCAGGCCGACGGGGCCGGCCCCGATGACGGCAACGGGAAGATCGGTGGCGGTGTGCGCGGTCACGGTGCGGCTCCTCGGTTTCGATGAACGTCGATACCGTCAGTGTGGACCCGGTATAGACGTTCGTCAACATAGAGGAACGTCGAAGTGTGTCCGGTGGGTCGGTTCCACCTCTTGGCAGGTGATTAGATGGGTGTCAACATAGAGGCATGTCTAATTTGGCTCCGGGCTCCGCCGTTCTCGACGTGGGCACGTCGTTGCAGTGCTGTCGGCCGCTGGGGCAGGAGGAGCTGTCGGCCGCCGACGCCGAGAAGATCGCCGCCATGTTCAAGGCGCTGTCCGACCCGGTCAGGTTGCGACTGTTCTCGAAAATCGCCGCGCGGCCCGGCGGGGAGGCCTGCGTGTGCGAGATCCAGGACGTGGGCGTCTCCCAGCCCACCGTCAGCCACCACCTGCGCAAACTGCGCGAGGCCGGCCTGCTGGTGTCGGAACGCCGCGCCAGTTGGGTGTACTACAGCGTGGCCCCCGGTGTGCTCACGGGCATGGCAGGCCTGCTGTCACGCGCCGTCTGAACCGGTACGCTCCGGCGGACCGCGGGGGACGCACCGGCCCGACGGCCGTCGGAGCCGGGCGAACCCGCAGGTCACGCAACCCGGAAGGGACGCCGGGGTGAGGAGACGACATGTGTCAGCAAGGCGCCGGTGCCCTGTGCGACGGGACGTGCCTGGAACTGAGCCCGGCGGACATGGTCTGGTGGTCCACCGTGTTCAAGACACTCGGTGACCCGGTCCGCCTGCACCTGCTGATGCACCTGGCCGAACACCGGGGCGCCGAGGTCGCCGTGCACGAGCTGGCCGACGTCGGGGTGTCCCAGGCCACCGTGAGCCACCACCTCAAGCGGCTGCGCTGCATCGGGCTGATCGAGAGCCGGCGGGAAGGCCGCCACATCTACTACCGCCTGGGCGACGAGGTCCGGTCCGCGCTGATGCAGATCCTGCACCAGCGCAGCCGGGTCGGAGCATGAGCCGTGGCCGTCGACGGACTCCGCGGCTCAGGAGACCGCGACGGCCGGGGCCGCCGCCGGCCGGTCCAGGCGGACCGTCGTGTCGCAGAGGCGCTCCACCTGCGCCGGGTCGTGGGAGACGAGAAGGACCGAGCGGCGGCCGTGCAGGGCCGCGATCGACTCCTCGACCGTGTCCCGGCTCTGCGCGTCCAGCGCGCTGGTGGGTTCGTCGAGGAGCAGGGCCGCCGGCTCCAGCGCCAGCGCGCGGGCGAGGCACAGCCGTTGGCGCTGTCCCGCGGACAGCGTGTGGGCCGGCGCGTCGAGCCGGTCGGCGACCTCCTGCCACAGTCCGGCCTCACGCAGCGCCCGCTCCGCCCGTTCCCGCAGCACCTCGCGCGAGGCCCGCAGCACGTGCCGCAGTCCGAAGAGCGCGTTGTCGAGGATGCTGCCGCCGAACACCACCGGTGTCTGCGGCACCAGGACGACCCTGGCCCTGAGGTCGGCGTCCCCCCTGCCCGGCGCGATCGCCCGGTCCAGCACCCGCAGGTCGCCGTCCCGGACGAGCCCGCTCGGGAGGAGGTCCACCAGGGCACGCAGGACGGTGGACTTGCCGGCGCCCGACGGCCCGCACAGTCCGGTGGTGGACCCCTGCGCGAGGTCGAAGGAGACGGGGCCCACCAGGGTCGTGTCACGACTGCGCACACGCAGCCGACGCACGGTGATTACGCTGTCCATCGCTCTCCTTCGAAGCGGTTGCGCAGCACCACGGCCGCGCAGAGGAGCACTGCGGTGATCAGGACCAGGACCAGGGCGCTGCCCCACGCCTGGGCGACCGCCTGGGGGTCGCCCGAGTCCTGGGAGAGGGTGAAGATGTGCGTCGGCAACGCCTGCACCGGCGACTCCACGACACCGCCCGGCAGCGCCGGGGCGCCGAAGAACACGGTGGCGGTGAACAGCAGGGGCGCGGTCTCGCCCGCGGCGCGGGCCAGACCGAGCAGCAGGCCGGTGACGGTGGCGGGCCAGGCGTAGGGGACGACGACCGACCGGATCAGCTGGGCCCGCGTCAGCCCCAACGACAGCGCGCTCTCCGTCAGTTCGGGCGGCAGGCTCCGCACGCGCGCCGAGGTGGCCAGCGCGATCACCGGTACCACCACGGGGACCAGCACGAGGGCCCCCGCCAGCCAGGACCGGCCCCAGCCCATGGCACTGGACAGGATGACGAACCCGGCCAGTCCCAGCAGGATGGTCGGTACGCCGCCCAGGACGACCGTCAGGGTCTGGAGCACACGCGCGGTACGCGCGGACGCGTGCACACCGATCAGGATGCCCGCGCCGAAGCCGAGCGGCAGCGCGAGCAGACCCGTCGTCACGACGAGCAGCACGGTGCCGACGATCTGGTCGCGCACACCCCCGCCGGCCGACCCGGTCGCCGCGGTGAACCAGAAGGAGGGGTCGAACGCGGAGCTGCCCCGCGTCGCCAGGAGGGCGAGCATGCCGGCCAGGAGGACGCCGGGCAGGAGCAGGGCCGCCAGCCGCAGCGTGGCCGCCAGCCGGTCGCGCTGCACCCGCAGCCGGGCCGTGGCCCGGTACCGCGGAGTCCGTCCGGCCGCCGTGTCGCCGCCGCGTCCCCGCGTGCCCCACACCGTCGCCGCGGCCACCAGCGCCAGCAGGACGAACCCGAGCCCGCACAGCGCGGCGAAGTGCGGACCCGAGGTCCCGGCCAGGACGGGTTCCGGCCCGGCCAGCTTGGTCGTCAGCGTCTGCCCGGGACGGACCAGCGAGTCGAGGAAGCCCCCGACATCGGTGGGGAGCCGCCCGTCGGCCCGGCCCACGACCAGGAAGACCGCGATGGCCTCACCGAGCGCCCTGGCCAGCCCGAGCAGGACGGCCGCCCGCATGCCCGCCCGGGCGAGGGGCAGCACGGCCGAGCGGACGACCTCGCGCCGGGTCAGCCCGAGCGAGAACGCGGCCTCCCGGCAGCGGTCGGGCACCGCGGCAAGCGCGTCGACACTGACGGCCACGACCGTCGGAGTGATCATCACCGCCAGCACGATGCCCGCGGCGAGCAGGCTGTCACCGCCCGGCACGTCCGCCCAGCGGGCGATGACGGGCCGGACGACGATGATGCCGATCAGGCCGTAGACGATGGAGGGCACCGCGGCCAGCAGTTCCACGCACAGGCGCAGCGGGCGGGCCACCCGGGGCGGGAGGTACTCCGACAGCGCGATGGCCGCCGCCCAGCCGACGGGCACGGCGAGGGCGAGGGCGAGGACGCAGACGACGGCCGTGCCGTAGATCATCGCCAGGCCGCCGTACGCCGCGTTGGCCGGGCTCCAGGTGGTCTCGGTCAGCAGGGCCGGCCAGTCGACGTCGCCGCCGCCGACCCCCGCGCCGAGATACCCGGCGAGGACCAGCAGCAGGGCCGCCACGGACAGTGCCCCGGCGCCCACCCAGCTCCAGATCCACTTCGACGGGCGCGGGCGGGTGCCCGGGCCGGGTGCGAGGGGTGGCCGGGCCAGTGTTCTGGTGGCCATCGGCTACTTCCCGATCTGCTGGAGGGTCAGATAGCCGTGCCGGGTCATCAGGGCCTGGCCCTTGGCGGACAGGACGTAGTCGATGAACGTCCTGGCCGTCCCCTCCGGTTCGCCGTCGGTGAGGAGGTAGAGCGGCCGGGACATGGGATACGTGCCGGAGGCGATGTTCTCCGGCGTCGGCGCGATGCCGTCGAGCGTCACCGCGCGCAGGCCGTCGTGTCCCTCGATGAAGCTGGTGGACAGCGGTGCCACGGCGCCGGGCGTCGACTCCAGCTTGTTGCGGGTCTCGAGGTTGCCGCCCACGACGGCGAAGTTGCCCGACTCGGGCGGCGGCGGGGGCTTCTCGTCCCCGTAGAGGTACTTGTCGAGCACCTCACGGGTTCCGCGGCCGGGTTCCTTGTCGTAGACGAAGACATCGAGGTCCGGACCGCCGACCTCCGACCAGTTGGTGATCTTCCCTTCGAACAGGCCGCGTATCTGGGCCGCGGTGAGGTTCTCGACCCCGCCCTCGGCGACCTCCCGCGTGACGATGACACCGACGGCGTCGGCGCCGATCTGGGTGGGACGGAAGTCGGTGTCCGGGTGGGCGGACCGGTCCTCGTCGGCCAGGGGCTTGGAGCTCATCGCGATGCCGATCTGGCCCGACGCGAGCTGCGAGATGCCGCCGGCGGAGCCGCCCTGGGTGGCGACGGTGATGTCGAGCCCGTCGGCCTTGAGGGCCTGGGCCGCGTCCGCGGCCACCGGGGCGACCGTGGTCGATCCGCTGACCTGCAACGCGCCGGTCGCTCCCGTGTCCTTGTCGGCGCACGCCGTCGCGAGGGACATGAACACCAGGGCCAGGGCGGCGACGCGGGCGGTACGGCGCCGGTGGGCGCGGGGGTGGTGCGGTCGGTGATGCCTGCGGCCCGACGACCGGCCGGAGGCCGAAGCGGGCAGCACGAAGCGTACGAGTGGTTCCATGACAGATCCTTCGGGGTGGCGGTGCCCTGAATGAGGAAGCGGGACAGCGGTGGACCCCGGGGGGCGGGCTGCCCGCGCAGGCTGCGGTGGATCCGGCGCAGATGTGCCGGCGTTCGGAACGCCGGCACAGGGGCGCGAGAGGACGGGCGCTGCGGCCCGGAACGCGGGGGTGCTCTCCTTCCCTACGAGGTCACACTGAGCCAGACCTGGCCGGACGCGGGCAGGTGGACGTACAGGCCGCCGGGCGCGGCGCTGGTGTGCATGGACCCGCTGACGAAGTGCCAGGTGCGGCCGGCCAGTTCGGGCAGCAGGGCACCGAGGTCGACGCGGGCCTCCACGGCGGACGGGTTGTGCAGGCCCAGCACCGCGCCGGAACGGTCGGCGGGCTCGCGCAGGACGGCCTCGACGGCGCCGGCCTCCAGCGGGCGGACGACCGCGTCCTCGGCGAAGGCGGCGGCGATGCGCGGGGCCGGGGCGCAGCCGTCCGGTGCGGGCATCCGGTCCCACGCGGCCCGGGGGGACGTGGGGGCGAGAGGGCTCACAGCAGCGACCTTCCAGTCATGACGGATCCGGGTTCGTGTCCCAGCAGGTGCAGGACGGTGGGGGCGACATCGGCGAGCGTGGCCCGCTCCGGGAGCACCGGCGCGGAGCCGCCGCCCGGGGCGGGGACGATCACCAGGGGCACCGGGTTGGTGGTGTGCCCGCCGTAGGGGCGCGTGCCGCCGTCCGGGGCCCGCTTGGTCATCTTCTCGGCGTTGCCGTGGTCGCCCACGGCCAGCACCCACCGCCCGGCGGCGCGGGCCGCGTCCAGGATGTCCCGCACCGCCGTGTCGGTCGCCTCGCAGGCGGTGACGGTGGCGGCCAGGTTCCCGGTGTGGCCCACGACGTCGATGTTGGCCAGGTTGGCGACGACCAGGTCGACGTCGGCGCGGGCCACGGCGTCGGTGACCGCCCGGGTGACCCGGTCCAGGTTCATCCCCGGACGCGCCACGTAGTCGGGCTTGCCGTCACCGGTGACGCGCACGTGCTCCTCGACCGCGCGCACCGTGTCGTCCCGGCCGTTGACGTAGTACGTCACGTGCTCGAACTTCTCGGCCTCCGCGATGCGGACACTGCGCAGCCCGGCCGCGGCGAGCTCGTCGGCCAGACCGCCGGAGGCGTCCGCGCGCGGGACCAGGGCGGGGATGGCCGTGCGGGTGTCGTACTGGGCGAGGCTGAGCATGTCGACGCGGCGGCCGGTGGCGGTCAGCCGGTCCGCCAGAAGGTCGGCGAACTGCTGGATGCGGTCGCTGCGGAAGTTGAACCACACCACCGCGTCCCCGTCGCGCACCGTCGCGTCCCCCGCCGGTGCGAGCACCGTCGGGGGAACCCACTCGTCGCCGCGCGCCGAAGCGGACACCGCCTCGCGGACACTGCCCGCCCGGGTGCCCCGGCCGTCGGCGACCAGGGCGACGGCCTGTTCGGTCAGCTCCAGGTCGCCGGCCTTGTCCATCGCGTAACCGCGCCCGACGACCGTGGCGATCCGTCCCGCGCCGGCCTGTCCGGCGAGTTCGGCGACCCGGGCCAGATACGTCTCGGACGTGCCGTCGGCGACGTCCCGCCCGTCGGTGATGGCGTGGAGGAACACCCGGTCGACCCGGTGGGCGGCGGCCGCGGCCAGCAGCTCGCTCAGGTGCTCCACATGGGCGTGGATCTGACCGTCCGAGCACAGCCCGATCAGGTGCAGGGCACCGGAGGAGGCCGCCGTCCGGCCGAGCGTGGCGCCCAGCCGGGAGTCGGTGCGCAGGGTGCCCGCGTCGATCGCCCGCTGGACCAGCAGGCTGTCGTACGGCAGGGGGCGTCCGGCGCCGATGACCATGTGGCCGATCTCGGAGTTGCCGACCGTGCCCGGCAGCAGGCCGACCGCCTCGCCGGAGGCGTCGGCCAGCGTGCTCGGGCAGGTGGCGAGCAGTTCGTCCAGGACCGGAGTGCGCGCCGACGACAGGGCGTTGTCCTCGGCCGGCGGCGCGTGTCCCCAGCCGTCGAGCACCAGCAGGACGCCCGGGCCGGCGGCCACGGGTGCCCGGGCGCTCACTGGGTGCTCTCCGAACCCGGGTGCAGGGTGTCGAGGGTCTGCCAGAACGTGGGGAAGGACTTGGCGACGCAGCCTGGGTCCTTGATGACCACGCCCTCGGTGCGCAGACCGCCGATGGCGAAGGTCATGGCGATGCGGTGGTCGTCGTAGGTGTCGATGACGGCCCCGTGCGGTGTGCCGCCGGTGATGTACATGGCGTCGGCGTGCTCCTCGACGTCGATGCCCATCTTGCGCAGCTCGGTGGTGACGGCGGCGATGCGGTCGCACTCCTTCACGCGCAGCGAGGCGATGTTGGTGATGCGGGTGGTGCCCTCCGCGTACGCGGCGGCGATGGCCAGCGACGGCACGACGTCGGGCATGGCCTCCATGTCGATGTCGATGCCGCGCAGCGGACCGCCGGTGAGGGTGATCGAGTCGTCGGTGACCTCGGTGCGGCAGCCCATCCGCTCGAACGCCTCGACGAGGTGCACGTCGCCCTGGTGCGAACCGGCGCCGATGCCCGGGATGACGACCCGGGACCCGAGGACGGCGGCGGCGGCCAGGAAGTAGGACATGCCGGAGGCGTCCGGCTCGACGGTGACCTGTCCGCCGCGGGCCTGCTGCCCGGCCGGGACGGTGAAGCGCCGGTAGCCGTCGCGGTCGACGCGGACGCCCATCTCCTTCAGCGCGGCGAGGGTCATCTCCACGTATGGCTTGGAGACCAGCTCGTCGCTGATGGTGATCTCGGTGTCGGTGCCGGCGCGCAGCGCGTTGATGATGAGGCTGGAGGTGAACTGGCTGGAGACGGCGCCGCTGATGGAGGTGGAGCCGCCCTTGAAGGAGCCGCCGACCACCCGGACCGGCGGGCTGCCGTTGCCGCGGACCGCGGTGGCGTCCACGCCGAGCGCGGGCAGCGCCTTGAGCAGGTCGCCCATGGGGCGTTCCTGCATGCGGGCGTTGCCGGTGATGACGGTGGTGCCCTCGGCGTGGCCGGCCATGGAGATCAGGAACCTGAGCGGGGTGCCCGCGCCGCCGACGTAGATGTCCTCGTCCGGCGCCCGCATCGGCTTCCCGGTGGGCGTGACCCGGATGCGGGCGGCGGAGTGGTCGATGGCGCACGTGACGTGGCCGAAGGCCTCGATGGCGCGGGCCAGGTAGACGGTGTCGTCCGACAGCAGCGCGTTGTCGACGACCGTCTCCTGCCCCGACAGGGAGGCGATGGCCAGGTAGCGGTTGGTGTAGCTCTTGGAGCCCAGGACGCGGACGGTCTCGTCGAAGCCGGCCAGCGGCCTGACGGTGACGGACTCGGCGTCGAGACGCGGATCGGGCGTGGCGGTCATGCACTGCCTCCAGGTGATGGGGACGGATGGTGTGCCGGTCTCGTGCGGCGGGTCAGGCCTTGACGACCCTGCACGCGAAGCACTTGAAGGCCTGCTGGCCGGAGAGGTTGTCGTAGTAGCGGTCGTCGGGGAGGGTGTTGGCGGCCTCGTAACGGGGGTCGTCGAAGAGGTCGCCGACCTTCTGGGCCGGGCCGAAGGTGTTCGGGACGAACACGGTGTCGGTCCTGATTCCCTCCCACAGCAGTGCCGTGCCGGTCACCGAGCCGCGGGGGCTCTCCACCCGGACGTCGTCCCCGTCGGCGATGCCGGCCCGGCGGGCGGTGTCGGGGTGGATCTGGACGAAGCGGATGCCGTTGAGCTGCTTGCCCATCGGCGTCCAGTGCGTGACCTCGGCGAAGTGGACGACGCTGGGCCGGCCGGTCATCCCCATGAGCGGGAACTCACGGTGCACCGCGTCACTGCCGGGCACCCCGAGGCGCACCGGGTGGGTGACGGCCTGGGGGTTGATCGGGTTGGTGACGAACGTGCGGCTGTAGGCGAGGGTCGGGTTCTTCCCGGTGACCTCGGGGTGCGTGTAGAAGACGGGCAGGGCACCGTGTCCGGTGACGGCCAGCTTCCGCTCCAGCTCCGGAGTGGTGATCTCGATCCTGCCGCTGGGGGTGAGGAACCGTTTGCCGCGGTGGGCCGGGTCCAGCGACTCGACCGCCTCGTACCAGCTGGGGTGGTCCAGGTAGAGGGTGCTGACACCGGGGTGTTCGGGGGAGGGGCAGGGCCAGCGCAGCGGCTCGGTCCGCTCCCGCATCCGCGCCCGGGTCATGCCGCCCATGCCGGGGGTGTGGGTGACGAAGTCGGCCCACAGCTCCTTGTAGTCCGTCCACCGCTCGGGGAACGCCTCGCGCCACTCGGCGGCGGGGCGGCGGGTGTCCAGCTCGGCCAGGGCGTGCGCGAGGCCGATCCAGATCTCCCAGTCCGGCCGGGACTGCCCGACCCGGTCGACTACCTGGTCCTGCCAGCGGATCGCCCGGTCGTCGCGGCGCATGTACACGCCCTCCATCTCCAGACCGCTGCACGCGGGCAGGACGATGTCGGCGTAGTAGGCGGCCTCTTCCATGAACAGGCCGGTGTAGACGTAGAAGTCGAGTTCCTCGAACGCCTTCTTGACCTTGGTGGTGTTGGCGGAGGAGACCAGCGGGTTGCCCTGGGTGATGACCGCGCGCAGCCGGTAGGGGTCGCCGGTCAGGATGGACTCGGCGAAGTAGTCCGGGCCGACCGGCAGCGCCTCCCGGCGCTCGGGCACCGTCACCCGGAGCGGCGGCAGGTGCAGGTCGCCGGGCCAGGTGTTGTGCATGAAGTTGCACCCGCCGCCCGGGCGCCCGATGTTGCCGGTCACCGCGGCCAGGAACGTGGCCACCCGGTACGTGTCGAACGCGCCGAGCTGGTGGGAGATGCCGGCGTTGCAGAAGATCGCCGCCGGTTTCGCCGACGCGTACTCCTCGGCCATCTCCGTGATGGTCGCGGCGGGCAGGCCGGTGACCTTCGCGGCCCACGCGGGGCTGTACCGGTGCTTGCGCAGATGGGCCCGCAGCTCCTCGAAGCCGACCACCCAGCGCTTGACGAACGCCTTGTCGTACAGGTTCCGTTCGATGATGTGGTGGAGCATGCCCAGCAGCAGCGCGTAGTCGGTGTGCGGCTTGGGCGCCACCCACCGGTCGGCCACCGCCCCGGTCGGGGTGAGCCGCGGGTCGACCACCGTCAGGGTGGCCCCGGTCCGCTCCCGGCCGCGCAGCAGGTAGTCGAACGTCACCGGATGGGTCTCGGCCTGGTTGGTGCCCAGGAACAGGTAGTGACGGGCGGAGCCCAGGTCGTCCTTCCCGGTGGCGCCGTCGGTGCCGTAGCCGTTGGTGAAGTTGCCCAGGCCGAAGGTGACCGCGAGCGCGTTGCCGCCGGCGTCGTTGCAGACCGGGCCCACGTCGGTGTTGTTGGGGCTGCCGAGCATCGCGAAGAGGCGGGCCACGAGCGAGCCGGTGCCCCGCGGCAGCCGGCCGGTGGTGCGGTTGGCGATGGTGTGGGCCTGGCCGGCGTCCCGCAGCGACAGCAGCTTCCCGGCGATCGTGCGCAGGGCCTCGTCCCAGCCGATGGCCTCGAACCGGGAGTGCGGCGAGCCCTTGGCGCCGGAGACGCGCCGCAGGGGGGTCGTCAGCCGCTCGGCGTTGTAGACCAGCTGGGGCATCATCTCGGCCTTGACGCAGACCTGTCCGCGCTGGACCGGGTCCTTGTCCTCACCGCGCACGGCGAGCACACGGCCCGCCTTGAGGTCCACGTTGAGGCGGCAGTTGGAGTTGCAGAACTGGCAGGCCGTGGCGACGGTGCGGTCCGGCGTCAGAGCGGCGGACCCGTCGGTGAACGCCGCCCCCGGCACCCGGTCGGCGTCGGGCGGCGCGGCGGCCGCCGAGGACGGCTCGGCGGCCCGGGCCGAGATGACGGGGAGCAGGACGGGCGCGCCGAGTCCGGCGCCGCCGACGACGCCGCCGCGGACGAAGCCGCGTCGCGACAGGCCGTGCTGATCGTGCTTCATGGAGGCGTGGTGATCCTTCCGCCTGGTGTGGGGGCGAGGCGGGCATGGCGGTGCCCTGGGCCGTGCGCGCCTTCGGCGCACGGCCGCTCATCGAACGGTGCGGGGTGTCGCCGCGTCGGTCAGGTGGCCGACTGCGCCGTCAGCACGCCGGCGCGGGTGCGCACGGCGGCCAGGAAGGCCCGGAGGATCACGTGCTCCTCGCCGGGCGCGGAGGACAGCTCGGGCTGGAAGAGGCTGCCCATGAAGAAGGGGTGCCCGGTGATCTCCAGGGCCCGGGGCGCGCCGTCGGTGTCCCAGGCGCTGATCCGCAGGGCGCCCTGGCTGGCGGAGTCCATGAAGGCGTCGGTGAGCCCGTAGTCGCAGTGGAAGATCTCCTCCACCTCGGTGGTGCCGTAGATCGAGGCGAGCAGCGAGCCCGGCCTGACCTTCAGCGGGGCCTTCTCCCCGCGGAAGGAGCACTTCAGCGGGGTGACCAGCGGCATCAGCTTCTCGGGGTCCTCGTCCACGCCCTCGGCCTCGGGCAGGTGCAGCACGTTCTGCGCGTGCTCGATGAGGGCGCTGAAGAACCCGCCGCAGGTGCCGAGGAACGGCAGGCCGTTCTCACGGGCGTGCCGCACGGCGAGGTGCACGCCCTTCTGGTTGAAGTACGGCGCCCCGGGCACCACCCATATCCCGTCGAAGCCCTCCAGGAGGGAGACGTCGTGGAGGTCGGTGGTGGGGATCCACTCCGTGGTCAGGTCCCACTGCTCACGCATCGCGTCGATCTTGGGGTGGGACGGCTCGTCGTGGTTGCCGCGGTCGCCCACCAGGGCAAGGCGTGGCTGAGCAGAGACTGACATCGATTTCCCTTTCCAGGATTTCGGGAAGGATCCGGAACCGGCCGTCGCCCAGGGCGGTTCCAGCCTCGTGAGCGCAGCCGGACACGTGCCGACGTGTCTCGCTGCGCGGGTGTTCGATGGTGTCTGAGGTGATGTCAGGACCGTGCCGCCACGCACGGACCTCGGACGTGAGTCGGGGCGCGCGGGCTTCTATCGCCGCGTCGGCGGTGATGTGGCCGCGCCTGTGCGCTTGCCGGATGTACGCATGTGTTCCAGCCCCCTGGCGCCCCGTTTGCCGGACCCCTCGTGCGATGAGGTCCCGTGCTGCTTCTCGCTCAATTTATCGATGACGGTCAAAGTATTCGAGGGTTTCTTTCCCTGCTGGGAGCGTTTCCCGCCAACTCCCCGCCAGAGGTCCGAGGTGGGGTCGTGTGCGGTTTCGGGGGGTCGACGGCAGGGCTGATCAGGTTCATTGGTGCGGAATGACGGGGTCCGCCGGGTGTGCGCTCGGGTGGCACATGAGACACGCGGGCCGAATCCCGGCAGTTGGTTTTCGCCGATCTCCGCACATCACGGCCACGGCGCCGCTGACGGGTCGCCAAGTGTGAAGGTGTGGCGCAGATGGCCGAAATCCAGCGCACGGACTCAGCCGCTATCAACAGCGTTTGCTGTTGATAGCAGCCGATGCTGCTTAATGTGTGGGCGGCCCCGCACGGGCGCCGTCCCGTCCCCGCTCGAGGAGTACGTGAGTGAACAGCCCCGCCGGTCATCCCCGCCGATGGCAGATCCTGAACATCCTGTGCCTGAGCCTGGTCCTGATAGGCCTGGACACCCTGATCCTGAACCTCGCCCTGCCCAGCATCCAGGAGGACCTGGACGCCACCACCAGCCAGTTGCAGTGGATGGTCGACTCCTACGCACTGGCCTTCGGCGGGCTCCTCCTCATGGCCGGCGGCCTGTCCGACCGCTTCGGCCGCAAGCGCCTGCTCTCCGTCGGCACGGCCGCCTTCGCACTGACCAGCCTCGGCGCGGCCTTCGCCACGAACGCCGAGATGCTGATCACCTTCCGCACCCTGATGGGCGTCTCGGCGGCGCTGATGATGCCCGCGACGCTGGCCATCATCAAGGACGTCTTCCCGCGCGAGGAGCAGGGCAAGGCGATCGGCATCTGGTCCGGCGCGGCGGCCGTCGGCGTGCCGCTGGGCCCGCTGGTCAGCGGCCTGCTGCTGGAGCACTTCTGGTGGGGCTCGATGTTCCTCATCAACGTCCCGCTGGCCGCCGTCGCCCTGGTCTTCGGCGCCAGACTGATCCCCGAGTCCAAGGCCGAGGCACACCCCGGTCTCGACCTCGTCGGCGCCCTGCTGTCGGTGGCCGGACTGGTCGCCATCGTCTACGGCCTGGTGGAAGCCCCCCACAACGGCTGGGGCGACGTCGTCACGGTCGGCTCCCTGCTCGTCGGCGCCGCCCTGATGGTCGCCTTCGTCGTCTGGGAGCGGCGCACCGCGCACCCGATGCTCGACGTGGGCCTGTTCCTCAACGCCCGGTACGGCGGCGGCGCCCTGGCGATCGCCTGCACCTCCTTCGGCCTCTACAGCGGCCTGTACCTGCTCACCCAGTACCTCCAGTCGGTGCTGGAACTCGACCCGCTGGGCGCCGGCCTGCGCATGCTCGCCATCGGCACCATGATGATCGGCGCCCCCCTGTCCGCGAAGCTGGTGGAGCGCGCCGGCCTGAAGGCCACCGTCGTGTTCGGCCTGCTCCTGTGCACCGCCGGCCTCGGCATCCTGGCCGGCCTCCAGGTCGACGACGAGGCCCAGGCGCTCTGGGGACTCGCCGTGTTCGGCCTCGGCATGGGCATCGCCCTGCCGCCCGCCGTGGACGCCATCCTGGTGGTCTCCGCCGCTCGCCAGGCGGGTGCCGGATCCGCGGTCGCGGACGTCGGCATGCAGGTCGGCGGTGCCCTCGGCATCGCGATCAGCGGCAGCGTCATCGCCACCGTCTACCGCGACGACCTGCCGCAGGCCGCGCGGCTGCCCGGCGAGGCGGGTGAGGCGGTGCGCGAATCCCTCGCCGGTGCCACCGCCGTCGCCCAGCAGATGGGCGGCGCGGCGGGCCGGCGCGTGCTGGACGCCGCCCAGCACTCCTTCGTCGGTGGGTTCGCCACCACCCTGCTCATCGCCGTCGGCGTCGCCGCCGTCGGCGCGCTGGTCGTGGCGTTCGTCCTGCCCACGGCCCGCGTCACGGACGACGAGGGGCCCGCGCAGGCCGAGGCACCGGCGAAGCACACCACCGGCGCCGACGCCTCCGCGGCCTCCTGAACGGCCGGAACCACGACAGTGCGTAGGATCGAACCCGCAGCCCGGCCCGGCCCGTCGGGCGAGGACGGGCCGTGTCCGCAGGCCCGGTCGCGGGCCGAGAGGGAGGTGGCGATGGCCCGGCCGTCGAAGCTCAAGGTCGCGGTCAGCGACCCCGCCCAGTGGCTCGGCGAACGCGAGCGGGCGCGGATGCTGGCGCCCAAGCTGCGGGCGCTGGCCGACGAGACCCGGCTGATGCTGATCCTGCTGATCGCGCAGCGCCCGCGTACCGTCAAGGAGTTGCAGGAGGCCACCGGTCTGAGCCAGACACTGGTCAGCCACCACCTGGCCCCCCTGCGGGAGCAGCACCTCGTCGAGGCGATCCCCAAGGGCCGCAGCAACCAGTACGTGATGTGCTGTCAGACCCTGGCCGAGCCGCTGCGCATGTTCGCCAGCCTGGCGGCCATGGACCCCGAGACCGTGGCCGCGTGCCTCCAGCCGGAGGCCGACGGCCCGGTCGAGGCCCGGGGTGCCTGACCGCGCTCGACCGCGCGCCACGGGACAGGGCCGTGCCCCACGCCACCGGCGTGGGGCACGGCCCTTCGGCACTCCGCGCGCCCGGTCCGGCTACGGCTACGGCCGGAGACTTTCCTGGAAGCGGTCCCGGATGTCCAGTGTGCTGAGCGCGTTCGTGGCACGCGGCGGGATCGCACCCGTCCGCGGCAGCGTCCTGACACTGATCAGGTGGGGCCCGGCGGCCTCCCGGGCGCGCAGCACCGCCTCGCGCAGCGCGTCCTCGGTGGCGCAGGCGACCGCGCTCGCGTAACCGGCCGCCAGGGCCATCCCGGGGAACGACGTCGTCGCCGAGGTGGTCGCCTGCCCGCCGGTCGACTCGTGGACCCGGTTGTCGAGCACCACGTGGATCAGGTTCGCCGGCGCCTCGTGGCCGATCATCGACAGCGCGCCCAGGTGCATCAGCAGCGCGCCGTCGCCGTCCAGCACCACGACGGTCCGCTCCGGATGCGTCAGGGCCACGCCCAGCCCCAGGGACGAGGCGTGTCCCATGGAACCCTGCATGTAGAAGTTCCCGGGGGCGTCGGCCACGGCGAACGTGTCGCGCCCGGTGAACCCGGTGGTGGCGACGACGGCGGCCTCCGGCGCGGCGGCCGTGACCGTACGGATCGCCTCCGCCGCCGGGAGTCCCTCGGTGTGCGGGTCGTTCGCGGCGGTGGCCTTGCCGATGGCGCCGCGCTCGACGAGCACGAACGGGGCGCGCCGCGCCGCCAGGTCCTTCTCGGCCAGGTCGAGGACCGCGGTGAACTCGTCCACGGTGTCCTTGGCGTACAGGGTGTAGTGCGGCGTGCCGATGCTGTCGAGCATGCCGGGGGTGGCCGGCCCCATCACCTCGTGCTGGGGCTCGTCCGTGGCCGGGTCGGGCCATCCGCGCAGGCTGGTGAAGGTCAGGATCGGCAGCCGGTACGTCATCACCAGCGAGGTGAGCGGGTTGACGAGATTGCCCAGCCCCGAGTTCTGCAGCATGACGTAGGCACGCTGGCCGCCCAGCGCGGCGCCCGCGGCGACGGCCAGGGCGCTGCCCTCGTTCGGGGCGGGCACGTAACGACCCGGCCGGGTGCTCAGGTGGGCGATCGGACCGCCGAAGTGCGAGCAGGGCACCCCGCTGGCGAGCCCGAAGCCGCGGTCGGCGAGGAGGTCACAGAAGTCCTGGGCGGAGATCATGGGCGGGGCAGCTCCGTTTCGGCGGCGGTGGTGGTGGACGGTGCGGTCGGTTCCGCGCCCGCGCTCCGGGCCGCGCGGGCCCGGCGGCGCATCTTGACGCCCTCGATGATGATCGGGATGCCGGAGACCAGCACGATGCCGATCACGATGGCCTCGATGTTGTCCCGGACGAACGCGATCTGGCCGAGGTAGTAGCCGACCAGCGTGAGGCTGACCGACCACAGCACCGCACCGATCACGTTGAACAGGAAGAACGTGCGGTACGCCATGCGTCCCACGCCTGCGGTGATCGGGATGAAGGTGCGGAAGACGGGGATGAAGCGGGCCATCACCAGCGCCTTGGGCCCGTGCTTGAGCATGAACTCCTGGGCGCGTTCGGCGTTCTCCCGCTTGAAGAACCGCGAGTTGGGCCGGCGGAACAGCGCGGGGCCGACCTTGCGGCCGAAGGCGTAACCGAACTGGTCGCCGAGGACCGCGGCGACGGCGATGGCGAGCATGACCAGCCACAGCGGCTGGTGGAGGATCTGGTCGTTGGCGACCAGCAGCCCCGCGGTGAACAGCAGCGAGTCGCCGGGCAGGAAGAAGGCGACGATCAGCCCCGACTCGGCGAACACGGTGGCCATGATGCCCAGCAGACCGGAGGCGGAGATCAGTGCCTCGGCGTCGAGCAGAGGCGAGGAGGCGAGATACGACATCGGTGGTACGTCCCTGACGTCAGAAGGTTGACCGGACAGCGGAGGGGCGCACCGGCCCGCCGGGGGCCGGTGCGCGACACGGGAGTTACCGGGCGGCCCAGTCGGGCCGCCGGTCGATGCGGACGACGGCGCAGGTGATGGACACGCCGCCGCCGTGCGCCACGATCAGCACGTGGTCGCCGGGGCCGACCTGCCCCGTCTCGACCAGGTGGGTCAGACCGACGATCTGGTCGTTGACCGTCAAGTGCCCCAGGTTGCGGCCGAAGTCGAGCAGCCCCTGCTCGGGGGAGAGGCCCATGGGGTCGAGGATGACCTTGAGATAGCTCTCCTGACCGGTGAACACATGGCACACGCGGGTGACGTCGCCCGGCTCCAGACCGGCCTCCGCCAGCGTGCGCAGCGCGATCTCGGTACGCAGCTCGCCCTGCCGGCGCACGACTTCGGCGACCGTCTCCTCCAGGCCGCCCGCGGCGGCGAGCCGCTCCTTGAAGTCCATGCCCCGGCCGACCGTCAGCGACGGCGGGAACAGCGGCTCGTTGCCCCGGTACTGCTCCTCCACCTCGGCGGTGGAGCCGGTGTTGATCGACAGCAGGCTCGCGAACCCCTCGGTCTTCGACAGCAGCACGGCGCTGCCGGCGTCACCGAGGACACCGTTCTGGATGCCGAAGGCCCACCGGTTGAAGTTCGGCGTGCCGACGTTGTCGGCGCCGGTCAGCAGCGCGGCGCTGCGTTCGGGGACGGCCTGGAGGTAGCAGGCGGCCAGCTCCAGCGAGCCGATCAGACCGCTGCACGCCTGCCAGACCCGGAAGGAGGGCACGTCGCGGTCGGTGAGGTGGCGCAGGATGTAGTGCTGCGGCGACCAGCCCTCGGGCCCCTGTTCGTGACCGCAGGCGTGGATGTGCAGGTCGATGTCGTGCGGGTGCAGTCCGGAGCGTTCCACGGCCTGCCGGGCGGCGGCGACGGCCATGTCCGGGGCGGGCATGTCGTCGGCGACCGCAGCGCCGGTCCAGCCGTAGAACTCGTACTCGTCGGCGTCGTACAGACCGAGCGCGACGGCCTTGCGGGCGTCGACGACGTCCGGGATGTAGGTGCCGAGTCCGGCGATGTGGATGTCGGTGGTCTTCATGGGCAGCTGGGTCCTCGTCACTCGCTCGGTCAGGCCGAGGCGTCGGCGGAGTTCAGTTCGGCGGCCAGGGCCTGGGCGACGGTGGTGATGGTGCCGTCCTTGAGGAGCTGCACCATGGGGAGTTTGACCTGGTAGCGGCGTTCGACGCGGTTGCGGAGTTCGACGGCCATGAGGGAGTCCATGCCGAGGCGGTTCAGGGGCCGGTTGATGTTGAGGCGTTCGGGGCGCAGGCCCATGACCACGGCGACCTCCTGCTTGAGGAAGTCGACCAGCTCCGTGTTCGGCGGGGTCGCGGGTGCGGCGGGTGCCGAGGGTGCGGCGGGCGCGGGTGCCGGTGCCGGCTCGGGTGCGGTGGTGGGCGCGACGGTGGACGCCGCGTTGTTCTCACCCGTGTCCGGGGCGAGTTCGGTGGCCAGGGCCTGGGCGACGGTGGTGATGGTGCCGTCCTTGAGGAGCTGCACCATGGGGAGTTTGACCTGGTAGCGGCGTTCGACGCGGTTGCGGAGTTCGACGGCCATGAGGGAGTCCATGCCGAGGCGGTTCAGGGGCCGGTTGATGTTGAGGCGTTCGGGGCGCAGGCCCATGACCACGGCGACCTCCTGCTTGAGGAAGTCGACCAGCTCCGTGTTCGGCGGGGTCGCGGGTGCGGCGGGTGCCGAGGGTGCGGCGGGCGCGGGTGCCGGTGCGGGTGCCACGGTCTCGACCGGAAGGTCCCGGACCTCGGGCGCGACTGACGGTGCGACTGCCGGTGCGACCACGGGCGCGGTGGCGGGCGCGGCCTGGTGGCCGCCGCCGACGAGGTGCGTCAGCAGGGGCGCGCCGGCGGCCGACGGATAGGCGCGCGCCCAGGCGGGCCAGTCCGCGGGCAGCACGGCGGTGTGCAGGCGCCCCTCGGCCAGGATCCTGCCGAGCAGGGCGAGTCCCTCCTCCGGGCGGAAGGAGGACATGCCCTGCGGCAGCAGCGTGCGCTCCTCCTGCCGCTCCTTGCGGGCCACCATGCCGACGCTGTCCCAGAAGCCCCAGTTGACGACGGTGGCCGGCATCCCGTGCGCGTGCCGGTGGTGGGCCAGGGCGTCGAGGAAGGCGTTGCCGGCGGCGTACCCGCCCAGCATCGGCGAGCTGAGCAGGGCCGAGCCGGAGGAGAACAGGACGAAGGCATCCAGCGACTCCCCGCCCAGCAGCCGGTGCAGGTTCCAGCCGCCGGAGACCTTCGCCGCCAGCACCCGGTCCAGTTCGCGGCCGCTCATCTCGCTCAGGGGCGTGTAGTCGATGACCCCGGCGGCGTGGAACACCCCGCGCACGGGCGGCAGTCCCGTACGGCGCCCGGCGGCGAGCAGTGCCTCCATGGCCTGCCCGTCGGCGACGTCGACGGCCGCGTAGGTCACGTCCACCCCGCGCTCGCGCAGCCGGCGGAGCACGTCGACGGCCTCCGCCCGGGGATGGTCCGCGGCGAGCGGCCCGCCGGTGTCGGGCAGTGCGCTGCGGCCGGTGAGCAGCAGGTGCCGGGCGCCCTGGTCGGCGAGCCACAGCGCCAGCCGGCCGCCGATGCCGCCCGCCCCGCCCGTGATCAGGTACGTGCCGTCGGCGTGGACGGTGACCGGCCGGGTGCGCACGGCGGCCGCCGGGCCGGCGGCCGGCTCCCCGAAGGAGAGCACGATCTTGCCCGTGTGGCGGGACTGGGCCATCAGCCGGAAGGCGTCCGCGGCCTTCTCGGCCGGGTGGACGGTGTGCGGCAGGGCCTCCACGGCGCCCTGGTCGACCAGCGCGGCGGCGGCCCGCAGGATCCGGCCCGCCCGCTCGGGCGCGTGCTGGATCATGTGCACCACGTCGACGGCGTGGAAGGAGAGGTTGCGGGCGAACACCCCCCGCGGCAGCGGGTTGTCGTCGAGGATGTCCCGCTTGCTCAGCTCCAGGTAGTGGCCGTACGGCGCCATCAGCGACAGGTTCGCCTCGACGGCCTCGCCGGCCAGGGTGTTGTAGATGACGTCGAAGCCCTCGCCGCCGGTGGCGGACTTGAAGGTGTCGGCGAACTCCAGACTGCGGGAGTCGGACACCTGCTCCACGCCGAGCTTCCTCAGCAGGTCGCGCTTGGCCTCGCTGCCGGCGGTGGCGAAGACGCGGGCGCCCTTCCAGCGGGCGACGCTCAGGGCGGCGCGCCCGGTGCCGCCGGTGGCGGAGTGGATCAGGATCCTCTGGCCGCGTTCGAGGCGGGCCAGGTCGTGCAGGGAGTGGTAGGCGGTCAGGTAGGCGGCGGGCAGGGTCGCGGCCTCGGCCGCGGTCAGCCGGGCCGGCTTGGCGGCGGTCAGGCAGGCGAGGGTGACGACCTCGGAGGCCAGGGCGCCCTCGGCGAAGGCGATGACCTCGTCGCCGACGGCGACGTCCGTGACGGCGTCGCCCACCTCGGTGACGGTGCCGACGCACTCCCAGCCCATGACCGGCGGCCGGTTGTCCTGCCCGGGGTACATGCCGAGGGCCAGCAGGACGTCCCGGTAGTTGACGCCGGCGTGGCTGACCCGGATGCGGACCTCGTCACCGGCCACCGTGCGCGACGGGATCCCGGACAGCTGGAGGTCGTCCAGGACGCCGGGGGAGGGCAGGGTCAGCCGGTACGGCACCGACGGGCCGTCGGACGCCGGGCGCAGCCGTGCCGCGACCCGCCGGCCGTCGCGCAGCGCGACCTGGTCCTCGTCGTCCGGCCGCTCCAGCAGGTCGGCCAGGGCCACGACACCGGCCGCGGAGCGGTCGAGGTCGACCAGCCGGGGTGCCAGGGCCGGGCTCTCGGCGGCCAGGGTGCGGCCCAGGCCCCACAGCACCGCCTGGAAGGGGTGGCGCACGGACTCGCCGGCGCCGGTGGCCTGGGCGAGCTGGGTGACCAGCCACAGCCGCGGGTCGCCGAGGGACTGCCGCTCCAGCGCCCGGGTCAGGTGCAGCACGCTGTGGGCGGACAGGAGGTGCGCGCGGCGGATCTCGGCGGGCGTGGCGTCCAGGCCGGCCCGGGCGTCCAGCGCCCACAGGTGGACGATGCCGCGGCAGGTGCCCTCACGGGCGACGTCGGCCAGCACCTCGCGGTACTGGTCCTCCTGGGCCGGGTCGATCCGGTAGCGGTCGCCGGCCCCCGCCAGGCGGCCCGCGCCGGCGGTGACGGCCACCACGCGCTGTCCGCGGCCGGTCAGTTCGCGCACCAGGGCGCGGCCGGTGGGGCCGCTGTCGGTCAGGACGAGCCAGAAACCGTCCCGTGCGGGGGCGGAGCCGGTGTCGGAGGTCAGGGGGGCCTCTTCCCAGCCGAGGGTGTGCAGCCAGGTGTCCTGGCCGCTGCCCGGGATGGGGAGGGAGGTGGTGCCGGTCGTCGTCACGGGGTCCTCGGGGTGCGGGTGGAGCAGGTCCGGTGCGTGGCCGGCCAGGTACTGCAGGCGCAGGCCGCGCATCTGCGCGATCAGCCGGCCGTCGGTGTCGCGGATGTCGATGTCGGCGACGAAGGAGTCCTCGCGCGGGGAGGGCAGCAGCCGGGCGTGGCTGTAGAGGGAGGCCGAGGGCCGCTCGTGGAAGCGGACCTCGTCGATGCCGCCCAGGACGAAGACGCCCTCCTCGCCGGGGACGGTCAGCGGGCGGGCGGCGGCCATGGCGTGGCCGCTCGCGTCCAGCAGCGCCGGGTGGAAGTGGTGGAGACCGAGGCCGTCGAGGAGCGCGGGCGGGCAGGACAGGCGGGCGAGGACCTCGCCGTCGGTGCGCCACAGTTCCGTGATCCCCTGGAAGGCGCCGTTCCACTGGTTGCCGCGTTCGGCGTTCCACGGGTAGAACGCGGCGGCGTCCTGGTGCTGCGGCAGCCGGGAGCGGATCGCGTCCAGCGGTTCGGACGGCTCCTCGGCGCTCCCGGGCAGGGAGCGGGCCCGGGCCTCGGTGTGCAGCACCCACTCGTCCGCGTCGGTCTCCCGGCTGTGGACGCGGCAGGTGAGCGACCGGTCGGGGAGCGTGTCGACGGTGACCCTGACCTGCGGGGCGGGGCCGTCCTCGTCCAGGAACAGGGCGCGGTGGTAGCGCACTTCGGACACCGCCAGCGCACCGGCGCCGAGCACCTCGCGGGCGGCGGCGGAGACGAGTTCGAGGTGCGCGGTGCCCGGCAGGATGATCGTGTCCTGGATGCGGTGGTCGCGCAGGTACGGGTTGGCCGTCAGCTCCAGCGGCCCCTGCCAGCCGCGGGTGGTTCCCTCGGCGGGCAGCGGGCGTCCCAGCAGGGGGTGCGGTGCCCGCTCCACCGTGTCCGGCGCGTCCGGTGCGGGGGCGGGCGCGGTCCGGCCGGAGGGGTGCGCGGGGGTCTGCGCCCGCTTGATCCAGTGCCGGGTGCGCTGCCACGGGTAGGACGGCAGCGGTACGTAGCGGCCCCCGTCGGCCACCCGCTCGAAGTCGAGCCGGGCGCCCGCGGTGTGGAGGGCGGCCGCCGAGGTGAGCAGGCAGGTGCGTTCCGGGGTGTGGCGGCGCAGGCTGCCGACCGCGGTGGTGTCCGCGCCGGTGTGCAGGCGGGCGGTCTCGCGGATGCCGGACACCAGCAGCGGATGGGGGCTGACCTCGATGAAGACGGTGTCTCCGAGGTCGAGCTGGCCGCGCACAGCGCCCACGAAGTCGACCGGTTGGCGGATGTTGCGCACCCAGTAGTCGGCGTCCATGCCGGAGCCGTCGATCACGTCGTTCAGCAGGGTGGAGTGCAGCGGGATACGGCCCGCGCGCGGGCTCAGGTGGGACAGTCCGGCGAGCAGGTCCTCGCGCAGGGCGTCCATCTGCGGGCAGTGCGAGGCGAAGTCGACGTTGACCCGCCGGTTGTCCACGCCCCGGGCGTCGAGGGCGGCCAGCACGTGGGTGAGGGCGTCACCGTCGCCGGACAGCAGGGTGGAGGTGGGGCTGTTGATGGCCGCCACGGCGACCTCGTCCTCGTGGCCGGCCAGCGCGGCGGCGGCCTCGTCGGCGGGCAGCGCCACCCAGGCCATGGTCCCCCGGCCGGACAGGCGCTTGGCCAGCCGGCTGCGGCGGCAGATGACGGCGGCGGCATCCGGCAGCGACAGCGCGCCCGAGATGTAGGCGGCGGCGGACTCGCCCATGCTGTGGCCGATGACGACGTCCGGTTCGATGCCCCAGGACTGCCACAGTTCGGCCAGCGCGATCTCCATCGCCCACAGGGTGGGCTGGATGACGTCGAGCTGCTTCAGCCGCTCCTCGTCGGCCGCCCGCAGCAGTTCCACGACCGACCAGCCGGTCTCCGCCTTGATGGCCTCGTCGCAGGCCGCCATGGTCCGGGCGAACACCGGCTCGGTGTCCAGGAGTTCCTGGCCCATGCCCGGCCACTGCGAGCCCTGGCCGGGGAAGACGAACGCGATCCGGGGCCGGGCCTCGGGGTCGGTGAACTCGCTGGCGGACAGGCCCGGTTCGGCCTCGCCGTCGGCGAACCCGCGCAGGACGGCGGCCGCCTCGGCATGGCTGTCGGCGGCCAGCGCCAGCCGGGCGTCGTGGTGGGTGCGCCGCAGCGCCGCGGAGTGGGCGATGTCGCGCAGGGCCTGCCGGGTCCCGGGGCCGTCGAGGTGGTCGGCCATGCGGCGGGCGGCCTCGGTGAGGGCTTCGGGGCTCAGGGCGGACAGCACCAGCAGTTCACCGCGCCCGTCGTCCGGCTCGCTCGCGGCCGGTCCGGGGGCCGCTTCGAGCACGAGGTGGGCGTTGGTGCCGGAGAAGCCGAAGCTGCTGACGCCGGCGAGGGCGGGCCGGTCCCGTTCGGGTATCGGGGTGGCCCGGGTGGGCACGGTCAGCGGCAGGTTGTCCCAGTCGACGGCCGGGTTGGGGTGGGTGAGGTGCAGGTTGGGCGGCACCGTCCCGTGCTCCAGGCAGAGCACGGCCTTGATGAGCCCGGCGATGCCGGCGGCCGCCTCGGCGTGGCCGATGTTGGTCTTCACCGAGCCGACCAGACAGCGCCGGTCCTCGGTGCGCGGGCCGACGATGTCGGCCAGGGCCGCGAGTTCGACCGGGTCGCCGACGCTGGTGCCGGTGCCGTGCGCCTCGATGTAGTCGACGTCGGCGGGGTCGACCCCGGCGTTGTCGTAGGCGCGGCGCAGCACCTCGCGCTGGCCCTCGACGGCGGGGGTGACCAGGTAGCCGCTGCTCTGGCCGTCGTTGCCGACCGCGGAGCCGCGGATGACGGCGCGGACGCGGTCGCCGTCGGCGAGGGCCGCGGACAGCGGCTTGAGGATGACGGCCCCGATGCCGTCGCTGCGGACGAAGCCGTCACCGGAGGCGTCGGCGAACTTGCAGCGGCCGTCGGAGGCGAGCATGCCGGCGCCGGAGTAGACGACGCCCTCCTCCGGGAGCAGGACGACGTTGACGCCACCGGCGATCGCCAGGGGGCACTCGCCCAGCCGCAGGGCCTGCACGGCGTTGTGGACGGCGACGAGCGCGGAGGAGCACGCGGTGTCGACGGTGAAACTGGGGCCGCGCAGGTCGAAGGCGTACGACAGGCGGCCGGAGGTGATGGCCCGCGCGGCCGCGCCGGTCATCGAGTACAGGTCCAGCTGGTCGCGGTCGTCGTACTGCAGGTGCCAGTAGTCACCGCCGAGCTGGCCGATGAACACGCCGGTGTCGGTGCCGGCGATGCGCGGCAGCGGCTGGCCGGCGTCCTCCAGGGCCTCGTAGGCGACCTCCAGCAGCAGCCGCTGCTGGGGGTCCATGCGGTCGGCCTCGCGGGGCGAGATGCCGAAGAACTCCGCGTCGAAGGCGTCGATGTCGCGCAGCAGTCCGCCCCACCGGCTCACGGTGCGGCCGGGGGTGCGGGGAGCGGGGTCGTAGACGGCGTCGATGTCGTAGCGCTCGGGCGGGATGTCCGTGATGGCGTCACGGCCCCGCAGCAGCATGTCCCAGAGTTCTTCAGGGCTGGTGGCGTCCGCGAACCGTCCCGCCATACCGATGATGGCGATCGGTTCGCCGACGGGGTCAGCCGGGCGTGTCGGGTCGTGAGGCATGGATGTCCTTCCGGGCATGGCGAAGCCGTTCACTGGTGAAGCAGCACGGAAGGAACCGCGGCGGGTGCGCGGCGGGCCGGCGCTGGGGCCGGTCCGGTGGCGGGCGCACACACGTGGGGTCACGGGGGAGGGGCGGGGAACGGCCTGGTCCCGTGTCCGGACGGAGTGATGCGTGGCGAGCGCATCGCGGCGTCCACGGGCCGGGTGCGGCCGTCGGCACGGCCGTCGTCCCCCGAGGTATGTCGTTACGGCGCCGGGCAGGTGCCCCGGGGCGCGTACCCCCGCTGTTTCGACATGTGTCGAGATTGGCTTGTCACGGGCGCCCGTGCAACGCGGCGCGGAGTGACGCTCGTCACAACGCGTGGCTTCCTGGCCTGAGGTTGACATTCATCGAATCAAGGGGAACGCTGGACTATTGATTCGTCATTTGTCTATATAGCGTGTCCGTCCGGCCACCCGCGTGAGCGACCGTCCGCGGGCGGCCGGGCACGCCGCGACAGGAGTCAGATCCATGAGTGATTCCGCCGTCCCGCCGCGGTCGGGCGACGCCGAACCGGCCGCCGGTTCGTGCTGCGCCGCGATCGCCGCGTTACAGCGCCGGGCCCAGCAGAGCGCGGCCCGGCGCGCCGAGGGCGACGGCGGCGAGGCGACCGCCCCGCCGTCGGCAGAGCCCGCGCACCACGCCTGACCCGCCGCCCCGCCCCCCTTTGTGAGAGGACACCGCACCGTGGTTGACCACAGCCCCGACCGCCTTCCCGTCGTCGTGATCGGAGCCGGCCCCGTCGGCCTGGCAGCCGCCGCCCATCTGGCCGAACGGAGCGTCCCGTTCGTCGTGCTGGAAGCCGGCGACACACCCGCGGCCTCCGTGCGGGCCTGGTCCCACATCCAGCTCTTCAGCCCCTGGGAGTTCAACACCGATCCCGCCGCCCGCAGGCTGCTCGCGGCGGCCGGCTGGGAGGAGCCCGAGGCCTCCGCCCTGCCCACCGGCGGCGACCTGGTCAAGCAGTACCTCCAGCCGCTGGCCGAACTGCCCGCCCTCGCCCCCCACATCCGCTACGGCGCCGAGGTCACCGCCATCAGCCGGCTGGGCGTCGACCGGCTGCGCACCGCCGACCGGGAGCGGACGCCGTTCGTCGTACGCCTGTCGGACGGCGGGGAGTTGCTCGCCGACGCCGTGATCGACGCCTCCGGCACCTGGCGCCGGCCCAACCACGTCGGCGCCAACGGCCTGCCGGCCCACGGCGAGGAGGAGGCCGCGGCCTGGATCAACCACGGGCTGCCCGACGTGTTCGGCTCCGACCGCGCGCACCACGCGGGCCGTCACACCGTCGTCGTCGGCGCCGGCCACTCGGCCGCGAACACCCTGCTCGCCCTGGCGGAGCTGGCCGACGCGGAAGAGGGCACCACCATCACCTGGGCCATCCGGGGCGCCGACCCGGCGGCCTCCTTCGGCGGCGGCACCGACGACGAACTGCCCGCCCGCGGCGCGCTGGGCTCCGGTCTGAAGATGCTCGTCGACACGGGGCGCGTCACCCTCGCCGCGAACTTCCGTACCCACACCGTCCGCCGCCTGGGCGACGACCCCGCCCGCGACCGGGTCGAACTGGTCTCCCGCGGTGCCGACGGCAGCGAGCGGACGATCACCGCCGACCGGATCGTGGCCGCCACCGGCTTCCGGCCGGACCTCGGCATCACCAGTGAACTGCGCCTGGAACTCGACCCGATCATGTCCGCGCCCCGTGCGCTGGCGCCCCTGATCGACCCCAACCAGCACTCCTGCGGCACCGTCACCCCGCACGGCTACCGCGAACTGTCCCACCCCGAGCCCGGCTACTTCACGGTCGGCATGAAGAGCTACGGCCGAGCGCCGACCTTCCTCATGCTCACCGGCTACGAGCAGGTCCGCTCCATCGCCGCCGCCCTGGCCGGTGACATGGAGGCCGCGCAGTCCGTCGAGCTGCAGCTGCCGGAGACCGGTGTCTGCTCCGTGACGGCCGGCGGTGAGGCCCTCGCCCTGCGGCTGGGGCTGAGCCAGGAGCAGCACGAGCAGCTGCTGCACGCCACCGCGAAGCACCTGGGCACCTCGTCCAGCGCCGCCGAGGCCGTCCTGGCCGCGGCCACCGAGCTGGGCATCGACCACACGGCGGCCCTGCAGCTGGCCGCCTATGCCGCGGAGCAGTTCGACGCCCCCGGCGCCACCGGCTGCTGAATGACCGCGACCGCCCCTCTTTCCCGCGAGGGAGGAGGGGCGGTCGCGGCACCGGGTCCGGCGCGGCTCAGGCCGTCCGGTGCACCTTGTGCTGGGCGGCCTGCGCCCGCGGCCGCACCACCAGCAGGTCGATGTTGACGTGCGGGGGGCGGGTCACCGCCCACGTCACCACGTCCGCGACGTCGTCGGCGACCAGCGGTTCGGCGACCCCCGCGTACACGGCGTCGGCCTTGTCCGTGTCCCCTCGGTAGCGGTTGAGGGAGAACTCCTCGGTGTGCACCATCCCGGGGGCGACCTCGACGACCCTCAGCTGTTCCCCGCACACCTCCAGACGCAGCGTCTCGGCCAGCACGTGGGCGCCGTGCTTGGCGGCGCTGTAGCCCCCGCCGCCCTCGTAGCAGGTGAACGAGGCCGTGGAGGACAGGACGACCACCACACCGTCGCCCGAGGCGCGCAGCCGGGGCAGCAGCGCCTGCGTCATGTGCAGCGCGCCCAGCACGTTGACCTCGTACATCGACCGCCAGTCGCCGGGGTCGGCGTGCTCGACGTACTCCGTGCCGTACGCGCCGCCGGCGTTGTTGACCAGCACGTCGCACGCCGGCAGTTGCTCCGCGAAGGCTTGGACGGCTGCCCGGTCGGTCACGTCCAGCGGACTGACCCGGGCCGATCCGCCCTGGTCCTGGATCTCCTTCGCGACCGCTTCCAGCCGGTCGGCCCGCCGCGCGGTCAGGACGACCTCGTAGCCCTCCCGTGCCAGTGCCCGCGCCGTCGCCGCGCCGATGCCGCTGCCCGCACCGGTGACGACGGCCGTCCTCGCGGGCCTCGTCGAGGCGGCAGCCTGCGTGTCCGTCACGCTTCCCCCAGCTCTTGATTAGATGCACATCTAATCAAGCGATCTTGGCAGGAGCCGATTCAGGTGTCAACATAGATGCATGTCGAAGCTAGCGCAGTTGGCGGCGGATGTGCCCGCTCCGCCGTGCTGTCCCTCCCTCACGGACCGTGAGCTCACCGAGGAGGAAGCCGAGCTCACGGCCGCCATGTTCAAGGCGCTGGGGGATCCGGTGAGGCTGCGCCTGTTCTCCAAGGTGGCGTCGCACCCCGACCGGGAGGCCTGCGTCTGCGACATCGCCGACGTCGGCGTCTCGCAGCCCACCGTCAGCCACCACCTGAAGAAGCTCCGCGAGGCGGGCCTGCTGCTGTCCGAGCGGCGCGGCACCTGGGTCTACTACCGGGTGGCCCCCGCCGTCCTCGCCGCCCTGTCCGGCTTCCTCAGCACCCGCGACTGACCGCTCCTCCGCGGCCGACGGGCGTCCGGTGCGCGCCCGTTTCCCGGGTGCGCACGCCCGCCCGGGCGCCGTGGCGGCACGCCGGGCCCGGGGCCGCCCCTGTGGCCTGACGACGGCCGTCCGACGCGTACCGCCGCCCGCGCGCGACGGGCCGGGACGGCGCCGCCCCCCGGCTGTCCTGGTGCTGCTCGCGCCCCATCACCCCGCGCCGATGCCGCGCGTACACCGCCTCGCCGACCTCGGCGGCCACGACTCCGCGCGCCCCGAGCGCCGCGCATCCGACGAGAAGGACCTCCCCCTGCCGATTCCCGGAAGCGGTTGACACCCGCCCGGCGTCGGCACCAAGCTGAGCCTTGATTCGGCATCGGTCGATATAGCGACGTCACAGTCGCCGATGCGCCGTTCCCGTGTGTCGTGATGCCCGCAGCGCGCCGTAGCGCCCGGGACCGGCACCCCGACGATCCCGCCGCGCCGACGGCCCGGCCGTGACCCCGCCTCGTCGGCTCGCCCGCCCCCAATGCCCTGCATGAGAGGACTCGCCCATGACCAGCACCATCCTCACCACCGGCCAGGCTTCGCCGAACAACATCCTGCGGAGCGACAACGGCCGGCCGACGGAGCCCAACGTCCTGCTGACCGGCGGCAAGGGCGTCCCCGACGCCGTGCGGACGCACCGGGTCGACCGGCTCACCGACCGGCTCAAGCTCGAACTGGGCAACCGCTACGAGCATTTCGAGGCGACCTCCGAGACGCGCGAGGTCGAGGGGCGCGCGCTGCATGTCTACGCCTGGATCTACCGGACCTACGTGGCCGAGTAGGAGCGCGGGGCGCCGCCCGGCCCCTCGCGGGGCGGCGCCCTCCGCTCGAAGTCCCGTTTCCCACCCCACCGTTCCGCCCCAGAACGCCCCCCTCCGGGGAACGTTTCCCAGGGAGGCCGTCGAAGGCGACCGATCGGACCCTTACCGACGGATCAGGCCGCGCCCGAGGCCGCCGGGTCGTGCTCCGGCGGCGTGGGCCTCGGTCCGGCGCCGCCGGGGACGGCCGTGACCGGGGTGACCGAGGTGTCCGGGGTCGCCGGGGCGTCCGACAGGGCCGCCAGGTAGCGCTCGGCGTCCAGCGCGGCCGCGCAGCCGGAACCGGCCGCGGTGATCGCCTGGCGGTAGGTGTGGTCGACGACGTCACCCGCGCCGAAGACACCGGGAACGCTGGTGCGTGTCGAGGGGGACTCCACCTTCAGGTAACCGGCGGAATCCAGCTCCAGCTGACCCCGGAAGAGTTCGGTGCGCGGGTCGTGGCCGATCGCGATGAACAGACCGGTGGCGGCCAGTTCCCGGGTGGTGCCGTCGCGGGTGTCGCGCAGCGTCAGGCCGGACAGCATGCCGTTTTCTTCGTGGAGTGCGGCGATCTCGCTGTCGAAGGCGAAGGAGATCTTCTCGTCGGAGAACGCCCGGTTCCGCATCACCTGGGAGGCGCGCAGGGTGGAGCGCCGGTGCACGACGGTCACCGAGCGGGCGAAGCGGGTGAGGAAGGTGGCCTCCTCCATCGCCGTGTCGCCGCCGCCCACCACCACGATGTCGCGGTCGCGGAAGAAGAATCCGTCGCAGGTGGCGCACCAGGACACGCCCCGCCCGGACAGCGCGTCCTCGTTCGGCAGGCCGAGCCTGCGGTAACCGGAACCGGTGGCGACGATCACGGCGCGGGCCCGGTGCACGGTCCCGGCGGTGTCGGTGACGGTCTTGACGTCGCCGGTCAGGTCGACGGCGGCGATGTCGTCCTCGACGATCTCGGCGCCGAACCTCTCCGCCTGCGCCCGCATGTTCTCCATGAGGACGGGGCCGTCGACACCCTCGGGGAAGCCGGGGAAGTTCTCGACCTCGGTCGTGGTCGTCAGCGAGCCGCCGACGAAGACCGCACCGCCGAAGACGAGGGGCCTCAGCTCGGCGCGGGCGGTGTAGAGGGCGGCGGTGTAGCCCGCCGGGCCCGAGCCGATGACGACGACGTCGCGGACGTCCGTGCCGGCGCTCATGCCTCCTGCTCCGGGGCGATCTCCGCGATCAGGCCCTCGACCAGCACCTTGATCTCGTCGCGGATCGGGCGGACGGCCTCGACGCCCTGCCCCGCCGGGTCGTCCAGCTGCCAGTCCAGGTAGCGCTTGCCGGGGAAGACCGGGCAGGCGTCGCCGCACCCCATGGTGATGCAGACGTCGGACTCCCTGACGGCGTCCACGGTGAGCATCTTCGGCACCTCGGCGGCGATGTCGATGCCGACCTCGCGCATCGCCTCGACGGCGGCCGGGTTGACCTCGGCGCCCGGGTTGGATCCCGCGGAACGGACCTCGACGCGGTCCCCGGCAAGATGGGTCAGCCACGCGGCGGCCATCTGGGAACGGCCGGCGTTGTGGACGCAGACGAACAGCACGGAGGGCTTGTCGGACATCAGGGGGTCTCACTTGTCTCACGTCGACATCAGGCGCGCATGACGTCAGCACCCGGTGGTGTCAGCCACCACTGATGTGAGAGTATCAGTACATGATGACGTCAGTCGACGCTGACCTGATCCGGGTTCTCGCGGACCCGCTCAGGCTGCAGATCGTGACCCTGCTCGCCCGAGAGACGCTGTGCACCACCCACCTCGTGGAGGAGACCGGCGCCCGGCAGACCAACCTCTCCAACCATCTGAGAGTGCTGCGCGAGGCCGGTGTGGTGGAGACGGAGCCATGCGGCCGGTTCACCTACTACAAGCTGCGCCCGGACGTCATCGCTCAGCTGGCCGGGCAGTTCACCGGCCTGGCCGAGTCCGCCCGCAACGCCGCCGACAACAAGAGGGCCTGCCCGTGACCCGCACCGAAGCACCCGCGACCGCCGAGGAGTCCTCGATCGTCGCGAAGCTGTCGACACTCGACCGCTTCCTCGCCGTATGGATCCTCGTCGCCATGGCCGTGGGCCTCGGTCTGGGGCGCCTGATCCCCGGCATGAACGACGCCCTCGCGCACCTGGAGATCGGCGGCATCTCCCTGCCGATCGCACTCGGCCTGCTGGTCATGATGTATCCGGTGCTCGCCAAGGTCCGCTACGACCGGCTCGACGCCGTCACCGGCGACAAGAAGCTGATGGTCTCGTCGCTGGTCGTCAACTGGCTGATCGGCCCGGCCGTGATGTTCGCGCTGGCCTGGATCTTCCTGCCGGACCTGCCCGAGTACCGCACCGGCCTGATCATCGTCGGCCTGGCCCGCTGCATCGCCATGGTCATCATCTGGAACGACCTGGCCTGCGGCGACCGCGAGGCCGCCGCCGTCCTGGTCGCCCTCAACTCCGTCTTCCAGGTCCTCGCGTTCGGCCTGCTCGGCTGGTTCTACCTCGACCTGCTGCCCGGCTGGCTGGGCCTGGGCGAGGGCGAGAGCCTGGACATCTCGATGTGGAAGATCGCCCTCAATGTCGTGATCTTCCTCGGGGTTCCGCTGCTCGCCGGCTTCCTCACCCGTCGCATCGGCGAGCGGAAGCTGGGCCGCGAGAGCTACGAGCGGACGTTCCTGCCGAGGATCGGCCCCTGGGCGCTGTACGGCCTGCTCTTCACGATCGTCATCCTCTTCGCCCTCCAGGGGAAGACCATCACCTCCCAGCCGCTGGACGTCGCGAGGATCGCGCTGCCGCTGCTGGTGTACTTCGCCGTGATGTGGGCCGGCACCTTCCTCCTCGGCAGGGCGATCGGCCTCGCCTACGACCGCACCGCCACCCTCGCCTTCACGGCGGCCGGCAACAACTTCGAGCTGGCCATCGCGGTCGCCATCGCCACCTTCGGCGTCACCTCCGGCCAGGCCCTGTCCGGCGTCGTGGGACCGCTGATCGAGGTGCCCGTCCTGATCGGCCTCGTCCACGTGTCCCTGGCCTGGCGCAAGAAGTTCACCCCGGCCGCATGACACGGCACGTCGACGTGGTGGTGGTCGGCGGCGGCCAGGCAGGGCTCGCCGCCGGCTACCACCTGCGCCGCCAGGGGCTGGACTTCGTCGTCCTCGACGCGCAGGCCACCCCGGGCGGCGCCTGGCAGCACGCGTGGGACTCCCTGCGCCTGTTCTCCCCGGCCGCCTTCTCCTCCCTCCCGGGCCGCCTGATGCCGGTGCGGCCGGGCGAGGAGTACCCGGACGCCGGACACGTGGTGACCTACCTCGGGGACTACGAGACGCGGTACGGGCTGCCCGTGCTGCGGCCGGTCCGGGTGCTCGGCGTGCACGACGAGGGACGGCTGCTGCGGGTGGAGACCGACTCCGGCACCTGGCACGCCCGTGCGGTGATCAGCGCGACCGGGACCTGGTGGCGTCCCTTCCTCCCGGCCGTCCCGGGACGCGCGGACTTCGGGGGACGGCAGCTGCACACCGTCTCCTACCGGGGGCCGGGGGAGTTCGCGGGCGGCCGCGTGATCGTCGTCGGAGGCGGCAACTCGGGCGCGCAGATCGCCGCCGACCTCGCCTACGACACCGAGCTGACCTGGGTGACCCGGCGCCCGCCGCGCTACCTCGCCGACGACATCGACGGCCGCGCCCTGTTCGACGCCGCCACCGCCCGCCGCCGCGCCCTCGACGAGGGCCGCGCGGACACCGGAGGCGTCGCCTCGCTGGGCGACATCGTCGCCGTACCGCCGGTGCGCGAGGCGCGGGACGCGGGGCTGCTCAAGGCGTCGCCCATGGTCGTACGCCTGGAGCGCGACGGCGTGGTGTGGGCCGACGGCACCCGGGCACCGGCCGACGCGGTCGTCTGGTGCACCGGGTTCCGCCCGGCCCTCTCCCACCTGTCGCCCCTGGGCCTGCGCGGCCCGCGCGGCCGCATCGCCACCCGGGGCACGCGGGCCGTGGGCGAACCCCGGCTGCACCTCCTGGGCTACGGCGACTGGACGGGACCCGCCTCCGCCACGCTCATCGGCGTCGGACGGACCGCCCGCGACGCGGCCCGCGAGATCGCCGGACTGCTCGGACGCGACAGCCGGCGGAGGCCGGGCTCCGGTTAGCCTGGGCGCATGCGTGTCACCCGGGACCTGCCGACGCTCGCCGCGGGCGAGGTCGACGTGCCCTTCGTGATCCAGGGGTACGAGGAGGTCGTCGACGCCGACACGGCGTGGAACGAGCACTCGCACCCCTGGCACGAACTCCTGTGGAACGAGCACGGCACGTCCACGGCCGTGGTGGGTTCCCAGGTCTGGTGCATCACCCCGACCCTGGGGCTGTGGATGCCGGCGGGGCAGCTGCACTCCGCCTCCGCCGTCGCCGGCACCTCCTACCGCGCCCACTTCTTCCGGCACGGCACGGTGTCGGCCCTGCCCGACGTCCCCGTGGCCGTGGAGATCACCCCGCTGCTCCGGCTCCTCCTGGAGCGGCTGGAGGAGCCGGACCTGCCGCAGCGTTCCCGGGCCGTGACCGAGACGATGGTCCTCGACGTCCTGCGGCCCTCGCCCCGGGCGCTGCTGGTGCAGCTGCCCACCTCCACGCTGCTGCGGCCGATCGTCGACGTGGTCCGGGCCGACCCCTCCGACCAGCGGACACTGGCCGGCTGGGCCTCGGCCCTCGGCTGCAGCGCGCGCACCCTGACCCGGGCGTTCCGCGCCGAGACGGGCACGAGCTTCGCCCGCTGGGTCGCCTCGGTACGGGCCCAGCACGCCGTACAGCTGCTCGCCCTCGGATGCGAGGTCGACGTGGTGGCCGACGCCGTCGGATACCGCTCGGCCAGCGCCTTCGGGGCGGCCTTCCGGCGGACGACCGGCATGACGCCCGGCAGGTTCCGGGCGCGCTGAGAGGGGTTGGCAGGGGCGGACCGGAGGCAGCGGTGCGGACGGCGCCCCGGGCCGGAGCCGTGCGCTCCGCATGTCCGGTGCACGGCCCGTCGCATGTTCCCTGGCATGTCCCCTCGCATGTCCCGTCACATGTCCCCTCGCATGTCCCGTCACATGTTCCGTCACATGTCCCCTCGCATGTCCCGATCGCTACAAGGGCTGTCGAAAAGGCTCGATTGATCCGTGCGCCACCGCTCCATACGCTGTGCAGGCAAGCCTTACCTAACTTGCCGTGCACGGCGGGCGCCCTCGCCCACGCCTGCGCCGGCACCCCGATCGAAAGTGGAACACGGGTCGATGAGAACCCCACGCCTTCGCGCACTCGCCCTCGCGGCGGCCCTCCTGTTCGGACTCACCGCCTGCGGCGGCGAGTCCGGCGACAAGGACGACAGCAACTCCGCCGGCGCCGGTGCCGACGGCGCCGCCCAGTTCCCCGTGACGATCAAGCACGCCCTCGGGACCACCGAGATCCCCGCCAAGCCCGAGCGGGTCGCCACCGTCAACTGGGCCAACGACGAGGTCCCGCTCGCCCTCGGCGTCGTCCCCGTCGGCATGGCGAAGGCCAACTTCGGCGACGACGACGGCGACGGCGTGCTGCCCTGGGTCGAGAAGCGGCTCAAGGAACTGAACGCCAAGACGCCGGTCCTGTTCGACGAGACCGACGGCATCGACTTCGAGGCCGTCGCCGACACCAGGCCGGACGTCATCCTCGCCTCGTACTCCGGACTGACGAAGCAGGACTACGAGACCCTCAGCCGCATCGCCCCCGTCGTGGCCTACCCCGAGGCCGCCTGGGCGACCCCGTGGCGCGACATCATCCGCCTCAACAGCAAGGCCATCGGACTGGCCGACGAGGGCGACGACCTGATCGCCGACCTCGAGGGGCGGATCGAGCGGACCGCCGCCAAGTACCCCCAGCTCAAGGGGAAGACGGCGATGTTCATGACGCACGTGTCGTCCAAGAACGTCAGCCAGGTCGGCTTCTACACCACCCACGACACCCGCACCCAGTTCTTCACCGACCTCGGCCTGAAGATCCCCGCCAGCGTCTCCGAACCCTCCGCCTCCACGAAGAAGTTCGTCCTCACCAAGAGCGCCGAGCACATCGACGACTTCAACGACGTCGACATCCTCACCGGCTACGGCGACGACACCGGCGAACTCCTCAAGGCCCTCAAGAGCGACCCGCTCACCTCCAAGCTGGCCGCCGTCAAGCGGGACTCCCTCTACCTGCTGCCCGGCAGCACCCCGCTGGCCACCGCCGCCAACCCGACCCCGCTGTCCATCCCGTACGTCCTCGAGGACTACGTGAAGGCACTCGCCGAGGCCGCGGACAAGGCCGCGTGACCGTCACCGAGATCCCGCACGCGCCGGACACCGTCCCGCTACGGCGTCCGGCGCGCGTGCGCGTCACCTGGCTCCTCGTCGTCGCCGCGGTGCTGCTCGCCGCCATGACGGCCTCCCTCGTCCTCGGCTCCCGCGACGTCGCCTGGGCCGACGTGTGGTCGGCGCTCGGCGGGGCGCAGGACACCCTGGAGGAGGCCGCGGTCGCCAACCGCATCCCGCGCACCCTCCTCGCCGTCACCGTGGGCGCCGCCCTCGGCCTGTCCGGCGCGGTCATGCAGGGCGTCACCCGCAACCCGCTGGCCGACCCCGGCATCCTCGGCGTCAACATGGGCGCCTCGCTCGCCGTCGTCACCGGCATCGCCCACTTCGGCCTCGTCTCGGTGTCCGGCTACATCTGGGCGGCGATGACCGGGGCCGCCCTGACCGCCGGATTCGTGTACGCCGTCGGCTCGCTGGGCCGCGGCGGCGCCACCCCGCTGAAGCTGGCCCTCGCCGGAGCCGCCATCTCGGCCGCGCTCGCCTCCCTGGTCAGCGCCGTCGTCCTGCCGCGCAACGACATCTCCGACACCTTCCGGCTGTGGCAGGTCGGCGGAGTCGGCGGCGCCACCTACGCCCAGCTCGGCAGCGTCGTGCCGTTCCTCGCGGCCGGCTTCGTCATCTGCCTGGCCTCCGCCCGGGCCCTCAACTCCCTCGCCCTCGGCGACGACCTCGCCGCCGGCCTCGGCGAGCGGGTGGCCCTCGTCCGGGCCGGCGCCGCCCTCGGCGCGGTCGTGCTGTGCGGCGCGTCCACCGCCATCGCCGGACCCATCGCCTTCGTCGGCCTCGTCGTACCGCACGCCTGCCGCATGCTGGCGGGCGTGGACCACCGGTGGCTGCTGCCGTTCTCCGCGCTCGGCGGCGCCGTCCTCCTGACGGCCGCGGACGTGGTGGGACGGGTCGTGGCACGGCCGGCCGAGATCGAGGTGGGCATCGTGACGGCGTTCGTCGGCGCCCCCTTCTTCATCCACATCGTCCGCCGCCAGAAGGTCAGATCCCTGTGAGCGCCCCCGTCGTCACCGCCCCGCCCACGCTGCGCGCCGTCACCCGCGCCCGCGTCCGCCACGCCCGCCGGCGGCTGCTGATCGTCCTGACGCTGGTGGTCCTCGTGGTCGCCGCCTTCGCCACCACGCTCATGGCCGGACACACCTTCTACCCGGCATCCGACGTGCTGCGCGTGATCACGGGCGAACAGGTGCCGGGCGCCTCCTTCACCGTCGGCACGCTGCGGCTGCCCCGCGCGGTGCTCGCCCTCACCGCCGGGTTCAGCTTCGGCATGGCCGGCGTCACCTTCCAGACGATGCTCCGCAACCCGCTCGCCAGCCCCGACATCATCGGCATCAGCGCGGGCGCGAGCGCCGCGGCGGCCATCGCCATCGTGACCTTCTCGCTGAGCGAGACCCAGGTGTCCGTCCTCGCGATCGCCGCCGCGCTCGCGGTCGCGCTGCTGGTCTACACCCTCGCGTTCCGCGACGGGGTCGCCGGCACCCGGCTCATCCTCATCGGCATCGGCATCTCCGCCCTCCTCGACAGCGTCACCTCCTACGTCCTGTCCCGGGCCGGCGACTGGGACCTCCAGGCGGCGATGCGCTGGCTCACCGGCAGCCTCAACGGCAGCACCTGGGAGGAGACCGTGCCCACGGTCCTCGCCGTGCTGGTGCTCGGCCCGGTGCTGCTGTGCCAGGGCCGCAACCTGAGCGCGCTGAGCCTGGGCGACGACACGGCGTCCGCCCTCGGCGTCCGCGTCGAACGCACCCGCGTCACGGTGATCGTCGCCGCCGTCGGACTCATCGCCTTCGCCACCGCGGCGGCCGGACCGATCGCCTTCGTCGCCTTCCTCTCCGGGCCGATCGCCGCCCGCCTCACCGGAACCGGCGGCTCCCTGCTGGTCCCCGCCGGGCTGGTCGGCGCCCTGCTCGTCCTGGTCGCCGACTTCACCGGCCAGTACGCCTTCGACACCCGCTACCCGGTCGGCGTCGTCACCGGCGTCCTCGGCGCCCCCTACCTCGTTTACCTGATCGTCCGCACCAACCGGGCCGGAGGCTCACTGTGACCGCGTCCCACACCCTCGCCACCGAGGACCTCACGCTCGGCTACGGCGACCGCGCCGTCATCGAGGGCCTGGACCTGACGCTCGCGGCCGGGCGGATCACGGTGATCGTCGGTGCCAACGCCTGCGGCAAGTCCACCCTGCTGCGCTCGATGTCCCGGCTGCTCGTGCCGCGCGCGGGCCGGGTCGTCCTGGACGGCAAGGAGGTCCACCGCACCCCGGCCAAGGAACTCGCCCGCACCCTCGGCCTGCTGCCGCAGTCGCCGGTCACCCCGGAGGGCATCACCGTCCTCGACCTGGTCGGCCGGGGCCGCCACCCCCACCAGCGGGCCTTCTCCCGCTGGACCGCGCAGGACGACGCCGCGGTCGCCGCCGCACTGGAGGCCACCCACACCACGGACCTGGTGGAGCGCTCGGTCGACGAACTCTCCGGCGGCCAGCGCCAGCGCGTGTGGATCGCGATGGCACTGGCCCAGCAGACCGACCTGCTGCTGCTCGACGAGCCCACCACCTTCCTCGACATCAGCCACCAGATCGAGGTCCTCGACCTGCTCACCGACCTCAACCGCTCGCGCGGCACCACGATCGTCATGGTCCTGCACGACCTCAACCTGGCCGCGCGCTACGCCGACCGGCTCGTCGCCCTGGCGTCCGGACGGCTGCACGCCGCCGGCACGCCCGAGGAGGTCATGACCGAGGACACGGTGCGCACCGTGTACGGCATGGACAGCCGTGTCATCGAGGACCCGGTCTCCGGCAAGCCCCTCGTCCTGCCGATCGGCCGCCACCACGCCGCCGAGGACACCGGCGCGCGGACGGCGTCCTCGTCCGCGTCCGGGCCGGCCGGGAGCCGCTGACCCATGACCTCGACCTCCAAGCTCGCCGCGGTCCTGCCCGACCTCACACCCTGGCGCTCCTCCAAGGACTTCCGCCTGCTGTGGGTGCAGGGCCTGGTCACCTACCTCGGCAGTGTGATGGCGCTGATCGCGCTGCCGCTCCAGATCAAGGAACTCACCGGCTCACCGCTCGCGGTGGGCGCCATGGGCGCGGTCGAACTGGTGCCGCTGGTCGTGTTCGGCCTGTACGGCGGCGCCCTCGCGGACGCGGTGGACCGGCGCAAGGTCATCGTGCTGACCGAGGCCGGACTGGGACTGCTGGCCGCCGTCCTGCTGGTGAACGCCATGCTGCCGCGGCCCCTGCTGTGGCCGCTGTACGTGGTGGCGGCCGGAGTCGCGGCCCTCGCCGGACTCCAGCGCCCCGCCGTGGACTCGCTGCTGGCCCGCATCGTCCCGCACGACCAGCTCGCCGCGGCGGCCGCGCTCAACGCGCTGCGCTGGCAGGCCGGCGCGATCGGCGGCCCCGCGCTGGCCGGCCTGGTCGTGGCGTACGCGGGCAACGGGCCCGCCTACGCCACCACGGTCGTCTGCTTCGCCGTGTCGGTCCTGATGTGCCGCCGGCTCTCGCCGGTGCCGCCCGTCGAACACGCCGCCAAGCCGTCCCTGCGCGGCATCGCCGAAGGCGCCCGGTACGCCTGGTCCCGGCCGGTGCTGCTGGGCACGTACGCGGTCGACCTGGCGGCGATGTTCTTCGCCTTCCCCAACACCGTCTTCCCCTTCCTCGCCGACGAGCTGGACGCCGACTGGTCGCTGGGGCTGATGTACTCGGCGGGAGCCATCGGGTCGCTGCTGCTCAGCCTGACCAGCGGCTGGGTGTCCCGGACGCAGCGGCACGGCCTGCTGGTGGTGTGCGGCGCCGCCGGCTGGGGGCTGGCGATGGCGGCGGCCGGCTGGACGTCCAACGTCTGGCTGGTGCTGCTGTGCCTCGGCCTGGCGGGCGCGGGGGACATGCTGAGCGGCCTCGGCCGCTCCACCATCTGGAACCAGACCATCCCCGACCGGCTGCGCGGCCGGCTCGCCGGCATCGAGGTGCTCTCCTACAGCGTCGGGCCCCAGCTCGGACAGGTCCGCGCCGGTGCGATGGCCGGCTGGACCGGCGTCCGCCCGGCCATCTGGAGCGGCGGGCTCGCCTGCGTGGCCGCGGTCGGTCTGCTCGCCGCCGCGCTGCCCAGGCTCGTCAGCTACGACGCGCGGACCGACGAGGACGCCGGCCGCCGACGGGCCGAACAGGAGGCGGCGGACGCCACCGGCCCGTGAACGCCCCCCCGCCGGGAACCGACAGGGGTCCGGCGCCCCGTGCCGGCGGCGGAAATGGCGTGGCGCGGCGGCCGTGCGGGGCGCGAGACTCGGCCCATGACCGACATGCGGGCGTTCCGGGAAGCGGCCACCGCGTGGGCGGCCGGCGGGCCCGGCGACCCCGCGCGCGAGCTGGCCGCGCGGCTGCCCGTCCGTACGGCCGTGCTGCTCGAAGGGCTCAGCGACGCCGCGGCGGTGAGCGCCCTGGCCGCCGTCCGCGGCCGGAACCTGGCGGCCGAGGGCGTCTGCGTCCTGCCGATGGGCGGCGCGATGAACGTCGGCCGCTTCGCCCGCCTCCTCGGACCGTCCGGACTGGGCCTGCGCCTGACGGGACTGTGCGACGAACGCGAACGCCCCTACTACCGCCGCGCCCTGGAGCGGGCCGGCGCGGCACCGCAGGCGTTCTTCGTCTGCGCGGCGGACCTGGAGGACGAACTCGTCCGCGCGCTGGGCGTGACCCGGGTGACGGAACTCGTCCGGGCGCAGGGCGACTCGCGCCCCCTGCGGACCTTCCTGCGCCAGCCCGCCCAGCAGGGCCGTCCCGCGCGGCAGCAGTTGCGCCGCTTCCTCGGCACCAAGAAGGGACGCAAGATCCACTACGGCCGCGTCCTCGTCGAGGCCCTCGACCCCGCGCGCGTCCCCGCGCCGCTCGACGACCTGCTCACCAGTCTGTGACCACCGGCCGGGACCGGTGGCGGTGATCCCTGGTCTGAGTAGTCTGCTTCCGGATCCCGCCGGCGCACGCAGCACACCGAGGTGAGAGATGCAGTTCACCACCCGTCCCACCCTCCAGGGCACCTTCGGCATGGTGTCCTCCACGCACTGGCTGGCCTCCCAGTCGGCGATGGCCGTGCTGGAGGACGGCGGCAACGCCTACGACGCGGCCGTGGCCGGCGCGTTCGTGCTGCACGTCGTCGAGCCGCACCTCAACGGCCCGGCCGGCGAGGTGCCGATCCTGCTCGCTCCGGCGGGCGGAGACGTGCGGGTGCTGTGCGGGCAGGGCGTCGCCCCGGCCGGGGCGAGCGCCGCCCACTACCGGAGCCTCGGCCTGGACCTCGTCCCCGGCACCGGACCGCTCGCCGCGGCCGTGCCCGGCGCCTTCGACGCCTGGATGCTCCTGCTGCGCGACCACGGCACCAAGACCCTCGCCGACGTCCTCAAGTACGCCATCGGCTACGCCGAGGACGGCCACCCGCCCGTGGAACGCGTCGGCGAGACCGTCGAGACCGTACGGGAGCTGTTCGAGACGGAGTGGACCTCCTCGGCCGAGGTGTACCTGCCCGGCGGCCGCGCCCCCCGCCCCGGCGAGCCGTTCCGCAACCCCGCCCTCGCCGCCACCTGGAAGCGGCTGCTGGCCGAGACCGCCGGGGCGGGGGACCGGGAGGCGCGGATCGAGGCCGCGCGGGAGGTGTGGCGCACCGGGTTCATAGCGGACGCCCTGGTCCGCCAGGCCGCCCGGCCCACCCTGGACACCAGCGGCGAGCACCACACCGGCACGCTGACCGCCGCCGACCTCGCCGGCTGGTCCGCGACCTACGAGACCCCGGTGACGTACGACTTCCACGGCTGGACCGTGTGCAAGGCGGGCCCCTGGAGCCAGGGTCCGGTGCTGCTCCAGCAGCTCGCGCTGCTCCCGCCGGAACTGCCCGCATACGGCTCCGCCGACTACCTGCACCTGCTGATCGAGGGCTGCAAGCTGGCCATGGCCGACCGCGAGGCCTGGTACGGGGACGCCGCCGAGGTGCCGCTGGACGACCTGCTGTCCGCCGAGTACAACGCCGAGCGGCGCACCAGGGTCGGCCCGCGCGCCTCACGCGACCTGCGGCCCGGCAGCCCCGGCGGGCGCACTCCGCGGCTGAGCGCCCACGCGCGGGACGTGGTCACCGGCGTGCCCGGCGCCGGTGCGATGGGCGCCGGCGAGCCGACCGTCGCCAAGAGCCCGAGGTCCCCCGTGCCCGGCGAGCCGGACGTCTCCGGCGACGGCGGCACCCGGGGCGACACCTGCCACCTCGACATCGTCGACCGCTGGGGCAACATGATCGCGGCCACGCCCAGCGGCGGCTGGCTCCAGTCCAATCCCGTCGTGCCCGAACTGGGCTTCCCGCTGGGCACCCGGCTGCAGATGACCTGGCTGGAGGACGGCCTGCCCAACACCCTCACCCCCGGCCGCCGCCCCCGCACCACCCTCACCCCGTCCCTCGCGCTGCGCGACGGCGTGCCCGTCATGGCGTTCGGCACGCCCGGCGGGGACCAGCAGGACCAGTGGCAGCTGCACTTCTTCCTCTCGGTCGTCCTGCGCGACCGGGTGCGCGGCGGACTCGACCTCCAGGGCGCCGTCGACGCCCCGAACTGGCACAACGACAGCTTCCCCGGCTCCTTCTACCCGCGCGGCATGCGCCCCGGCAGCGTCACCGTCGAATCCCGCACGGACCCGGACGTGGTGGCGGGGCTGCGGCGCCGCGGCCACGAGGTGACGGTCGGCGAGCCGTGGTCGGAGGGCCGGCTCTGCGCGGTCGCCCGGGACCCGGGGACGGGCGTCCTCTCCGCGGCGGCGAACCCGCGCGGCATGCAGGGCTACGCGGTGGGCCGCTGACCCGCTGACCCGCTGACCCGCTGACCTACCGCCTGCCGACCTGCTGACCCGGCGCCCCCTCCGGCGCCTCGCCCTCCGATTTCATCCCGATTCCACCCGGAGTGCACCGGGCCGGAGGGGATTGTCAGTGGCGCGTGCTCTCATGGAGGCATGATCGAGGACAACGAAACCATCGACGAGTTTCTCGCCCGGCACGCCCTGGACGTGGAGGAAGCCGTCCGCAAGGCGGCGGCGCAGGAGATCATGCCGCGCTGGCGCCGGCTCGCCGAGCACGAGGTGGATCTCAAGAGCGGCCCGCACGACCTGGTGACCGACGCCGACCGCAAGGCCGAGCTGTATCTCACCGACGCGCTCCCCGCCCTGCTGCCCGGCTCGGTCGTGGTCGGCGAGGAAGCGGTGCACGCCAACCCGGCGTCCTACGAGGCGCTCCAGGGCGACGCGCCGGTCTGGATAGTCGACCCCGTCGACGGGACCCGCCAGTTCGTCCACGGCGACCCCGGGTTCTGCACCCTGGTCGCCCTCGCCCGGCGAGGAACCGTGTACGCCTCCTGGACCTACGCCCCCGCCCTCGACCGGCTCGCCACGGCCGTCCGGGGCCAGGGCGCCCGGCTCGACGGCGAGCCGCTGCGCGCGGGCTCCCCGGAGCCCGGCCGCGACCTGCGCATCGCCACCTCCCACCCGGACTACACGACGGACGAGCAGAAGCGCGCCCTGCTCGGACTGTGGACGGACGGGACGGCCCCGCGCGCCTGCGGCTCGGCCGGGCTGGAGTACCTGGCCGTCGCCCGGGGCGAGCTGGACGCCACCGCGTTCAGCTGGGAGGCCGCCTGGGACCACGCGGCAGGGGTGCTCCTGGTGGAAGAAGCGGGCGGCACCCACCTCACCCGCGCGGGCCTGCCCTTCGGCATCCGGGGCGGCAACACCCTGCCCTTCACGGCGGCCCGGGACGCGGCCACCGCGCGCAGGGTGGTGGGCCTGCTGTCGGACGGAGCCTGATCTCCCGGCGCACAAGCCCCGGCATATCCTGATCCCCCAGTGGCCGCCGGCTGACAAAGGAGTCCGAGGTGCCGTCGATGCTCGATGCGGTCGTCGTGGGTGCGGGGCCGAACGGGCTGACCGCCGCCGTGGAGCTGGCCCGGCGCGGCTTCTCCGTCGCGCTCTTCGAGGCGCGGGCCACCGTGGGCGGCGGCGCCCGCACCGAGGAGCTCACCCTGCCCGGCTTCCGGCACGACCCGTGCTCCGCCGCGCACCCCCTCGCCATCAACTCGCCCGCGTTCCGCGCCCTCCCGCTGGAGCGCTACGGCCTCGAGTGGCTGCACCCCGACCTCCCCATGGCGCACCCCTTCCCGGACGGCACGGCCGCCGTGCTGTCCCGGTCCGTCGGGGAGACGGCCGCCTCCTTCGGACCGCGCGACGCCGGCACCTACCGCCGTCTCGTCGCACCCTTCCTGCCGCGATGGGACACGCTGGCCCGGGACTTCATGTCCCTGCCGCTGACCGCGCTGCCCCGCGACCCGGTCACCCTCGCCCGCTTCGGGCTGGTCGGCCTGCCCCCGTCGACCTGGCTCACCCGCCGCTTCCGCGACGAGCGGGCCCGCACCCTGTTCGCCGGCCTCGTCGCCCATGTGATGGCCCCCCTCGGCGGCTTCGCCACCGGCGCCGTCGGCCTGGTCTTCGCCCTCGCCGCGCACGCCCGCGGCTGGCCCGTCGCCCGCGGCGGTTCCCAGGCCATCTCCGACGCCCTCGCCGCGTACCTGAAGGACCTCGGCGGCGCGGTCCACACCGACTACGAGGTCAAGCGCCTCGACGACCTGCCGCCCGCCCGGGCGTACGTCTTCGACACCTCGCCCACCGCCCTGGCCCGCATCGCCGGCTTCGGCAGCCACTACGCCGGCTACCGCTACGGCCCCGGCGTCTTCAAGATCGACTACGCCCTGGACGGACCCGTGCCGTGGACCGCACCGCAGGCCCGCTCCGCCGGCACCGTGCAGATCGGCGCGGACAGCACCGAGATCGCCACCGCCCTGCGCGCCGCCTCCCGCGAGAACCGGGCGCCCGACGCCCCCTTCCTCATCACCGTGCAGCCCGGCGTCGCCGACCCCTCCCGCGCCCCCGAGGGCAAGCACGTCTTCTGGGCCTACGGCCACGTCCCCAACGGCTGGACCGGCGACCTCACCGACGCCATCGAACGCCAACTGGAGCGCTACGCCCCCGGCTTCCGCGACCGCGTCCTGGCCCGCGCCACCGCCGGACCGCCCGAACTCGCCGCCCGCAACGCCAACTACGTCGGCGGTGACATCGCCACCGGCGCGGTCTCCGGACTCCAGCTCCTGCTGCGCCCCCGACTCTCCCCGTTCCCGTACGCGACCCCGCACCCGGCCGTCTTCATCTGCTCGTCGGCCACCCCGCCGGGCCCCGGTGTGCACGGCATGTCGGGGCACAACGCGGCGAAGGCCGTCTGGAGGAGGCTGCGACAGACATGACCGCCCGCATCACGCTCGTCCAGGGCGACATCACCGGCCAGAGCGCCGACGCGATCGTCAACGCGGCCAACTCCTCGCTGCTCGGCGGAGGCGGCGTCGACGGCGCGATCCACCGCCGGGGCGGCCCGGAGATCCTCGCCGAGTGCCGGGCCCTGCGCGCCTCCCGGTACGGCAGGGGCCTGCCCACCGGTCAGGCGGTCGCCACCACCGCGGGCCGGCTCGACGCCCGCTGGGTCATCCACACCGTCGGCCCCCGCTACCTCCCGGAGGAGGACCGGTCGGAGCTGCTGGCCTCCTGCTACCGCGAGTCGTTGCGGGTGGCGGACGAACTCGGCGCCCGCACGGTCGCCTTCCCGGCCGTCTCCGCCGGCATCTACGGCTGGCCGCTGGACGATGCCGCCCGAATCGCCGTGGAGACGGTGCGGGCGGCGCCGACGTCGGTCGAGGAGGTGCGGTTCGTGCTCTTCGACGAGCGGGCGTACGAGGCGTTCGCCGCGCGGTTGCGCTGACGGCGCCGAGCCCCGGGGCGTCCGGTGGTCCGGGGCGCCGGTCACGGGCTTGACCTTGACACCGTGACAAGGTGTTCCCTCGGTGGCGGAGGTGGTCCCGATCAACACGACCAACGGAACCCCACGGCACACCCGAGTGACCGACGCCCTGAGCGCCGAGGACGCGTCGGTCCGGCTCCAGGCGGCCCTGACGGCCGGCTCGAACCCCGACCCCGGCTTCCTGGAGACGCTCGTCGAACGGTGCGCGGCCGAGCCGGACTTCTACGTACGGGACATGCTGTCCTGGGCCCTGACCCGCCTCCCGCCGGAGATCACCCTGCCCCGCGTCCGCCGGGAGCTCGACTCCGGGCGCACCCGGGCCCGCAGCCAGGCGCTGCACACGCTCTCCAAGATCGGTGACCGGCGGGCGTGGGCCTGGATCACCCGGGACATGCTGCGCGACGCCGACGACGAGGTCGCGCGGACCGCGTGGCGCGCCGCGGTCGTCCTCGTGCCCGAGGAGGAGAGGGAGGACCTGGCCGACGAACTGGTCACCCAGCTCGGCCGCGGCGACCGCGAGGTGCGGCTGAGCCTGAGCCGCGCCCTCGTCGACCTCGGGGACGCGGCCGAGTCCGCCCTGGAGGGGGCCGCGGCACACCCGGACCCGGCGGTGTCCGCGCACGCCCGCGCCACCGAACTGCTCCGCCAGGACCCGGAGCTGGGTTTCGACGCGGCCGTCGACGAGGCGAAGCGAGTCGTGGCCCTCGGCCCGGAAGGAGCCGCTGCCGCCGCTGCCACCACGGCTGCGAAGGCCGCCGAGAGGGGGGATGCCGCTACCGAGGACGGCACCCCTACCGCTGAGGAGAGCGCGCGTTGCTGATCGGTGAGGTGGCCCGGCGCTCGGGGGTGAGCACCCGGATGCTCCGCCACTACGACGCCCTCGGACTGGTGCGGCCGACCGGCCGCACCACCGGCGGCTACCGCGAGTACTCCGCCGAGGACGTCCGGAGGATCTTCCACGTGGAGAGCCTGCGGTCCCTCGGTCTCTCGCTCCAGCAGATCGGACGCGCGCTGGAGGACCCGGACTTCACCCCGTCCGCCCTGGTCGGCGACCTGATCCGGTGGACGGAGGACCGCCTGGCGCGGGATCGGGAACTGCTCGAACGGCTCCGTGCGATCGACGCGTCGGCGCCCGCCGGCTGGCAGGACGTCCTGCGGGTCGTCGCCCTCATGCAGGGGCTCGACTCGACCAGCGCCGCGCGCAGGCAGCAGGCCGTCCTGACCCGGCAGGAGGGCGCGCCGGGTCCCGCCGAGCTGCTGGCCGGGGCGCTCCTGGCCGAGGACGACCCCCATGTCGCGGGCGCCCTGCGCTGGGCGCTCGCCCGGTCGGGCGGCGACGGCGTGGCCGCGCTGGCCGCCGGAGTGCGCGCGCCGGACGTCGACGTCCGGCGCCGCGCGGTCCTGGCGGTCACCGCGATGGCCGGGGCGCCGGGCGCGACCGAGGTGCTCGCGGACGCGCTGGGGGACCCGGACACGGCGGTGCGCGGTCATGCCGCGCTGGCGCTGGGCAGGCGGGGCGTGACCGCGGCCGTGCCGGCCCTCGTCGCCATGGTGGTCGACGGCTCCCACGACGTCGACGCGGCGGAGGTCCTGGGAGCGCTGTCCCGGGACCCCGGGTGCGCGGACCGGATCACGACCGCCCTGGAAGGCGAACTGGCCGCGCCCACCGCGGACTCCGCGACGCGGATACGTCTGGCGCAGGCACTGGTCGAGCTGTCGGGGAGCACCGCGCAGGAGGTCCTGCGCCGGCTGGCCCACGACGACGACCGCGCCGTCGCCCTCGTCGCCTCGGCCTTCGTCGGCGTACTCGACGAGCGGTCCGCCGGGGACCGGAGCGACGCGGAAACCTGAGCCGTCCCGTCCCGGGCCCGCGCCCCCGCCGGAACGATCAGGACCGCACAAAGTCCGACGGCATCGTTGCTTCGGTTGTGTTCGAGTCCTAGGGTGTGGCTGGCTCAGTAGTTGCTCCGTCACCACCAGTCGCGACCTCTCCCTGCCGCACCGTCCGCCCCGGGACGCTGCGTTCCGAGGGGGATCCGACGTGCCCTCAGTCCGCGCAGCGCTCTGTCGAACCGAGGAAGGCCACGGTCATGCCGCACCCGCACGTGTCTCCCGCCGACCGGCCCAGCCACCCCGAACGGCCCCTGGTCAGCCGGCGCCGGCTGCTGGAGTCCGGCGCCGCCGTGCTCGGCGCCCTCGCCCTGTCGCCGACCGGGGCGGCGCAGGCCGCCCCGCGCGGCGCGGACGCCGCCGACGCACCGGAGTGGAACGGCCGGATGTCCGTCTTCCGGCTGGGCACCCAGCCCCCGCACACCACCCTCATGCCGTACGACGGTCCGGAGCAGGCGCTGGCCGCCGACCGCACCCGCTCGCCGTACCGGATCGGCCTGGACGGCCGGTGGCGGTTCGCCCACGCCGACCGGCCCGAGGACCGGGACGCCGACTTCCACCGCACCGACCTCGACGACTCCGCCTGGGACACCATCCCGGTGCCGTCCGTCTGGCAGGCGCACGGCTACGACCGGCCGATCTACCTCAACATCACCTACCCCTACTGGGGCCCCAACGGCCACGGCGAGGACCCGCAGCCGCCCGCCGCCCCGACCCGCTACAACCCGGTGGGCCAGTACCGGCGCACCTTCACCGTCCCCCGCAACTGGCGCGGCAGACGGACCTTCCTGCACTTCGAGGGCGTCAAGTCCGCCCACTACGTGTGGGTCAACGGGGAACTCGTCGGCTACCACGAGGACTCGTACACGCCCGCCGAGTACGACATCACCGACCACCTGAAGCCCGGCACCAACCAGCTCGCGGTGGAGGTGTACCGCTACTCCGACGGCGACTGGCTGGAGGACCAGGACATGATCCGGCTGAGCGGCATCTTCCGCTCGGTCTACCTGTACTCCACCCCGGCCGTGCACCTGCGCGACTTCAGACTGGTCACCCCGCTGAGCGACGGGTACACCGCGGCCGCGCTCGACGTCACCGCGCACGTGCGCGACCTCGGGGGCGGCGGCGCCGGACGGTACACCGTGGAGACCCAGCTCTACGACGCCGGCGGGCACGCCGTCTGGTCCCGGCCGCTGACGGGCGAGGCCGACCTCGGCACCGTACCGGCCGGGCAGGACGTCACCGTCGAGGCGTCGGCGGCCGTACCCGCACCGAGGCTGTGGTCGGCCGAGCACCCGTACCTCTACACCGCCGTACTCCAACTGCGCGACCCGGCCGGCAAGGTGGTCGAAACCCTCTCCCACCGGGTCGGCCTGCGCGAGTTCGCGCTCAAGGACGGGCTGATGCGGATCAACGGCCGCCCCGTCTCCTTCCGCGGCACCAACCGCCACGAGATGCACCCGGCGCGCGGCACCGCCCTCACCCGCGAGGACATGGTCGAGGACATCACGGTCATCAAGCGGATGAACATGAACACCGTCCGCACCTCGCACTACCCGAACAACCCGCTGTGGTACGAACTCGCCGACGAGTACGGCCTCTACCTCGTCGACGAGACCAACCTGGAGACCCACGGCATCCGTTCCGAGTACCCGGGCGACCACCCGGAGTGGACCGAGGCCTGTCTGGACCGCGCCCGGAACATGGTCCACCGCGACAAGAACCACGCCTCGGTGGTCATCTGGTCGCTCGGTAACGAGGCCGGCGGCGGCACCACCTTCCACGCCATGCACGACTGGATCCGCTCCTACGACCCGACCCGCGTCATCCAGTACGAGGGCGACGACCGGCCGGGGATCAGCGACATCCGCTCGGAGATGTACGACACCCCCGCGCGCGTGGAACAGCGCGCCAGGGACACCTCGGACACCCGGCCGTACGTGATGATCGAGTACTCCCACGCGATGGGGAACTCCAACGGCAACTTCAAGAAGTACTGGGACCTCGTCCGCCGCCACGACGTCCTCCAGGGCGGCTGGATCTGGGACTTCGCCGACCAGTCGCTGACCTGGCCGGTCCCGCCCCGCACCCTGCTGACCGAGGAGGGGCCGGCCGGGCTGCGCGGCGAGATCCTGGCCCCCTCCGGCACCTTCGCCCGCGACAGGGGCCTGTCCGGCGGCACGGTCTTCGCCCGCGACGAGGGCCTGGACCTCACCGGATCGCTCACCCTGGAGGCCTGGGTCACCCCGCACTTCACCGGCTACCACCAGCCGATCATCACCAAGGGCGACACCCAGTACGCCCTGAAGCAGAACGACCGGACCCTGGAGTTCTTCATCCACTCCGGCGGCCAGTGGATCACCGCCACCTGGACCGTGCCCGACGACTGGACCGGCCGCGAGCACCACATCGCGGGCGTCTTCGACGCGGACGCCGGCACCCTCACCCTGTACGTCGACGGCGAGCGGCGGGCGACCCGCACCACCGACCGGCGGCCCAGCGGCAACACGGCCTCCCTGGCGCTCGCCACCGACTCGGACAACCAGGTCCGCGAATTCAGCGGCACCATCCGCCGGGCCCGCGTCTACGCCCGTGCCCTGACCGCCGGCGAACTGGCCGACGGCGGCCGGGGCCCCGGCGACGACGGCGTGCGCTTCTGGTTCGACGCGGCGACCGCGAAGGCGGAGCGGAAGCAGGCGAAGGAGAAGACGTTCCTCGCCTACGGCGGCGACTGGGGCGACAACCCCAACGACGGCAACTTCGTCGCGGACGGCATCGTCACCGCCGACCGCGGCCACACCGGCAAGGCCGCCGAGGTCAAACGCGTCTACCAGGCGATCAACGCCGCCCCGGCCGACGGCGGCCCCGGCGCGGTCACCCTCACCAACGAGTACCTGTTCACCGGCCTGGGCGAGTTCGACGGACGCTGGGCCCTGGTGGCCGACGGCACGGTCGTCCGGCGCGGCCGGCTGACCCGCGACCAGCTGGACGTCGCGCCCCTGAGCAGCAAGGACATCACCGTGCCGATCCGGCTGCCGGACGACCCGGCACCGGGCACGGAGTACTTCCTCGAACTCTCCTTCCGGCTCAAGGAGTCCACCCCCTGGGCGGAGGCCGGCTTCGAGGTCGCCCGGCAGCAACTGCCCCTCGACGCCGGCAGCCCGGCCGTGACCCCCGTGCCCCTGGACCGCGTCCCCGCCCTGCGGCACGAGGACACCGCCACCGAGGTCACCGTCACCGGACGGGGTTTCTCCGTCACCGTCGACAGGTCCACCGGCACCATCACCTCGTACGAGGCCGCCGGTGTCCGCCTGATCACCTCCGGACCCGTGCCCAACTTCTGGCGCGCCCCCACCGACAACGACCACGGCAACGGCCAGCACACCCGCAACCAGACCTGGCGCGACGCCGGTTCCCGGCGGAAGGTGACCGGCGTCCGCGTCCGCGCCGTCCGCGACCGCGCCGTCGAGATCACCGTCACGGGCACCCTGCCCACCACCGTCGAGTCCACGTACTCCACCACGTACACCGTCTTCGGCAACGGCGAGATCAAGGTCGACAACACCCTGCACCCGGGCGCGCCGGACCTGCCGTACCTCCCCGAGGTCGGCACCCTGCTGTTCCTGCCGCGCCGGCTGGACCGCCTGCACTACTACGGCCGCGGCCCGGAGGAGAACCACTGGGACCGCAACACCGGCACCGACGTGGGACGGTACGCCTCGACCGTGGCCGGCCAGTGGACGCCGTACATCCGCCCGCAGGAGAACGGCAACAAGACCGACGTCCGCTGGGCCGCCCTGACCGGCCGCGACGGGCGCGGTCTGCTGGTGTCGGGCGAACCGCTCCTGGAGGTCAACGCCTCGCACTTCACCCCGGAGGACCTGTCGACAGGGGTCCGGCACGACTACCAGCTGACCCCGCGCGACGCCGTCGTCCTGCGGGTCAACCACCGGCAGATGGGCGTGGGCGGCGACAACAGCTGGGGCGCGCACACCCACGACGAGTTCAAGCTGTTCGCCGACCGCGACTACGCCTACACCTACCGGCTGCGCCCGCTCACCGACGTGGACGGGGCGATGGCGGCCGCACGCCGGCCGACGGCGACCGAGTAGCCGGGCACACTCCTGGGAGCCCGGGGTAACCGGGCTCCCATGGGTGACGTTCTGGTCGGGGCCTGTTCGTGGACGGACCCCCAACTCGTGGCGAGCGGCTGGTATCCGCGCGGACGGCGCGACGCCGAGGGGCGGCTGCGGCACTACGCGTCGCGGCTGCCCCTCGTCGAGGTGGACTCCGCGTACTACGCGCTGCCGCGCCGGCGCAACAGCGACCTGTGGGTGGAGCGCACGCCGGAGGGCTTCCGGTTCGACGTCAAGGCGTTCTCACTGCTGACCGGCCACCCCACCCGCCCCGGGGCGCTGCCGCCCGATCTGCGGGCCCGGCAGGCGGGCGGGGCGCTGCTGGACGAGGTGTGGGGGCGGTTCGCGGAGGGGATCGGGCCGCTGCGCGAGGCCGGACGGCTGGGCACCGTCCTGTTCCAGTTCCCGCCCTGGTTCGCGCCCGGCACCCGGGCGGAACGCGCCCTGGAGGACTGCGCACGGCGTGCGGCGGGCTGGCCGCTCGCCGTCGAGTTCCGGCATCCCGCCTGGTGGGCGGCGGAGCGGGCGGACGACACCCGCGCCCTGCTGAGCGGTCTCGGCGCGACGGCCGTGGGCGTCGACACGGTCCAGGGGATCGACGGCTCGCTGCCGCCCGTCGCGCCCGTCAGCCGCCCCGGCCTCGCCGTCGTGCGCTTCCACGGCCGCAGCGCGGCCTGGGGGGGCGGCAGCAAGGAGGACCGCTTCCGGCACGACTACGACGTGACCGAACTCGCCGCCTGGGTCCCCCGGTTGCGGCGCGTGGCGCGGCGGACGGACGAGCTGCACGTGCTGTTCAACAACTGCTGCGCGGACGCCGCCGTGCGCGCCGCCGAGACCATGCGGGACCTGCTCACTCCGCGGCGTCGCTGATGCCCAGCCGCAGGTGCTCCACGTGGTAGACGGCCTGGTCGAGCAGTTCGGCCACGTGGTGGTCGTGCAGCGCGTACACCACGGAACGGCCGCGGCGCTCGCCGACCACCAGGCCGAGGTTGCGCAGCAGCCGCAGCTGGTGCGAGCAGGCCGACTGCTCCATGCCCACCTCGGCCGCCAACTCCGTGGCCGGCAGCGGGCCTTCGCGCAGCCGCGCGAGGATCAGCAGACGTGAGGGCGTGGACAGGGCCTGGAGCGTGGTGGCGACCTTCGCGACGTTGTCCGCGTCCAGGCGGACGCGCTCGGCGTCGGCCTGCGCGGTGGTGACGGCTCCATGACCCATGGGGACCATCCTACTCATCGCACATGAAAGGATGAATGAGTCTTCATGTGTTCCTGTATGGTGGCCGGGTGTCCGTGACTCTCGCTCCCTCGTCCCCGTCGTCCACCGGCTCCCCGGTGACCCGCCGCCGCACGCGCGTGCTGGCCCTGCCCGAAGCGCGGTGGGCGCTCGCCTCCCTCGTGGCCTTCCTGCTCGGGCTCGCCGCGGACCTCGGCGGCGCCTCGCCCTGGATCAGCGGCGTCCTGTACGCCGTCGCCTATGTCTCCGGCGGCTGGGAACCGGCCCTCGAAGGACTGCGCGCCCTGCGCGAGAAGACCCTCGACGTCGACCTGCTGATGATCGTCGCCGCGCTGGGCGCCGCCGCGATCGGACAGGTCCTCGACGGCGCCCTGCTCATCGTCATCTTCGCCACCTCCGGCGCCCTGGAGGCCCTGGCCACCGCCCGCACCGCCGACTCGGTGCGCGGCCTGCTCGACCTCGCGCCCACCACCGCGACCCGGGTCACCGACGGCGGCGAGGAGACCGTGCCCACCGCCGAACTCGCCGTCGGCGACGTCCTGCTGGTCCGCCCCGGCGAGCGCATCGGCGCCGACGGCACCGTCCAGGACGGCGTCAGCGAGGCCGACCAGGCCACCATCACCGGCGAGTCCCTGCCGGTGGTCAAGCGCCCCGGCGACGAGGTCTTCGCCGGCACCCTCAACGGCACCGGCTCCCTGCGCGTGCGCGTCGACCGCGACGCGAAGGACTCGGTGATCGCCCGCATCGTCGCCCTGGTCGAGGAGGCCTCCCGCACCAAGGCGCCGACCCAGCTCTTCATCGAGAAGATCGAACAGCGCTACGCCGTCGGCGTCGTCGTCGCCACCCTCGCCGTGTTCGGCATCCCGCTCGCCTTCGGCGAGCACCTCACCGACGCCCTGCTGCGGGCCATGACCTTCATGATCGTCGCCTCGCCGTGCGCGGTCGTCCTCGCCACCATGCCGCCCCTGCTCTCCGCCATCGCCAACGCCGGCCGGCACGGCGTCCTGGTCAAGTCGGCGGTCGCCATGGAACGCCTCGGCGAGATCGACACGGCCGCCCTCGACAAGACCGGCACCCTCACCGAAGGCACCCCCGAGGTCACCGCCGTACGCCCGCTGCCCGGATCCGGACTCGACGAGGACGCCCTGCTCGCGCTGGCCGCCTCCGCCGAGCACCCCAGCGAGCACCCCCTGGCCCGCGCCGTGGTCGCCGCCGCGCAGGCCCGCGGCCTGCCGCTCGCGCCCGCCGCGGACTTCACCGCCCTGCCCGGCCGCGGCGTCACCGCCACCGTCGACGGCCGCGTGGTGACCGTCGGCCGCGCGGAGACCACCGACGCCACCGACGGCGAGACCGTCATCCGCGTCACCCGCGACGGCACCCCCGTCGGCACCCTCGCCCTGACCGACCGCCTGCGCCACGACGCCCCGGGCGCCACCGCCGCCCTGACCGCCCTCACCGGCACCGCGCCCGTCCTCCTCACCGGCGACAACGCCCGCGCCGCCGCCCGCGTGGCCACCGCGACCGGCCTCACCGACGTCCGCGCCGGCCTCCTGCCCGAGGACAAGGTGAACGCCGTACGGGAGCTGCACGCCGACGGCCGCAAGGTGCTCTTCGTCGGCGACGGAGTCAACGACGCGCCCGCCCTCGCCGCCGCCCACGCCGGCATCGCCATGGGCCGCGCCGGCTCCGACCTGGCCCTGGAGACGGCGGACGCCGTCGTCGTCCGCGACGAGCTCGCCGCCGTCCCCGCGGTCGTACGGCTCTCCCGCACCGCCCGCCGGCTCGTGCTGCAGAACCTCGTCATCGCCGGCACCGCCATCACCGTCCTGGTGCTGTGGGACCTCATCGGCCACCTCCCGCTCCCGCTCGGCGTCGCCGGCCACGAGGGCTCGACCGTGCTGGTCGGCCTGAACGGACTGCGGCTGCTGCGCGAGTCGGCCTGGCGATCCGCGGGAGCGCAGGACACGCAAGGGTGATGTCGGATTCCCGCCAGCCCCGGTGCGGTGGCGTGCCCGATCCTTGAGGCATGCAGAAGGGGATGCACACCGACACCGAGCGCTGCGTGCGCGCCGTGCGGTCCAAGGACGCCCGGTTCGACGGCTGGTTCTTCACCGCCGTCCTCACCACCGGCATCTACTGCCGGCCCAGCTGCCCGGTGGTGCCGCCGAAGGCCGAGAACATGGTCTTCCACCCGAGTGCGGCGGCCTGCCAGCAGGCCGGGTTCCGGGCCTGCAAGCGCTGCCGGCCCGACACCAGCCCCGGCTCCCCGGAGTGGAACCACCGCGCCGACGCGGTGGCCCGCGCCATGCGGCTGATCGCCGACGGGGTGGTGGACCGCGAGGGCGTCACCGGGCTCGCCGCCCGGCTCGGCTACAGCAGCAGGCAGGTCGAACGCCAGCTGCTCGCCGAGCTGGGCGCGGGCCCCCTCGCCCTCGCCCGCGCCCAGCGCGCCCAGACCGCCCGGCTGCTCATCGAGACCACCGGCCTGCCGATGGCCGAGGTCGCCTTCGCGGCCGGCTTCTCCTCCATCCGCACCTTCAACGACACCGTGCGTGAGGTCTTCGCGCTCTCCCCGAGCGACCTGCGCGCCCGCGCCCCCAGGGAAACCGCACGCGCCACGCCCGGCGTGCTCTTCCTCCGGCTGCCGTTCCGCGCCCCGCTCAACCCCGACAACCTCTTCGGCCACCTCGCCGCCACCGCCGTACCCGGCGTCGAGGAATGGCGGGACGGCGCCTACCGCCGCACCCTGCGCCTGCCGTACGGACACGGCATCGTCTCCCTCGCCCCGCGCCCCGACCACATCGCCTGCCGCCTCGTCCTCGGCGACCCGCGCGACCTCACCGTCGCCATCAGCCGCTGCCGCCGCCTGCTCGACCTGGACGCCGACCCGGTCGCCGTCGACGGGCAGCTGCGCGCGGACCCGGTCCTCGCACCCCTGGTCGACAAGGCCCCCGGCCGGCGCGTCCCGCGCACGGTCGACGAGGCGGAGTTCGCGGTACGGGCGGTCCTCGGCCAGCAGGTCTCCACCGCCGCCGCCCGCACCCACGCAGCCCGCCTGGTCGCCGCGCACGGCACCCCGGTGGACGACCCCGAGGGCGGCCTCACCCACCTCTTCCCGTCACCGCAGGCACTGGCCGCCGTCGACCCCGAGACCCTGGCCATGCCCCGCACCCGCCGCGCCACCTTCACCACCCTGGTCCGGCAGCTCGCCGACGGCGACCTCCAGCTGGGCGTCGAGAGCGACTGGCCCGAGACCCGGGCGCGGCTCCTCGCCCTCCCCGGCTTCGGCCCCTGGACGGCCGACGTCATCGCCCTGCGCGCCCTGGGCGACCCGGACGCCTTCCTCCCCACCGACCTCGGCATCCGCCGCGCCGCCCGGGAGCTGGGCCTGCCCTCGACCCCGGCCGCGCTCACGGCCCGCGCGGCGGCCTGGCGGCCCTGGCGGGCGTACGCGGTGCAGTACCTGTGGGCGACCGACAGCCACCCCATCAACTTCCTGCCGGTGTAAGGGAAAAGAGAGCCGGAACCGATGAAGCAGCACACCGTGACCGACAGCCCCTACGGCCCGCTGACGCTCGTCGCCGACGACGGCGTCCTGTGCGGCCTCTACATGACCGACCAGCGCCACCGCCCACCGGAGGAGACCTTCGGCACCCCCGACGACACTCCCTTCGCCGAGGCGCGCGAACAGCTCGACGCGTACTTCGCGGGCGAGTTGAAGGACTTCACCGTCCCGCTCCGCCTGCACGGCACCCCGTTCCAGCGCCGCGTCTGGGAGCAACTGGCCCGCATCCCCTACGGCGAGACCCGCACCTACGGCCGGCTCGCCGACATTCTCGGCAACCCCAAGGCCTCCCGCGCCGTCGGCCTCGCCAACGGCCGCAACCCGGTCGGCATCATCGTCCCCTGCCACCGCGTCATCGGCGCGAGCGGCGGCCTCACCGGCTACGGCGGCGGCCTGGAACGCAAACAGCGGCTGCTGGACTTCGAACGCGGAACCGCCCTGTTCTGAGCCCGTTCCAGCGGCTGTTCAGGCGGCGATCCGGCGCAGCAGCCGCGGCAGCGCGGTGCCGATCGGCTCCCGGACGACCTCGTCGGCACGGTCGTCGTACGGGGTCGGCTCGGCGTTGACGACGATCAGCCGGGCGCCGTGGTCCGCGGCCACGCCCGTGAGTCCGGCGGCGGGCTGGACCTGGAGGCTGCTGCCGACGGCGACGAAGACGCCGCAGGCCTTGCTGATCGCCAGCGCGTCGGACAGCACCACGGGGTCGAGCCGCTCGCCGAACATCACCGTCGCCGGCTTCAGGATCCCGCCGCACTTGCGGCACGGCGGATCCGGCTCACCGGCCTCGACACGGGCGAGGGCGTCCTCCATCGGACCCCGGGCGTGGCAGGACGTGCACAGCACGCTCCGGGCGGTGCCGTGCAGTTCGAGCACCTTGCGGGCCGTCAGACCGGCGAGCTGGTGCAGCCCGTCGACGTTCTGCGTGATCACCCGCACCGGCACCCCGGACCGCTCCAGCTCGGCGACGGCACGGTGCGCGGCGTTGGGCCCGGCGCCGAGCGCCGCACTGTCGCGCCGCATCAGCCAGGAGCGGCGGCGGATCTCCGGGTCGCCCATGTAGTACTCGTACGTCACGAGCTTCTCGGCGTCGGGGTCGCGGCGCCACAGTCCGTTCGGCCCGCGGTAGTCCGGGATGCCGGAGTCCGTGCTGATGCCGGCGCCGCTGAGGAGGGCGACGAGGGGCTTGCTCATGGGCCCGAGGGTAGGTGGCCGGGAGCCGGCGCGGCGAGCGGATATTCCCCGGCGCCCGTTCAGCGCACCCGGTAGCCGTCCTCCAGTTCGGCGGTGCCCGAGCCGTCGGCGAGGACGTCCAGCGCGGCCAGCACCCGGCGGAGCAGCGAGCCCCGGAGGCACCCGGACAGTTCCTCGCGCGGCACGAGCCGCCAGGACAGCAGCTCCGACTCCTGAAGCCGGATCGCCTCCAGGTCGTCCTCGCCGAGCACCCCACCGTCGTACAGGTACGCCACCACCGGAGGCCGCCCGGTCCCGCGCACCCAGTCCACCGCGAGCAGCCGGCCCGGCTCCCGGTCCAGCCCGATCTCCTCGGCGGTCTCCCGGCGCGCCCCCTCCCGCGGGCTCTCCCCGTCGTCCGACTCGACGGTGCCGCCGGGCAGCACCCAGCCCTCCCGGTAGTTCGGCTCGACGATCAGCACCCGGCCCGCCGCGTCCCGGAGGAGGACGGCGGATCCGGCGAGGACACGGGGGAGGGAGGCGATGTAGGCGGCGTAGTCCTGAGCGTCCGGAGTGTCCTGAGTGGTGGTCATGCGGGAAGGGTAACGGCGGCGCGGGACGGCTGCGGGAGCCGGCGGCCGTCCCGGCCGGGCGCACGGCAGCACACGCCGTCCCATGATCGACACCGGGCGGCGCGCACGCCCGGTGCACGGTCCGGCCGCCCGGACCCGTCACACCGGCCGCCGGCCCCCAGGGGATCGCCGGCCGGTCAGCCGGCGGCGGCCGGTGGCACCACCCGGATCCCGAAGCCGTACGAGCCGATGGCCTCGGCGATGCCCATGAACAGCAGCGCGTAGTGCTCCTGGCCCCGGGCGGTGGTGATGCCGCCGAGGTCCAGCACCGAGTCCGCGGGCCAGCCGAGGTCGGCCAGCAGCCGGCCGGCCGTGCCCTTGGCGTCCGCGTCGTCGCCGGAGAGGAACACCGTGCTCGGGCCCTGGAGCGAGCCCGGGGCGACCATCAGCTCCCGGTCGACGGTGCAGAGGGTCTTCACGACCCGTGCGCGCGGGAACGTGCGCTGGATCTCCTCGCCCAGGCTCTCCCCGGGATGGGACAGCCCGCCCTCCTCGTCGAAACCGACCCCCACGTCGAGCAGCACCTTCCCCGTCAGGGCCGCCGCCCCGGCCGAGGCGAGCGCCGACACCGACGCGGTGCCCGGCGTCGCGTTCACCACCACCTCCGCGCCCGCGACGGCCGACGCCGGATCGGCGACCCGGACGCCCCCGGCCAGGGCGTCCGACAGCTCCGCCCGCCCCCGCGCGTCGCCCGGCCGGCGCGACCCGAGGACCACCTCGTGACCCGCGCGCGCCCAGGCCGTGGCCAAAGCCCGTCCCACATGTCCCGTGCCAAGAATCGCGATCTGCATGCCGTCGACGTTAGGGCCGGTGCGGCCCCCGTCGCCTCGGCCCGCAGCCACAACCGCCGTACACCGTCCGCCCTACGCCCTCCGCCATGAGACCCGGAACCCCTCACGGATGGGCCCCGGCCCGCGCCAGCCGCAGCGTGCGGTCCGCCAGTTCGCTGATCCGCACCCCGTCGAAGCCGAAGACGGCGCTGCGCACCGTGTCCCGCAGGGGGTCCTTCCACTGGCCGGGGATCGCCGGGGCGCCGCACAGGACGCCCGCCACCGAGCCCGCCGTCGCGCCGTTGGAGTCCGTGTCCAGGCCGCCGCGCACGGTCAGGGCGATGGTGCGGGTGAAGTCGCCGTCGCCGTACAGCAGGCCGGCGGTGAGCACGGCGGCGTTCGGGACGGTGTGGATCCAGTGCAGCCCCGCCGTCTCCCGCCCGAGCGTCGCCAGCGTGTCCTCCCAGGCCACCCCGGTGCCGTGCAGCGACGCCACCCGGCGCACCGTGCGGGCGAGGCGGCAGCCCGCCGGGATCACCGTCAGCGCCTCGTCCAGCGCGTGCCGCACCGTGGGCGCCGTGAACGCCGCCGAGATCAGCGCCGCCGCCCACATCGCGCCGTGGACGCCGTTGCCGGTGTGCGACAGCACCGCGTCCCTGCGGGCCAGCGAGGCGGCACGGCGCGGGTCGCCCGGGCAGGTCCAGCCGTGGATGTCGGCGCGGATCAGCGCGCCGATCCACTCCTGGTACGGGTTGTCGTGGGTGGCGGTGAGCGGGGGACGCAGGCCGTTCGCGAGGTTCCGGTAGGCCGCCCGCTCCGCCGTGAAGGTCTGCAGGAACGGCAGCCGCAGCAGCCACAGGTCGCCCACCTGCTCGGTGCTGAAACCGAAGCCGTGGGTCTCCAGCAGGTCGAGGCCGAGGACGGCGTAGTCGACGTCGTCGTCGCGGCAGCTGCCGTCGACGCGGCCGCGGACGCAGGCAGGCCACTCCGGGCGCAGGTCGAGGCGGTCCTCCTCGCTCGGGGGACCGGGCAGGTAGTCGGTGAGGGGCAGAGCGTCCGTCCGCCGCAGGTAGCGGTCGATGCGTTCCCGCGTCCACACCTCGCCCTGCTCCACCGGCTTGCCGAGCATGTTGCCCGCGATCCGGCCCAGCCAGCCTCCGAGGATGCGGTCGGCGAGTCCCGGCTCCGTGCCCACAGCGCTCATGGGACCGGTCTACCCGATGACGCACCGGGACGCGCCCCGCCGTGCCGTTCCACGAGCCGGTCGGGGCATGACGGCGACCGTGCCCTCCGGTTAGGGTCACTGCGGCGCGACCGGCCCCGACGCGCGCGCGTGGGGCCCGCAGAGCGAGGGGAATGCAAGTGGCGGACGCTGCAGGGAGCGGTACTCGTACGGCGCAGTCGGCACAGCGGGTGCTCGTCGCCGCGGACAAGTTCAAGGGGTCGCTGACGGCCGTCGAGGTCGCCGAGCGGGTCATGGCGGGGCTGCGCCGGGTCGTACCGGACCTGGTGGTCGAGGCGCTGCCGGTGGCCGACGGCGGCGACGGCACCGTGGCCGCCGCGGTCGCGGCCGGCTTCGAACGGCGCGAGGTACGGGTCACCGGCCCCCTCGGGGACGAGGTGAGCGCGGCGTACGCGCTGCGCGGTGACACCGCCGTCGTGGAGATGGCCGAAGCCAGCGGACTCCAGCGGCTGCCGGACGGTGTCCTCGCGCCGCTCACGGCATCGACGTACGGCTCCGGCGAACTGCTGCGGGCCGCGCTGGACGCCGGGGCGCGCACCCTCGTGTTCGGGGTGGGCGGCAGCGCCACCACGGACGGCGGGGCGGGCATGCTGTCGGCGCTGGGCGCCCGCTTCCTCACGGCCGGCGGCGAGCCGGTGGCGCCGGGCGGCGGCGGGCTCGCCGACCTGGCCACCGCCGACCTGTCGGGCCTCGACCCGCGGCTGGGCGCGGTGGAGTTCGTGCTCGCCAGCGACGTCGACAACCCGCTGACCGGTCCGAAGGGCGCGCCCGCGGTCTACGGCCCGCAGAAGGGTGCCTCGCCGCAGGACGTGGAGCGGCTGGACGCGGCGCTCGCGCACTTCGCCGAGGTGCTGGAGACGGCCGTCGGGCCGAGGGCCGCCGAGTACGCCGCCTCGCCGGGAGCGGGCGCGGCGGGCGGCATCGGGTACGGGGCACTGCTGCTCGGGGCGGGTTTCCGGCCCGGCATCGAGGTCATGCTGGACGTGCTGGGCTTCGCGCCGGCGCTGGAGCGGGCGGACCTGGTCGTCACCGGTGAGGGGTCGCTGGACGAGCAGACGCTGCACGGCAAGGCGCCGGCGGGCGTCGCGGCCGCCGCCCGCGCGGCGGGCAAGGAGGTCGTCGCGGTGTGCGGGCGCCTCGCCCTGCCGCCGGAGGTGCTGGGACGGGCGGGCATCCGCAGGGCGTACGCGCTGACGGACCTGGAGCCGGACGTGGCGCGGTGCATCGCGGACGCGGGGCCGATCCTGGAGCGCACGGCGGAGCGCGTCGCGCGGGACTTCCTGACCTGAGCCCGGCCGGATGTCCGTGGGCCGGCGGCGGAGTTGACACGCTGCCACCGGCCGCCGGACGGGGCGCCGCCGAGCGCGCCGCCCGTGCCCGCCGGGCCCGGTGACCGCCCCGTCCGTGGCCGTGTTGCGGTCTTCCTGACCAGTGGTTCCATGGAAGAGACGGCATACGTGCAGGCGGATGTCCGTGAGACGGACGTACTCGCCGGGGCGGGGCGGCGTCATCGCGCCCGCGGCGGCTTCCCGGTGTTCCACGACGTTCCGCCGGCAGACGCAGCGCGGAGGGAACGGACTCCATGCCCACCAAGGTCATCCGCGATCCGGAGGGCAGGACCCGACCGCCCGACGCCGCCTGGTTCACGCTGTATCCGCGGCGCTGGTGGTCCCGGACCGTGGGGGCGGCGGACAAGCGGTGGCGCACGTTCAGGACCGATCGTGAGGCCCGCAAGAGCATCGTCCCGAACCGCAGTTGGCGCCACTGGGGCATCGCCCGCGGCCGCTTCCTGCGCGCGTACGCCCTGCTCGGCACCCTCGTGCTGCTCACCTGGCTGGCCCTGGCCTTCTACGACTCGGCCCGCCACGAGAAGTCGTGGTTCCAGGACGTGCGCAAGTCGTCCTGGTTCACCACCCTCTCCGCCTTCGTGGGCCCCGTCCTGACGGCCTCCCTCATCCTGGCCGTCTTTCTCTTCTTCTGGTACCGCAAGGTCAAGAAGCCGCTCGTCAAGAAGGCGCGCACCAAGCCGCACGAACTCGTGCCCACGGCCGGGACGCTCGTCGACAGGATCGTGGGGCGCCACGAACTCGCCCAGGTGCTGGCCCAGGCACTCCGCGACAGGAGCACGCGCAAGCCCTATCTGCTCGTCGGCGGCGTGGGCGTCGGCAAGACCGCCGTGCTGGTGGAACTGACGCGCATGCTGGCGCGGCAGTCGGCCGTTCCCGTGCCGATCCGGCTGCGCGACATGGACGGCGACGGCGAACTCGACTTCGAGGCGATGGCACGCCGCCGCTTCGCGGAGGTGACGGACCCGGAAGTGTCGGAGCCGGGCGTGATCGGGGGCGACATCGACAAGGCGTGGCGGCAACTGCGGCTCGACGACAAGGTCGTGGTCGTCGCCGACGGACTGGAGGAAGCCCTCCTCGACGAGCGGTACCGGGAGGACCGCGACAACATCATCCGCCGTGCCATAGACCGGGCGGACCGCCGGCGGCTCCCGCTGGTCATCGCCACCCGCCCGCACGCGCCGCTGGAGGGCACCAGGGCCGCGATCGCCGAACTGGAGCCGTTGAGCGAGGAGGCGGCGCTGGAGTACCTGGTGCGCGAACCCGGCGAGGCGGACGAGCGCCGGCTCGGCTGGGTGGTGGAGACCGCCGAGATCGCGGACTCGCCGATCTACCTGCGGATCGCCCGGCTGCTCCAGCAGCGCGGACTGCTGGAGCACCTGAGACTCCGTGAGGAACTGGGGCGCCTGAACACCCGCAGCAACGACTGCTCCACGCTCAGGCTGTGGCTGCTCGACACCTACCGGCAGGCCATCGAGGACGGCCGCATCCTCGACACACTGGTGATGGACCGCAGGGAGCGCCGGGAGACCGTGTGGGTGGTGTCCGCGCTGGCCTGCCTGGGACTGCTGCAGGACAGCCTCGAGGTGACGTTCGACGACTTCGTCGGCGCGTACCTGGACGACCTGCGGGAGCAGCCGCAGGGGCGTGGCGAGGAGCCGGTGGACCACCGGCCGGCCGTGGGCCGGCTGCACTCCGACCCGCGCCAACGGGCCGCGATCTGGGGCATCCTGCGCCGCAAGATCGACAGGAGGGAGTCCTGGACGAACCCCCTCGAATACCCCAACGAGTGCTACTCCGAGCTGGCCAGATACGCCGCCAACGGGCAGCTCCTGGGGCTGGTGAAGGGCTACGAGAACAAGGTCCGGTTCCCGCACAGCATCGTCCAGGCGTATCTGGGCCACCGTCTGCTCGGCGAGTTGGCCGACGACCACATCGGCGCCGTCGTGGAACCGGCGCTGCGCAGCCCGGGACCCTCCCGCGAACTCCTCATCGCCCTGGTGCTGCTGTCCCGCCACCGGGCGGTGACACAGCCGCCGGACCGGGCCGCGGGGACCGCGGCCGGGACGTCCGGCGCCGCGGCGCCGCAGCGGACGGCGGAACTGCTGCGCGACGCCACGGCGAAGCGGCACGACCCGAAGTACTTCGACCTCTTCGCCGCGGCCCTGGAGATCGACAGCGTCGACCCGGACCCGATCCAGGACACGCTGGCACGGACGCTGGACGAGCAGTGGGAGTCCCTGCTCATCAGGGGTGACCAGCGGACCGTCGAGGACGCGAAACTGGGCCTGGTGCGGCGCTTCGGAGCCGCCCTGCGGGAACGGGAGCGCCGCTGCGCCGCACCCCGTCCGCCCGCGGGCGGGGAGCCCGCCGTACCGTCCCTGCCCTACGAACGCCTCTTCCGCATCGGTACGCACGAGCCGTCGCACGCGGTGCGGATCGCGATCGCGCACCAGATCGCCTCCGGCGGCGACGCCGCCTTCCAGGCCCTGCGGCAGTTGTTCCCCCTCGGCACCGATCCCGTGGCGCAGTACCTGGAGCGGACCCGCGAGGCCAAGGAGAAGCTCGACCGCGACTACACCGCCTGGCTCGGCGAGGCGGACACGGGCGGTGCCGAGGGCCCGGAGGTGGCGGCGGACGGCACCGTCGGCGGGAGAGCGGCGGCGGACCGGCGGCTGGAGCACGCCCGGTTCGTGGCGGAGTACGAGCGCAGCCGCACCACGCTGTGGCGCCACTTCGCCCTGCGGGCCTGGCTCGTTCCCATGATCGTCGGTTCCGTCACCGAGAAGTACCGCGACGAGACCAAGGAGCGGCTGAACCTCTGGCTCGAGCACCTGGCCCCCGCCGACGGCCGGCAGAGCACCGCCCTCCGGCCGCGCGCCGGGCCCGGCGAGCCGGATCTGCCGATCTCCCTGGAGAACGCCCTGGCCCAGGGCTTCAAGAACGCCGCGAACCGCAGGAGTCGGCACCCGAACGCCTACGCGGAGACCCGGGCGTACCTGATGAAGCAGGCCGAGCGGATGCTGCTGTGCAGCCGCTACTGGTACGCGCAGCTCAGCCTGCTCCACGCACTGTGCCTGTGGGAACTCCCCGACACCCCCGGGCAGCCGGCCGGCGCCGACGGGACGGACCCCCGCAGGCTCCCGCTCACGCCACCGGGCGGGGCGCGCACGGCCGACGGTGCCACGGTGTCCGGCTCCCGCGTCGAGCCCGTGCAGGCGGTCACCCGGTGGCTCGGCATGGCGGGGAGCGCCCATGACGCCGCGGCGGCCGGCGGCCCGCGGGAACGTCACGCCGGCCGGGTCCTGCACCCGTTCGTCGCGGAGGCCGGCGACCTGGTGACCCTGGCGCTGGAGACGGGACACCCGGAGCGGTTCCTGTGGATCGACGAGCACCGTGCCATCGACAATGTGGGCTCCACCCCCGCCGACCCCGAGCGCTACCGCAAGCACAGCCTGTGGATCACCCCCTCGGCCGGCTGGAGCGTCCTGCACCCGCGGGCCCAGCGCCTGCTCGCGGACGTCCTGGTCATGCTCACTCTGACCGAGCGCGACGGCAGCGCGGACGAGATCGAGGAGCGTCTGGCCCTGGCGAACAGGAGCGCCCTGCCGCCGTGCGTCACCCACGACCGTGGCCCGCTGCACCCCGAGCGCAGTGTGGGCCGCGCCGACGGGAGCGAGCCGGGCTCCACCTGCCTGCCGACCTGCGCGTTCCGTCTGTGCCCCTATCCCCCCAAGGCCGGCAAGGCGCAGACGGAGATCGAGGAGCTGTTCTGCCGCCAGCAGCAGGCCCTGCTGCACAGCCGCTCACGCTGGCACGTTCCGTCCCCGGCCCGGCGCACCGCGCCGTGGGTGAGCATCCCCGTCGGGGAGCTGCACGCCTTCTGGGAGAAGATGGCCGACCGGAACCGCAAGGCACCCGACGAGGACGAGCAGATCCTCTGAACGCGCCGGACCCCGGGGCATCCCCGGGCACGTCGGGCCGGGTGCCCGCACACACGAGGGCCCCGGACCCGACCCGGGTCCGGGGCCCTCCAAGCCCGTACGAGCGCCGCCTACGGCAGCTGCGCCGCCCGTGCCTCCCGCCGGTTGTCACGGAAGTTGTTCACCCGCCGTGCCGTGGCGAACAGCGGGATCACCGCGCCCATGACCAGCTGGAGCGCGCAGCCCGTCTGGAGCAGCAGCTGACCGCTCGGCGCGTCGAACGCCCAGGCCGCCAGCAGCCCCATCGACAGCACGATCCACGACAGCATCGCCACCGCGAGGCGTCCCCGCGGCTTCGGGTACTCCACCCGGCTCACCATCAGCCAGGCCGTCCCCAGGATCGCCAGCAGCGTCGCCACGAACGGCAGCTCCAGCAGCACGATCGAGACGACGGTCAGCGCGCCGAACGGCGACGGCATGCCCTGGAAGGTGCCGTCCTTCACCGTCACGCAGGAGAATCTCGCCAGCCTCAGCACCACCGCCAGCAGCACCACGATCGCTCCGACCGCGGCCACCCTCTGGTGCGCGTCGTCCGCGACCATGCCGTAGACCAGGACGAAGTACGCCGGGGCGAGGCCGAAGCTGATCAGGTCGGAGAGGTTGTCCAGCTCCGCGCCCATCGGCGAGCTGCGCAGCTTGCGCGCCACCAGGCCGTCGAACAGGTCGAAGACCGCCGCGCACAGCATCAGGATGACGGCGGTGGCCGCGCTGTGGCGGGCCATGCCGGTCTCCTGGCTGCCCGTGAGGTGCGGGATCAGGATGCCGGTGGTGGTGAAGTACACCGCCATGAAGCCACAGGTGGCGTTGCCCAGGGTGAGGGTGTCCGCTATCGACAGGCGGAGCGAGAGGGGCATCTCCTCCTCGTCGTCCGCCTCGTCGGCCTCCGGCACCCAGCCGGTCTGTGTCTCCGGATCAACCACGGTCAATGCGAGTCACCCCAGCCACGGTCTTCTGGCCGACCTCGACCGCGACCTCCACGCCCGCGGGCAGGTAGAGGTCCACGCGCGAGCCGAACCGGATCAGACCGATGCGCTCACCCTGCTCGACCTTGGTGCCCCGGGGCACGTAGGGGACGATGCGGCGGGCCACCGCGCCGGCGATCTGGATCATCTCGATGTCGCCGAGCTCGGTGTCGAAGTGCCACACCACGCGCTCGTTGTTCTCGCTCTCCTTGTTGAAGGCGGGAACGAAGCCACCGGGGACGTGCTCGACCGACGTCACCGTGCCGGCCAGCGGGGCCCGGTTCACGTGCACGTTGAGCGGGCTCATGAAGATGGCGACGCGGGTACGGCCGTCCTTCCACGGCATGATGCTCTGCACCACACCGTCGGCGGGCGAGATGACCCGGCCCTGGGCGATCTCGCGCTCGGGGTCGCGGAAGAACCACAGCATTCCGGCCGCCAGCGCGGTGGCGGGGACGGCGACGGCCTTGGCGGCACCCGAGCGGCGGGCGCGGAGCAGGCTGACGGCTGCGGTGGCGACGGTCGGCAGAAGCCACGGCGATGCTCCGCGCGCGAGGCGTACGCCGGCGAGGCTGTCGCGGTGTGCAGAGGTTTGGCTGTGGGGCATGGATGACCTTCGTAGCGGATGATGCCGCGCACTTGCGGGGGACGGCGGCTTTCCGGCGATCGTAGCGGCTCCGGGCGGCAACTGGGTAAGCCAGGCAGCCGAGTCGACGGCCGAAGAGTGCATACGGGGTGTGATCCTCTTCTCCAAGAAAACACCCCGTATCCGGACATTCAGCCCTGGAATCGATACTCTTCGAGCAGTCGCCTGCCGATGATCATTTTCTGGATTTCGGCGGTGCCTTCACCGATCAGCAGCATCGGCGCCTCCCGGTAGAGACGCTCGATCTCGTACTCCTTGGAGAAGCCGTAGCCGCCGTGGATCCGGAAGGCGTCCTCCACGACCTCTTTGCAGTATTCGGAGGCGAGGTACTTCGCCATCCCTGCTTCAAGGTCGTTTCGTTCCCCCGAGTCCTTTTTGCGTGCGGCGTTCACCATCATCGCATGTGCGGCCTCCACCTTGGTAGCCATCTCCGCCAGCTTGAACTGAATGGCCTGGTGCTGGGCGATCGGCTTGCCGAAGGTGTGGCGCTGCTGGGCGTACCGCACCCCCAGCTCGAAGGCACGCTGCGCGACGCCGCAGCCACGCGCCGCGACGTTGACGCGGCCGACCTCGACACCGTCCATCATCTGGTAGAAACCCCGGCCGGTGACCCCGCCGAGCACCCGGTCGGCGGGAACGCGCAGGTCGTCCATGATGAGCTCGGTGGTGTCGACACCCTTGTAGCCCATCTTGTCGATCTTCCCGGGGATGGTGAGGCCGGGCCGGACCTCGCCGAAGCCGGGCTCCTTCTCCACCAGGAAGGTGGTCATCGACCTGTGGGGCGCCGTCCCCTCGGCGTGACCCTCGTCACTCCGGACCAGGACGGCCACCAGCGAGGACGTGCCGCCGTTCGTGAGCCACATCTTCTGGCCGTTCAGGACGTACGCGTCGCCGTCCTTCACCGCCCTGGAGGTGATGGCCGACACGTCGGAGCCCAGGCCCGGCTCCGACATCGAGAAGGCGCCGCGGACGTCGCCGGCCGCCATCCTCGGCAGGAAGTGGTCCTTCTGCTCCTGCGTGCCGTGCTGCTTGAGCATGTACGCCACGATGAAGTGCGTGTTGATGATGCCGGAGACCGACATCCAGCCGCGGGCGATCTCCTCCACGCACAGCGCGTAGGTGAGCAGCGACTCGCCCAGGCCCCCGTACTCCTCGGGGATCATCAGACCGAACAGGCCGAGTTCCTTCAGGCCGTCGACGATCGCTTGCGGATACTCGTCGCGGTGCTCCAGCCCGGTCGCGACCGGGATGATCTCCTTGTCCACGAAGTCCCGGACGGTGGAGAGGATCTCCTGCTGGACGTCCGTGAGACCGGCGGTCTGGGCGAGGCGGGCCATCGCTACTTCCCCTGTTCCTTCAGCTCCGGGCGGCCGGGCTGCTCGCCGCCGCGCTCCTTGATGTACGTCTGCGTCGGCACCATCACCTTGCGGCGGAACACGCACACCAGCGTGCCGTCCTGCTTGTAGCCCTTGGTCTCGACGTACACGATGCCGCGGTCGTCCTTCGACTTCGACGGCCACTTGTCGAGCACCGTCGTCTGCCCGTAGACCGTGTCGCCGTGGAAGGTCGGCGCCACGTGCTTCAGCGACTCGATCTCCAGGTTGGCGATCGCCTTGCCGGAGATGTCGGGCACCGACATGCCGAGCAGCAGGGAGTAGACGTAGTTCCCGACCACCACGTTCCTGCCGAAGTCCGTCGTCTTCTCGGCGTAGTTCGTGTCCATGTGGAGCGGGTGGTGGTTCATGGTGAGGAGGCAGAACAGGTGGTCGTCGTACTCGGTGACCGTCTTGCCCGGCCAGTGCTTGTACGTCGCCCCGACCTCGAACTCCTCGTAGGTGCGCCCGAACTGCATCGCGCTCAGCCCTCCGGGATCTCGAACGTGCTGGTGCGCGTCATGCCGGCGGCGCGCCCCTTGCCGGAGACGACCAGCGCCATCTTCCGGCTGGCCTCGTCGATCATCTCGTCGCCGAGCATCGCCGAGCCCTTCCTGCCGCCCGCCTCGGACGTGTAGTACTCGTACGCGTCCAGGATCAGCTCGGCGTGGTCGTAGTCCTCCTGCGAGGGCGAGAAGATCTCGTTGGACGCCTCGACCTGGCCCGGGTGCAGCACCCACTTGCCGTCGAAGCCGAGCGCGGCGGCGCGCCGGGCCACCTCCCGGTAGCCGTCCACGTTGCGGATCTGCAGGTAGGGGCCGTCGATCGCCTGGAGGTCGTTGGCGCGGGCGGCCATCAGGATCTTCATCAGGATGTAGTGGTAGGCGTCCGCCGGGTAGCCGGGCGGCTGCTCGCCCACGACCAGGGACTTCATGTTGATGGACGCCATGAAGTCGGCCGGGCCGAAGATGATGGTCTCCACGCGCGGCGAGGCCTGCGCGATCTCGTTGACGTTGTTCAGGCCGCGGGCGTTCTCGATCTGCGCCTCGATGCCGATCCGGCCGACCTCGAAGCCCATCGTCTTCTCGATCTGGGTGAGCAGCAGGTCGAGCGCGACGATCTGCTGGGCGTCCTGGACCTTCGGCAGCATGATGCAGTCGAGGTTCTGGCCGGCGCCCTCGACGACCGTGACGACGTCCCGGTACGTCCATTCGGTCGTCCAGTCGTTCACCCGCACGACCCGCGTCTTGCCGGTCCAGTCGCCCTCGTTGAGGAACTTCACGATGGTGTGCCGCGCCTCGGGCTTGGCGAGCGGCGCGCAGGCGTCCTCCAGGTCGAGGAAGACCTGGTCGGCGGGGAGGCCCTGGGCCTTTTCCAGGAAGCGCGGGTTCGAGCCCGGTACGGCCAGGCAGGAACGCCGGGGGCGAAGGCGGTTGACAGAGAGGTGCGCGGCGGAGCCGCCCGTTGAAAGGGTGGTGGGGGGCGACGGGTGGGCGGTCATGCGGGGACCTCCAGGGGGTCGAGCTTGTTGGCGTTGCGGATCTCGTCGACGATGCGGCCGATGATCCCGGTGATGTCGAAGTCCTTCGGGGTGAAGACCGCGGCCACTCCGGCCGCCCGCAGTTCCTCGGCGTCACCGTTCGGGATGATGCCACCAGCGATCACCGGTATATCTGTGGCACCGGCCACACGGAGGCGCTCCAGCACGTCCGGGACGAGCTGGGCGTGCGAGCCGGAGAGGATGGACAGGCCCACCGCGTGCACGTCCTCCGCGAGGGCCGCGTCCACGATCTGCTCGGGTGTGAGCCGGATGCCCTGGTAGACCACCTCGAACCCGGCGTCGCGGGCCCGCACGGCGATCTGCTCGGCGCCGTTGGAGTGCCCGTCCAGGCCCGGCTTGCCGACCAGGAAGCGCAGCTTGCCGACACCGAGGTCACGGGCGGTCAGCTCCACCCTGTGGCGCACCTCCGACAGCGCCGAGCCCTCCCCGGCGGCCACCGCCACCGGGGCGGAGGAGACACCGGTCGGCGCCCGGAACTCGCCGAACACCTCGCGCAGCGCCCCGGCCCATTCGCCGGTCGTGACGCCGGCGCGGGCGCACTCCAGCGTGGCCTCCATGAGGTTGGCGGTGCCGCGCGCGGCCTCCTTCAGTTTCTCCAGCGCCTTGCAGGGACGCGGGTGGTTGAAGGGCGGCTGGTAGCGGGTGTCGCGCCAGTGCCGCAGCGAGGCGACGACACGGGCCTCGACCGCCGGGTCCACGGTGTGGATCGCGGTGTCCAGGTCGGCGGTCAGCGGGTTCGGCTCGGTGCCCTCGAAGGCGTTGACACCGATGATCTTCTCCTCGCCCGACTCGATCCGGGCCCGGCGCTCGGCGTGCGAGGCGACGAGTTGGGACTTGAGGTAGCCGGACTCGACGGCCGCCATCGCGCCGCCCATCTCCTGGATCCGCTCCATCTCCGCGAACGAGTCCGCGACCAGCTGCTCCACCTTCGCCTCGATCACCTTCGAGCCCTCGAAGATGTCGTCGTACTCCAGCAGGTCGCTCTCGTACGCCAGCACCTGCTGGATGCGCAGCGACCACTGCTGGTCCCAGGGGCGGGGCAGGCCCAGGGCCTCGTTCCAGGCCGGGAGCTGCACGGCCCGCGCGCGGGCGTCCTTGGAGAGGGTGACGGCCAGCATCTCCAGCACGATCCGCTGGACGTTGTTCTCCGGCTGCGCCTCGGTCAGCCCCAGGGAGTTGACCTGGACCCCGTAGCGGAAGCGGCGGTGCCTGGGGTCCTCGATGCCGTACCGCTCGCGGGTGACCTGGTCCCAGATGCGGCCGAAGGCGCGCATCTTGCACATCTCCTCGACGAAGCGGACGCCCGCGTTCACGAAGAAGGAGATGCGGCCGACCACGTCGCCCATGCGCTCCCGCGGCACCTGGCCGCTGTCGCGCACCGCGTCGAGCACGGCGATGGCGGTGGACATCGCGTACGCGATCTCCTGCACCGGCGTGGCCCCGGCCTCCTGCAAGTGGTAGCTGCAGATGTTGATCGGGTTCCACTTCGGCAGGTGGGAGACCGTGTACGCGATCATGTCCGTGGTGAGGCGGAGCGACGGCCCCGGCGGGAACACATGGGTGCCCCGGGACAGGTACTCCTTCACGATGTCGTTCTGGGTCGTGCCCTGGAGCCGGGTGAGGTCCGCGCCCTGCTCCTCGGCGACGACCTGGTAGAGCGCCAGCAGCCACATGGCGGTGGCGTTGATCGTCATCGAGGTGTTCATCCGCTCCAGGGGGATGTCCTGGAACAGCCGGCGCATGTCACCGAGGTGCGAGACGGGCACGCCGACCCGGCCGACCTCGCCGCGGGCGAGGACGTGGTCGGGGTCGTAGCCGGTCTGCGTCGGCAGGTCGAACGCGACCGACAGACCGGTCTGGCCCTTGGCGAGGTTGCGCCGGTACAGCTCGTTGGACGCCTCGGCCGTGGAGTGACCGGCGTACGTGCGCATCAGCCACGGCCGGTCCTTCTGACGCTCAGTCATCGATGACCTCGGTGTCCTCAGATGTTCCGGAAGCGGTTGATGGCGTCGATGTGCTGTGCGCGCTTCTCGTGGTCGCGCACGCCGAGTCCCTCCTCGGGCGCCAGGCAGAGCACGCCGACCTTGCCCTGGTGCAGGTTGCGGTGGACGTCGTAGGCGGCCTGGCCGGTGTCCTCCAGGGCGTACACCTTGGACAGCGTCGGGTGGATCCTGCCCTTGGCGATCAGCCGGTTGGCCTCCCAGGCCTCGCGGTAGTTGGCGAAGTGCGAGCCGATGATGCGCTTCAGGGACATCCACAGGTACCGGTTGTCGTACTCGTGCATGTAGCCCGAGGTGGAGGCGCAGGTGGTGATGGTGCCGCCCTTGCGGGTGACGAAGACGCTCGCGCCGAAGGTCTCGCGGCCCGGGTGCTCGAAGACGATGTCGATGTCCTCGCCGCCGGTGAGTTCGCGGATGCGCTTGCCGAAGCGCTTCCACTCCTTGGGGTCCTGGGTGTTCTCGTCCTTCCAGAACCTGTAGCCCTCGGCGTTGCGGTCGATGATCGCCTCGGCGCCCATGGACCGGCAGATCTCCGCCTTCTGCGGCGAGGAGACGACGCAGATCGGGTTGGCGCCGCCGGCCAGCGCGAACTGGGTGGCGTAGGAGCCGAGTCCGCCGCTCGCGCCCCAGATGAGCACGTTGTCGCCCTGCTTCATGCCGGCGCCGTTGCGGGAGACCAGCTGCCGGTAGGCGGTGGAGTTGACCAGGCCCGGCGCGGCGGCCTCCTCCCAGCTCAGGTGGTCCGGCTTCGGCATCAGCTGGTTGGACTTCACGAGCGCGATCTCGGCGAGTCCGCCGAAGTTGGTCTCGAAGCCCCAGATGCGCTGCTCCGGGTCGAGCATCGTGTCGTTGTGCCCGTCGCTCGACTCCAGCTCCACGGACAGGCAGTGGGCGACCACCTCGTCACCGGGCCGCCAGGCGTTGACGCCGGGGCCGGTGCGCAGCACGACGCCCGCGAGGTCGGAGCCGATGATGTGGTACGGCAGGTCGTGGCGTTTGGCCAGCTCGTTGGTGCGGCCGTAGCGCTCCAGGAAGCCGAACGTCGACAGCGGCTCGAAGATCGAGGTCCACACCGAGTTGTAGTTGACCGAGGAGGCCATGACGGCCACCAGGGCCTCGCCGGGGCCCAGTTCGGGCAGCGGCACGTCGTCGAGGTGGATCGACTTGCGGGGGTCCTTGTCGCGGGTCTCGAGGCCCGCGAACATCTCCGTCTCGTCCTTGTGCACGGTGATCGCGCGGTACGACTCGGGGAGCGGCAGGGCGGCGAAGTCCTCCGACGTGGCGTCGGCCGACTGGATCGCGTCCAGGATGTCCTTCACGGTCACGGTGTTGCCTCCGGCGATGAGCGCCCCGAGGGAGGGCGCTGAGGGTTACGTCGGTGTGCTGCTGAGGGTTGGGGGTGCCGTCGGTTCGGCGGTGGAGCTTCGGCAGCGCGTGGTGGCGCGGGAGGGTGCCTGTGACGCAGGCGTCCGGGACGTACGGGCCGGTGAGCCCGCCGGGACAGCCCGGACACCTTCAACGTATGGCACGCCGTGTCACACGGCAAGGCACTGCGTGCCAGAAGTTGGGCTCAGGTGAAATCTTTACGCATCAGATGAGCGATGATCGATCGAACGGCCTCGGAAAGCGGTGCGAAAAGCGCCCCTGACATGGCAAAACGGCCACCCGGTGGGGTGGCCGTCGTCACAGCGGTCGTCGGGGGCGGACGGGCCTGCCGGCCCGGGTGCGGACCCGCTCAGCGCTCCTTGAGCGCCTGCTCGATGGTCCGCATCACCTCGTCCAGCGGGGCGTCGGTGCGGGCGACCGTCACCAGCACCTCGCCGTGCGGGGACACCGTCGCCGCGGGGGGCTGCGGCGGCGCGGTGCGCCGGCCCGCCATGATCCCGGTGCCGAAGGTCTTGCGGACGATCGCGAAGGCGTGGTCGAGCTGTGCCTCCACGTCGCCCTGGCCGCCGGCCCTGAGCCAGCGCCGCAGCACGTGGTTGTGGGCGGTGACCACGGCGGACGCGGCGACCTCCGCCAGCAGCGGGTCGTCGTTGGCGTCGTCGTCGTGCGCGTGCTCGTCGAAGTGGCCGAGGAGGTAGCGGGTGAACAGGCGCTCGTAGCGGGCCACCGACGCGATCTCCGCCTCGCGCAGGGTGGGCACCTCGCGCGTCAGCTTGTAGCGGGCGACCGAGATCTCCGGCCGCGCCGCGTACATCTTCATGACCTCCTTGATGCCACGGCACACCGTGTCGAGCGGATGCTCGTGCGCGGGCGCGGCGTTGAGCACCGCCTCCGCGCGGACCAGGGTGTCGTCGTGGTCGGGGAAGATCGCCTCCTCCTTGGAACGGAAGTGGCGGAAGAAGGTGCGGCGGGCCACCCCGGCGGCGGCCGCGATCTCGTCGACGGTGGTCGCCTCGTACCCCTTGGTCGCGAACAGCTCCATCGCGGCGGCCGCCAGTTCCCGGCGCATCTTCAGCCGCTGGGCGGCGGCGCGGGAGCCTGCGGCACTCTCCGGCGGCTCGGTCGTGGCGGGTGTACGTACGGACTTGGCGGGCTGGGACATGCCCTGAACGTACTGCATGTGCGCAGCTCGGTGCGCGTGACCGGGGGCTCCCCCGCCCTCGGCGGGCGGGGGAGGGGCACCGGGGGCGGGTGGCGGGAACCGGTCGGGGTCCAGCAGCCCGCCCCACTCCGTGCCGCCCCGCAACCGGTCGCCGGGAGGCCGCTCAGCGCTTGGCATATTCGCGGAAGCCTCGGCCGGTCTTGCGGCCGAGGCAGCCCGCGGCCACCAGGTGCTCCAGCAGCGGCGCCGGGGCGAGCCCCGGGTCGCGGAACTCGCGGTGCAGCACCTTCTCGATCGCCAGCGAGACGTCCAGCCCGACGACGTCCAGCAGCTCGAAGGGGCCCATCGGGTAGCCGCCGCCCAGCCTCATCGCCGCGTCGATGTCGTCGAGGGAGGCGTAGTGCTCCTGCACCATCTTGATCGCGTTGTTGAGGTACGGGAACAGCAGCGCGTTCACGATGAACCCGGCCCGGTCGCCGCAGTCCACGGCGTGCTTGCGGATCGTGCCGCAGACCTCCCGCACGGTGGCGTGCACGTCGTCCGCGGTCAGCACCGTGCGCACCACCTCGACCAGCTTCATGGCCGGCGCGGGGTTGAAGAAGTGCATGCCGATCACGTCCTGCGGGCGCGAGGTGGCGCGGGCGCAGGCGACGACCGGGAGGGACGACGTGGTGGTGGCGAGCACCGCGCCCGGCCTGCACACCTTGTCCAGTGTCGCGAACAGCTGCCGCTTGACCTCCAGGTCCTCGGCGACCGCCTCGACCGCCAGGTCGACGTCGGCGAAGTCGTCGTAGGTGCCCGTCGGGCGGACCCGCTCCAGGGCCCCGGCGGCGACTTCGGCGGTCATCCGGCCCTTGTCGACCGAGCGCGCGAGCGACTTCCCGATCCGCCCCTTGGCCGCCCGCGCCTTCTCCTCGCTGCGGGCGGCCAGGACCACCTCGTAGCCCGCCTTGGCGAACACCTCGGCGATCCCGGAGGCCATGGTGCCGGAGCCCGCGACACCCACCGAGCGCACCGGACGGCCCGCGGCGGGGGAGGCGCCCTCCGGCGGGGTCAGCGCGTCCCGCACCACGGTCCCGCTCCCCGGCGCCTCGTACGTGTAGAAACCGCGCCCGGCCTTGCGGCCCGTCAGGCCCGCCTCGCTGAGCTGCCGGAGGACCGGCGCCGGGGCGTGCAGCCGGTCACCGGACTCGGCGTACATGGCCTCCAGGACCGTGCGCGCGGTGTCGACGCCGATCAGGTCGAGCAGCGCCAGCGGGCCCATGGGCAGCCCGCAGCCCAGGCGCATCGCGGCGTCGATGTCCTCCCGGGAGGCGTAGTTGGCCTCGTACATCGCGGCGGCCTGGTTGAGGTAGCCGAACAGCAGGCCGTCGGCGACGAATCCGGGCCGGTCGCCGACCGCGACCGGCTCCTTGCCCAGGTCCAGGGCGAGGTCGGTGACGGCGGCGACGGCCGCGGGGGCGGTCAGCACGCTGGAGACGATCTCGACCAGCTTCATGGCCGGCGCGGGGTTGAAGAAGTGCATGCCCAGCACCCGCTCGGGTCGGGCCGAGCCGGCCGCGAGACGGGTCACGGACAGCGCGTTGGTGCCGGTCGCCAGGACGGTCTCCGGTCGCACGATCCGGTCCAGTGCGGCCAGGATCTGCTGCTTGATCTCGTACGACTCCGGCGCCACCTCGATCACCAGGTCGGCGCCGGCCGCGGCCGTGAGGTCGGTGGAGGTGGTGACGCGGGCCAGGAGGTCCGTGCGCTGCCGCTCGGTCAGCCGGCCGCGCTCCACGGCGCGGGCGGTCGAGGACTCCAGGGCGGCGACGCACCGCGCGGCCTGGGCCTCGCTGATGTCGACGCCGACCACGTCGCGGCCGGCGGCGGCCAGGACCTCGGTGATGCCGGTGCCCATCGTGCCGAGGCCGACCACGGCGACGGTCCGGAGCGGGGGCAGGGAGGGGTGGGACAGGGGAGTGGCCATCGAGGGACTCCAGGAATGAGGGTGACGACGGAAAACACGCCCGGGTGCGCCTCGGGGGCGCACCGGGTGCGTGCGGGATGGCGGGTGTGGTCCGGGCTGCGAGCGCACACGCCCGGGCCGTCGGCGGATCCCCGGCCGACGGGCAAGGCCCGGGCGGGGAGGGCGCGCACACGCCCACGACGACGGCGGATCCGACCGGCCCTGTCCCGGGGCCGAGCCGTACTGCGGTGCACAGGGCACCGAACCGACCGCGACTCACGGCGGCCGCGTCACCAGACCGCTGTGAGGAGGTACACGAGGGGTAACTCGCTCGTCTGAGCTTAACTCGCGGGTAACGAGCGCGCCAGCCCCCGGGTTTGTGATGTACGTCCCGAGCGGCCCACCGCGCGCCTAGTCTCGGGGACATGGACGAAGAGTTGCGAACGCTCACGGAGCGCTTACGGACGGAGTCCGGAGGATCGGCGGCGTACGACCGTCTCCTGGCCGCGCGGGACCCCGACACCCTGGCCGCCGTCCTCACCGAACCCGGACAACCGCTGTGGGCCCGCGAACTGGCCGCGTTCCGGCTGGGACTGGCGGGGGACCGGCGGGCCTTCGAGGCCCTGGTGCTCCTCCTCAACCACCGGGACCCCCCGCGCTGCGCCTCCGCCGCGCACGCCCTCGCCCGTCTCGGCGACCCGCGCACCGCCCGCGCGGCCGCCGCCCTCGCCACCAACGAACTCCGCGTCGCCTACGCCCTGCACCCGGTCCGCCTGCTGACCGCGCTGCGCGCCCCCGAGGCCGTCCCCGCCCTGATCACCACGCTGCGACGCCGGCTGAGCCCCCACGATCCGTACCGCAAGGTCGCCCTCGCCTGCGTGGAGGGGCTGGGCGAACTCGGCGACGCGCGCGCCGAACCCGTGCTGACCGATGCCCTCGCCCACCCCGCGCTCGCCGAGGCGGCGGTGCGCGCACTGTCCCGCATCCCCCGGCAGCGGGGCTCCGGGCGGCGCGTCCCCGGGCAGCGGTAGCCCGTCAGCCGGCGAGCTCCTTCACGTACCGCACCTCGGGCACCTCGTCCCCGCCCACCGCGAAGGTCTCCACGGCGCCGTCCGCGCGGAAGCCCGCCCGCTCGTAGAAACGGCGGGCGGGGGCGTTGCCCTGGAGGACCCACAGGTACATGCGCCGGTGGCCGGCGGCGGCGCAGCGGCGCGCCGCCTCGGTGAGCAGCGCCCGCCCCACGCCCCGGCCGATGTGCTCGGGGCGCAGGTACAGGGCGTACAACTCGGCGTCCCCGGTGCGCCGGTCGCCGTCCCGGTACGGGCCGAACGCGGCCCACCCGGCGACCTCGCCGCCGCCCGTCTCGGCGACCAGGTTCACCACGCCGCCGTCGCCGCGCAGCAGGCGCTCGCGGTGCCGCGCGGCGTCCTCCGCCACGTCGAGCCCGTCGAGGTACGGCTGCGGGACCAGCCCCCGGTAGGCGTGCTGCCAGCCCCCGATCCGGATCTCGGCGACGCGCTCGCAGTCGTCCGCGGTCATGGGCCGCAGCACCGGACCGGTCACGCGTCCACCACCGCGAGCGCCTCGATCTCCATCAGGAACTCCGGGCGGACCAGGCCCGCGACCCGGACCGCGGACGCCGCCGGCAGCCGGTCGTCGGGTATGTGCGCGGCGCGGGCCGCGCGGACGGCCGGCAGGTGCGCCATGTCCGTGACGAAGTAGGTGAGCTTCACGACGTCGTCGAAGGTGGCGCCGGCGGCGGCCAGGCAGCGGCGCAGGTTCTCGAACACCTGCCGGGCCTGGGCTCCGGCGTCGCCCTCGCCGACGAGCCCGCCGTCCTCGTCGAGCGGGAGCTGTCCGGAGACGGCGACGAGCCGGCCCGTGCCCGTCACCACATGGGTGTACTGGGCCGCCGGGGCCACGCCGTCGGGAGCGGGGATGCGGGTCAGGTCGCTCATGGGGCCATGATGGACCACGGGTGTGACAGCCCCGTCCCCGACGGGTCGTCAGGCGCTCAGCCCCGGAAGCCGAGCAGCCCGTGCAGCGTCGAACCGCGGGCCGTCGTCGGCGCCGCCTTCGACGTCAGCGGCTTCGGGTCGGGCAGCGGCGCGCACACCGCGTCGGCCTCCCCGTGACCGCCCCGCGGCACGGTCCCGTCGGCCAGATAGGCGGCCAGGTGCCGGTCCAGGCAGGCGTTCCCGCTCAGTGTGATGCCGTGGTTGCCGCCGCCCGACTCCACCACCAGGCTGGAGCGGTCCAGCAGCCGGTGGACGGTGGCGGCGCCCTGGTACGGGGTGGCCGCGTCGTGCGTCGCCTGGAACAGCAGCGCCGGGGGCAGCTTGCTGTTGCGGATGCGCTCGGGCCGCAGGTGCCCGGTCGGCCAGAACGCGCACGGAGCGTTGTACCAGGCGTTGTTCCAGGTCATGAACGGTGCCCGTTCGTACGCCTCCCAGTTGTCCTTGCGCCACTGCCGCCAGTCGTCCGGCCAGGAGGCGTCCCGGCACTCCACGGCCGTGTAGATGCTGTAGCCGTTGTCGCCGGCGGCGTCGACGGCGCCGAAGTTCTCGAACGCCTCGATCAGCGGCTCGGCGTCCCGGTCGTTCACGTACGCCGAGAACGCCTGGGCGAGATACGGCCAGTAGCCGTTGTAGTAGCCGCCCGGGATGTAGGTGTCCTCCAGCTCCGCGGCGCCCACCTTGCCGCCGGCCGGCTTCTCCTTGAGCGCCGCGCGCATCGCGTACCACTCGGCCTCGACCTTCTCCGGGTCGGTGCCCAGCCGGTAGGCGGAGTCGTGCCGGGCGACCCAAGCCATGAAGGCGCGGTGGCGCTCGTTGAAGGCGTGGTCCTGGTTCAGGTTGGCGTCGTACCAGACCTCGGTGGGGTCGACGACCGAGTCCAGGACCAGGCGCCGCACCCGCTCCGGGAACAGCTTGGCGTAGACCGCGCCCAGGTACGTGCCGTAGGAGTAACCGAAGTAGTTGATCTTCTGTGCGCCCAGCGCCCGCCGGATCACGTCCATGTCGCGCACCGCGCCGGCCGTGTCGATGTGCGGCAGCAGACCGGCGTACTTCCGGCCGCAGGCCTCGGCGAAGGACCGGACCCGCGCGAGGTTGGCCTGCTCGACCTCGGGCGTGGTCGGCACCGTGTCGGGGCGCACGTGGCCGAAGTGGCCCGGTACGCAGTCCAGGGCGGGCTCGCTCGCGCCGACACCGCGCGGGTCGAAGCCGATGACGTCGTACTGCGCGGCCACCTGCCGGGGCAGCGACGACGCGACGAACCCGGCGAGCGTCAGACCGCTGCCGCCGGGGCCGCCCGGGTTCACCAGCAGGGGGCCCTGGTACTTCTCCGCGGTGTGCGGGATCCGGGACAGGGCGAGCGTGATCCTCCGCCCGGCCGGGTCGGCGTGGTCGAGCGGCACCTCGACGGACGCGCACTGCAGCGCCGGGTAGTCGTCGGTGCCGCACGGCTTCCACGCGGCCCGGGCGACGGGGAACGGCTCCGTGGCGCGCGGGGTGCCGGCCTCGGCGGGCACGGCCGTGAGGCTTCCGGCCACGACGGCGGCGGCACCGCACAGCACGGCTGCGCTTCTTCTCATGGGGGTCCTCCCAGGACGGAGGTGCTGCGGACCGCGAGGCTCACGACCCACGCGGCATCGTCCCGGTATGGGACCCCTTCTGAACGTTTTCCGTCGATTCTTGACCCGATCGGGCCGCTGGATGCGCTCGAACGACCCTAGAGGAGCGTGAGTTGGGTGGGCTCCGTCGCCGGCTCCGGGGCGGGCTCCGGGGTCCGGGCGCGGCGCGGCATTCCCGCGCCGGCCGGGCCAATGCCGTACTCCTGGGCCAGCTCGTGCACCTGGCCGGTGACGCGGCGCTGATACCACTTCGGGGCGTAGGCGCCCTCCGCGTACAGCCGCTCGTAGCGGTGGACCAGGTGCGGATGGTGCCGCGCGAGCCAGGACATGAACCACTCGCGGGCACCGGGCCGCAGGTGCAGCACCAGGGGGGTGACGGAGGTGGCCCCCGCGGCCGCGATCGCGCGGACGGTCGCCCGCAGTTGCTCCGGACGGTCGCTCAGGAACGGGATCACCGGCGCCATCAGCACCCCGCAGCCGATGCCGCGCCCGGCGAGCGCGCGGACCACGTCCAGCCGCCGTTCGGGCGCCGGCGTGCCCGGCTCGACCGTGCGCCACAGATCCTCGTCGGTGAAGCCCACCGACACCGAGACGCCGACGTCCGTCACCTCCGCGGCCTGCTCGATCAGTTCCAGGTCGCGCAGGATCAGCGTGCCCTTGGTGAGGATCGAGAAGGGGTTGGCGTGGTCGCGCAGGGCGGCGAGGATGCCCGGCATCAGCCGGTAGCGGCCCTCCGCGCGCTGGTAGCAGTCGACGTTCGTGCCCATCGCTATGTGCTCGCCCTGCCAGCCGCGGGAGGCCAGCCGGTGGCGCAGCAGCTCGGGCGCGTTGACCTTGACCACGATCTGGCTGTCGAAACCGAGCCCGGTGTCGAGGTCCAGGTAGCTGTGCGTCTTGCGGGCGAAGCAGTAGACGCACGCGTGGGTGCAGCCCCGGTAGGGGTTCACCGTCCACTCGAACGGCATGCGGGAGGCCCCCGGCACCCGGTTGACGATCGAGCGGGCCCGGATCTCGTGGAAGGTGATGCCGCGGAACTCCGGCGTGTCGAAGGTGCGGGTGGTCACCGCCTCCGCGCCGAACAGCGCGGCCTCGGCCCGGCTGTGTCCGGAGTCCGGGGTGAGGTTCTCCCAGCGCATGACGCCTCCTTCGATGGCACGGGACCACACAATAGAACACTTGTTCCCATGATCGTGCGAGCGACATCTTCGGTCACTTACGGAACCCCGATTTGGGCGGCCGGGTACGCGGGTGGTTGGCTTGCCCCGACCCCTGAGAACCCATGCCCTGGAGGAAAGCGATGGCGCAGGTCGAGGCCACTACGGAGCGGATCGTCGCGGCGGACGCGGAGACGGTGTTCGATGCCCTCGCCGACTACAGCGGCACCCGCGCGAAGGTGATGCCCGAGCAGTACAGCGAGTACGAGGTGCGCGAGGGCGGCGACGGCGAGGGCAGCCTGGTGCACTGGAAGCTCCAGGCCACCAGCAAGCGCGTGCGCGACTGCCTGCTGGAGGTCACCGAGCCGGCCGACGGCGAACTGGTCGAGAAGGACCGCAACTCCTCCATGGTCACCACCTGGCGGGTCACCCCGGCCGGCGAGGGCCGCTCCCGGGTCGTCGTGACCACCGTGTGGAACGGGGCCGGCGGGATCGGCGGCTTCTTCGAGAAGACCTTCGCGCCCAAGGGCCTCGCCCGCATCTACGACGCCCTGCTCGCGCGGCTCGCCGCCGAGGTCGAGAAGTAGTCCGGACGGCCGGGCGCCCACCGGGCGGCCCGGCCGTCCGGTCGTCCAAGGTGCCCGAACCGGCGGGGAGTTGGCTTCTCACCGGTTCGGGTGATCTCATTGCGGCCCTTCTCTGTCCCGTAACTCGCCGCGCTTGCTCGTAGTTGTCGCTTTCACGCAGGAATGGTCCGGCGTTGCGACGAGGGGAGTGGCACATGGGCGGGATCACTCCGGCGCGGGACGAGCCGGTCACGGCGCCACCCGCGGTGGGCCCGCCGCCCCCGGCACCGGCCCCCGCGCCCGGTCCGGGCCCGCTCCGGGTCCGGCTGGTCCTCCTCGCGCTGATGTCGGCGCTGCTGCTCGCCGCCCTGGAGCAGCTGACCGTCGCCACCGCGCTCCCGGAGATCGTCGGCGAACTGCACGGCCAGGACCGGATGTCCTGGGTGATCACCGCCTCCCTGCTCACCGCCACCATCGGACTGCCGGTCTACGGCAGGCTCGCCGACGTGCTCGGCCGCAAGGGCGTCCTCCAGTTCGCCGTCCTGGTCTTCGTCGTCGGCTCCGCCCTGGCCGGCCGCGCCGCCACAATGGACCAGCTGATCGCCTGCCGCGCGCTGCAGGGCGTCGGCGCGGGCGGCCTGATGACCGGCGTCCAGGCGATCGTCGCGGACATCGTGCCCGCGCGGCGGCGCGGCCGGTTCACGGGACTGATGGGCGCCGCCTTCGGACTCGCCTCCGTCACCGGACCGCTGCTCGGCGGCTACTTCACCGACCACCTCTCCTGGCGCTGGTGCTTCTACGTCAACGTGCCCCTCGGCCTCGTCACCATGGCCGTCGTCGCCCTGGCGCTCAAGCTGCCGAAACCGGCCGCCCGGCCCCGCCTCGACGTCCTCGGTGCCCTCCTGCTGGCCGTCGTCCCCACCTGCCTGGTCCTGCTGGCCAGTTGGGGCGGCACCCGGTACGCCTGGGACTCCCGCGTCGTGCTCGGCCTCGGCGCCGGCGCCGCCGCGGCCACCCTGCTCTTCCTCCTCGTCGAGCGCCTCACCGCCGAACCCCTGCTCCCGCCGCGGCTGTTCAGGGACTCCGTCTTCACCGTCAGCGCGCTGGTGGGCCTGGTGACCGGGGCCGCCCTGTTCGGCGTCGCCGGCTATCTGCCGACGTACCTGCAGATGGTCCACGGGGTCTCCGCCACCGGGTCAGGACTGCTGATGCTGCCCCTGACGGGCGGCATCGTCGGCGCCTCCGTCCTCTCCGGGCAGCTCGTCAGCCGCACCGGCCGCTACCGGAGCCATCCCGTCGTGGGCTGCGCCCTCGCCGTCACCGGCATGTGGCTGCTGTCCCGCCTGGAGCCCGGCACGCCCCGGCTGCACTTCGGGATCTGGACGGCCGTCCTCGGCGCCGGGATCGGCATGGTGATGCCGGTGCTGGTCCTCGCCGTGCAGAACTCCGCGCGCCCCGCCGACCTGGGCGCCGCCACCAGCGCCCACACCTACTTCCGGCAGATCGGCGGCAGCGTCGGCGCCGCCGTCGTCGGCGCCCTCCTGGCCGGCCGGCTCACCGACGCGCACCCGCCCGCGGGCGCCGCGCCGCACGACGCCCGCCCGCTCACCCCGCAGTTCGTGCACGCGCTGCCGCCCGAGCTGCGCGACGCCCACGTCCAGGCCTACGCCGACACCGTGCCGAGCGTCTTCCTCCACCTGGTGCCGGTGCTCGTCCTCGGCCTGCTCACCGCCTTTTTCCTCAAGGAGAAACCCCTGGTGTCCCACCACACCCCCATCGCCGACCCGGCACAGGAAGCACCCCGCACCGACCCGCGCGTACCGGGGGCCCGTTCGCCGCACACCGGCGGCGTTCCCGTCTGCGGGACCGTGCAGCACCCCGACGGCACCGCCGTACCCCGCGCGGCGCTCACCCTCGTCGACGTCTCCGGACGGCAGACCGGGCGGGGCGCCAGCGGCGAGGACGGACGGTACGCGCTCGCCACGCCCGGCCCGGGCGCGTACGTCCTGATCGCCGCCGCGGGCGGCCACCAGCCGCAGGCGGTCTCCGTGACCGTCGGCGAGCGGCCCGTCGAACTCGACGTCGTCCTCGGCGGCGCCGGCCGGCTGGCCGGCGGCGTCCTCACCGCCGACGGCACCCCCGTGCGGGACGCCGCCGTCACCCTCACCAACGTCCACGGGGAGGTCGTCGCCAGCACCCGCAGCGGCCGCGAGGGCGGCTACGTCATCAGCGAACTGGTGGCGGGCGAGTACACCCTCGCCGCCAGCGCCCCCGCCTTCCGCCCGGCCGCCCTCCCCGTCACCGTCCAGGCGGCCCGCGAGACCCGCCAGGACATCGAGCTGGCCGGCGGCGCCGTGCTGCGCGGCACGGTGCGGGCGGGCGGCGGACGGCCGGTCGAGGAGGCGCGCGTGACCCTGCTCGACGCGGCGGGCAACGTCGTCGACACCCTCACCACCGGACCCGACGGGATCTTCCGGTTCGTCGACCTGTCGTCCGGCGAGTACACCGTGATCGCCACCGGGTACCCGCCGGTCGCCACGGTGCTGCGGATGGCGGGCGGCGGACGAACGGAACGCGACCTTCAGCTCGGGCACGAGGACTGAGGCGGCAGGTCGCGCGCGGGCACACGCGCCGGTGCGGGCTCCGGCGGGCAATTCCCGCGTTGCCGCACATCGCGGCCGACCGGGGCCGTACGGTGGTGACGGCGGTACAGATCTTGCGCAGCCGGGGGAGAGAGGGCCTGGGCCATGGAACGTGGCACCGAGCAGGACACACCCCCCGGTCACCGCGCCCGGGACGCACCGGCGGCCGCGGACGGCGGTGCCGGCCGGATCCCGCTGGCCGTGGTCGTCGTCGACCGCGACGGACTCGTCTCCCACTGGAGCAGGGGCGCGCGGCGGCTGTTCGCACTCCCCAAGGAGGAGGCGCTCGGCCGCCCGGCCGTCGACCTGCTCCCCGTGACCGGTGCGCTGCCCGAGGAAGGGGAGGACACCCCGTACGGGGAGTACGCGGCCTACGACGGTCCGGGGCCCGGCCTCGGCGCCTCCCTCGGCGGCGGGCCGGCCTACCCCGCCGCGGGCCGGGCCCGCCTCGCCGCGTCCGGGACCGACCGCGTCGAGGTGCTCTGGTGGGCCTACCCCCTGGTCGGCCCGGGGCGGGAGCGGCTGCTGGTGCTGGCGGCCGACGCGGACGGACTGCGCACGGACGGGGCCGGGGCGTACGAACGCATCGCGCCCGGCTTCGCCCGGCACACCGACCTCCCCGGCGCCGAGGACCTCGCCCGCCGGCTCCCCGAGATCCTCCCCAGCATGAGCGTGGGCGACAGCGCCCGCATCGTCTCCCAGGTCCTCGAACTCGGCTACCCGGTCCTGGAGTTCAGCCAGAACGACCGGGTGCCGGTCACCCCCGACTGGGGCGTGCCCCGGCGCGCCGAACGCCGGCAGCGACGGGAGCGGGCCGCCCGGGCGCCGGCGGCAGGCGAGCCGGGGCCCGAGGAGCTGCGGGACGAGGGCGAGGACCTCGAGTACGCGGCCGTCAGGGAACGCCTGGAGTTCCTCAACGAGGTCAGCTCCCGCATCGGCACCTCCCTCGACCTCTCGCGCACCATCGTCGAGGTCAGCAAGGCCGTCGTGCCCCGCTTCACCGACGTCGCCGGCACCTATCTGCGCGAACAGGTCGTTGCCGGCGAGGGGTTCGACGAGGGCGTGCCGGACACCACCACCATGTGGCACCGGGTCGCGCTGGAGCACACCGACGAACCGGGCCGCTGGGAGGACGTGGTGCCGGTCGGGGAGGCCATGCCCTTTCCGGCGCACACGCCGTTCTTCCAGTGCATGACCACCGGCGAACCCGTCCTCGTGCCGCGCATCAGCGAGGAGATGGGCCATGCCATCGCCTCGCAGTTCGACAAGCGCGACATCCGGCCGCTGATCACCGGCCGCTCCATGCTGGTCGTCCCGCTGAAGGCACGTCACGCCGTCCTCGGCTTCATGATCCTGCTGCGCCACCCGGAGCGGCAGGTCTTCAACGACATGGACCGGGTCACCGGCGCCGAACTCGCCGCCCGCGCGGGCCTGGTGCTCGACAACGCGCGCATGTACACGTACCAGGAGAACGTCGCCGAGACGCTCCAGGACAGCATGCTGCCGCACATCCCGCCGCGCATGGCGGGCTGCGACATCGCCACCCGCTATCTGCCCGGCACCCTGCTCGGCCGGATCGGCGGAGACTGGTTCGACGCGGTGAAACTGCCCGGCGCCCGCACCGCGTTCGTCGTCGGCGACGTCATGGGCCACGGGCTGAACTCGGCCGCGATGATGGGCCAGTTGCGCACCGCCGTGCAGACCATGGCCGGACTGGACCTGCCGCCCGCGCAGTTGCTGCGCAACCTCGACGACCTCGCCCAGCGGCTCGGCGACACCTACCTCGCGACCTGTCTGTACGCCGTCTACGACCCCATCGCCGGCGAGCTGAGCCTCGCCAACGCCGGGCACATCCCGCCCGTCCTGGTCCGGGCCGCCGACGGGCGCAGCGAACTGCTCGACCTGCCCACCGGGGCGCCCATCGGCGTCGGCGGGGTGCCCTTCGAGGCGGTGCGCGTGCCCGTGGAGCCCGGCGACCGGCTGGTGATGTGCACCGACGGGCTGGTCGAGGTGCGCGGCGAGGACATCGGCGTCGGCCTCGCCACGCTGTGCGAGTCCGCCGCCCACCCGGCCGCCTCCATGGACGACGCCTGCGACGCCATCGTCCGGGCCCTCGCGGTGACGTTCTCGGAAGCGGGTCGCGGCGGCCGCAAGGACGACGTGGCCCTGCTGATGGCCCGGCTGGGCGGCATCGAGCCGGACGCCGTCGCCGAATGGCGGCTGCGCCCCGACCCGTCGGAGGTGGGCCGGGCCCGCGCGGCGGTCCGTGAGCGACTGCACGACTGGGGGCTGCCGAAGCTCGTGGACAGCACCGAGCTGATGGTCAGCGAGCTGGTCACCAACGCCGTACGGCACTCCCACGCCCGGCCCGTCGCCCTGCGGCTGGTGCGCGGGGACACGCTGCTGTGCGAGGTGGAGGACGACGACCACGAACTGCCCACGCTGCTCAACGCCCGCCCGGCGGACGAGTTCGGGCGCGGGCTGCGCGTCGTCAGCACCCTGGCCCGTGAGTGGGGGACGAGCCGGACGGCGGCCGGCAAGAGCGTGTGGTGCGAACTGACGCTGCCGCGCCGCTGAGCGCCGGTGGCGCGACGGCGCACCACCGGTTCGCGTGAACGGTGAAGGCGTGCGCCGTGTCCTTGTCCGCGCGCCCGGGGCGCGATACACCGTACTGGCCCGTCACACGGGGCGGGCCGGCGTCGCACCCGAGGAGTTTGGGCATGAGCGTGACCAGTCGGTACCGGGAGGCCTGGGAGGGCTTCTGGCGTGAGGCACCGGACGGGCCGGGGGCCGTGCTCTGGGACGCGGAACCCGCCCTGACCGCGGCCCGCCACCTCACCCTGTTCGCACCGCACCTGTCCGACCCCGGCCTGCCCCTGGTGGACCTCGGCTGCGGCAACGGCACCCAGACCCGCTTCCTCGCCGACCGCTTCCCGCGCGTCGTCGGCGCCGACCTGTCCTCCGCCGCCCTGGACCGCGCCCGCGGCGCCGACCCGGCCGGCCGGGCGGAGTACCGCCGGCTGGACGCCGCCGACAGGGCCGCGGTGCGGGCACTGCACGCCGAGGTCGGCGACGCCAACGTCTACCAGCGCGGAGTGCTGCACCAGAGCGAGGCCGACGACCGGCAGGCGCTGGCGGACGGCATCGCCACGGTGGTCGGCGACCGCGGCCGCGCCTTCCTCGTGGAGCTCTCCGAAGCCGCCGGGGCGGCGCTGAGGAGCCTGGCGGCCGGCCCCGGAGGGCCGCCGCCCAAGCTCGCGCCGGTGCTCCGGCACGGCATAGCCCCCGGCGAGGTGGCCGACGCGGCCGTGCCCGGGTTCCTGACCGCGGCCGGACTGACCGTGCTGACGAGCGGCACCCTGCCGCTGACCACCACGGAGTACGGCCCCGACGGCACCCGCGTCGAAGTGCCGTCCCTCTGGTACGTGGCGGGACGCGCCTAGATTCCCGGGCCGGCGGGCCCGGCGCGGTACCGCAGGGGCCCGCCACCGGTCTGGACCGGTGGGAGTTATCCACAGGCTGGCCGGAAATCCGCCGAAGCACGTAGCGTGTGCCGCATGAAGATCCTCATCAGCGCCGACATGGAGGGCGCCACCGGTGTCACCTGGCCGGCCGACGTGCTGCCGGGGACTCCCCAGTGGGAGCGGTGCCGGTCGATGTTCACCTCGGACGTCAACGCCGCCGTCCAGGGCTTCTTCGACGGCGGCGCCGACGGGGTGCTCATCAACGAGGCCCACTGGACCATGCGCAACCTGCTGCTGGAACAGCTGGACGACCGGGCCGAGATGCTCACCGGCCGGCACAAGTCCCTCTCCATGGTGGAGGGCGTGCAGCACGGCGACGTCGACGGCATCGCCTTCATCGGCTACCACGCCGGCGCCGGCATGGAGGGCGTCCTCGCCCACACCTTCCTCGCCAACTCCATCACCGGCGTGTGGGTCGACGACGTACGCGCCAGCGAGGGACTGCTGAACGCGCACGTGGTCGCCGAGTACGGGGTGCCGGTGGTCCTCGTCACGGGTGACGACGTCGCCTGCGAGGACGCCCTCGGCTACGCCCCCGAGGCGCTGAAGGTCGCCGTCAAGGACCATGTGTCGCGGTACGCGGCCGTGTGCCGCACACCGGCCCGCACCGCCGCCGACATCCGCGCGGCCGCCAAGGAGGCGGCCGCGCTCGCGGTGCGCCGGGAGCCCGTGGACGGCGGGCCGTTCACGGTCGCCGTGGAGTTCGACGCCGAGCACCTGGCGATGGCCGCCACCGTCGTGCCGGGAGTCACCCGCACCGGTGAGCGGAAGGTGGCGTACACCAGCGGGACCATGTACGACGGGATCCGCACCTTCAAGGCGGTCACCACGATCGCCTCGGCCGCGGTGGAGGAGCAGTATGGCTGACGAGCGGGCCCTGGACGAGGTCGTGACGTTCACGTCGGACCTGATCCGGATCGACACGACCAACAGGGGCGGCGGCGACTGCCGGGAGCGGCCGGCCGCCGAGTACGCCGCCGCACGGCTCGCCGAGGCCGGCCTGGAACCGGTCCTCCTGGAGCGCACCCCCGGACGCACCAACGTGGTCGCCCGCCTGGAGGGCACCGACCCGTCGGCGGACGCGCTGCTCGTCCACGGCCACCTGGACGTCGTCCCGGCCGAGGCCGCCGACTGGAGCGTGCACCCCTTCTCCGGGGAGGTCCGCGACGGGGTCGTCTGGGGCCGCGGCGCCGTCGACATGAAGAACATGGACGCGATGATCCTCGCCGTGGTGCGGGCCTGGGCCCGCGAGGGCGTCCGGCCCCGGCGCGACGTGGTGATCGCGTTCACCGCCGACGAGGAGGCCAGCGCCGAGGACGGCTCCGGCTTCCTCGCCGACCGGCACGCCCACCTCTTCGAGGGCTGCACCGAGGGCGTCAGCGAGTCGGGCGCGTTCACCTTCCACGACGGCGACGGGCGGCAGCTCTACCCGATCGCGGCCGGCGAGCGCGGCACGGCCTGGCTGAAGCTCACCGCCCGCGGCCGGGCCGGCCACGGCTCCAAGGTCAACCGGGAGAACGCGGTGACCCGTCTCGCCGCCGCCATCACCCGCATCGGCGAGCACGAGTGGCCGCTGCGGCTCACCCCGACGGTGCGGGCCGCGCTCACCGAACTCGCCGCCGTGTACGGCATCGAGACCGACCTGTCCGACGTGGACGCCCTGCTGGACAAGCTGGGCACCGCCGGGAAGCTGGTCGAGTCCACGGTCCGCAACAGCGCCAACCCGACCATGCTGGACGCCGGCTACAAGATCAACGTGATTCCGGGCGAGGCCGTGGCACACGTCGACGGACGGTATCTGTCCGGCGTCGAGGACGAGTTCCGCGCCACCATGGACCAGCTCACCGGGCCGGACGTCGACTGGGAGTTCCAGCACCGCGAAGTGGCCCTCCAGGCACCGGTGGACTCGCCGACGTTCGCCCGGATGCGGGCCGCGGTCGAGGCGTTCGCCCCCGAGGGACACGTGGTGCCGTACTGCATGTCGGGCGGCACCGACGCCAAGCAGTTCTCCCGGCTGGGCATCACCGGCTACGGGTTCGCGCCGCTGAAGCTGCCCGAGGGCTTCGACTACCAGGCCCTCTTCCACGGGGTCGACGAGCGCGTCCCCGTCGAGGCGCTGCACTTCGGCGTCCATGTCCTCGACCGGTTCCTGCGGACGGCCTGAACGAGTGGGGGAGACAGTGCAGACCCTGGCGTACGGCGAGTGGCCCTCGCCCATCGACGCGGCCACCGCCGCGGCCCACGACGGCAGCCCGGAGTTCGCGCGGTTCGTCGGGGACGAGGTGTGGTGGACCGAGCCCCGGCCCGCCGAGGCCGGCCGCCGCACCCTGGTGCGGCGCCGCGCCGACGGCACCGAGCAGTCCGTCCTGCCCGCGCCGTGGAACGTGCGCAGCCGGGTCATCGAGTACGGCGGCCTCCCCTGGGCGGGGACCGTCGGGGACGACGGCGGCCCGCTCGTGGTGTTCGTGCACTTCGCCGACCAGCGCCTGTACCGGTACGAGCCCGGCGGCGAGCCGCGCCCGCTCACCCCCGTGTCCCCGGTCGGGCAGGGGCTGCGCTGGGCCGAGCCGGTCCTGCTGCCCGAACGCGGCGAGGTGTGGTGCGTCCTGGAGGAGTTCACCGGCGACGGCCCCGGTGACGTGCGCCGCGTCCTGGCCGCCGTACCGCTGGACGGATCCGCCGCCGAGGACCGCGCCGCGGTGCGCGAACTGAGCGACGGGCGGCACCGGTTCGTCACCGGACCGCGGCTGTCGCCGGACGGCAGGCGCGCCGCCTGGATCGCCTGGGACCACCCGCGCATGCCCTGGGACGGCACCGAACTGCTCGTCGCCGACGTCACCCCCGACGGCACCCTCGGGGCAGCCCGCACGGTGGCCGGCGGACCCGAGGAGTCCGTCGCCCAGGCCGACTGGACCCACGACGGCCGGCTGCTGCACAGCAGCGACCGCACCGGCTGGTGGAACCTCTACCGCGACGGGGAGCCGCTGTGCCCGCGCGAGGAGGAGTTCGGCGGCCCGCTGTGGAAGCTCGGACACCGCTGGTTCGCCCCGCTGGACGGCGGCCTGATCGCCGTCCTGCACGGCAAGGGCCCCCTCGCGCTCGGCGTACTCGACCCGGAGACCGGCGAGGTGGTCGACGCCGCCGGACCCTGGAGCGAGTTCTCGCCCTCCCTCGCGGCGCACGGCGAGCGGGTCGTCGCCGTCGGGGCCGGACCGCGCAGCGCCCACGAGGTGGTGGAGCTGGACACCCGGACCGGACGGGCCCGCGTGATCGGCGCCGCGCATCGGGACGCCGTGGACCCCGCCTACTACCCCGAGCCGCGGGTCCGCACGTTCACCGGACCCGACGGCCGCGAGATCCACGCCCACCTCTATCCGCCGCACCACCCGGACTGCACCGGCCCCGCCGGCGACCTGCCCCCGTACGTGATCTGGGCGCACGGCGGACCCACCGGCCGGGTGCCGCTCGTGCTCGACCTGGAGATCGCCTACTTCACCTCGCGCGGCATCGGCGTCGCCGAGGTCAACTACGGCGGTTCCACCGGGTACGGGCGCGCCTACCGCAACCGGCTGCGCGAGCAGTGGGGCGTGGTCGACGTCGAGGACTGCGCCGCCGTCGCGCTGGCCCTCGCCGACGAGGGCACCGCCGACCGGAGCCGGCTCGCCGTGCGGGGCGGCAGCGCCGGCGGCTGGACCACGGCCGCCTCGCTCACCACGACCGACGTGTACGCCTGCGGCACCATCGTCTACCCGGTGCTCGACCTCACCGGCTGGGGCAGCGGGGAGACCCACGACTTCGAGTCGCGGTACCTGGAGAGCCTGATCGGCCCCCTCGCCGAGGTCCCCGAGCGCTACGCGGAACGCTCGCCCGCCGCGCACGCCGACCGGCTCACCGCGCCCTTCCTGCTGCTCCAGGGACTGGACGACGTCATCTGCCCGCCCGTGCAGTGCGAGCGGTTCCTGGCCCAACTGGCCGGCCGCGGAGTGCCGCACGCCTACCTCACCTTCGAGGGCGAGGGGCACGGCTTCCGGCGGGCGGAGACGATGGTGCGCGCCCTGGAGGCCGAACTGTCCCTGTACGCCCAGGTGTTCGGGCTGAAGCCGCCCGGCGTGCCGGTCCTGGAGCTCGGCACGTGAGCGGGGTACGAGCGCTGCGCCGGCCGGCCCGGCTGGCGCCCGGCGCCCGGGTGGCCGTCGTCGCGCCCAGCGGCCCGGTGCCCGAGGAGCGGCTCCAGGCCGGGCTGGACGTGCTGCGCGGCTGGGACCTCGACGCGGTGGCGGCCCCCCATGTGCTGGACCGGCACGGTGAGTTCGGCTACCTGGCGGGCAGCGACGCCGACCGGGCCGCCGACCTCCAGGCCGCCTGGTGCGACCCGGCGGTCGACGCGGTGATCTGCGCCCGCGGCGGCTACGGCGTGCAGCGCATGGTCGACCTGCTGGACTGGCCGGCGATGCGGGCGGCCGGGCCGAAGGTGTTCGTCGGGTTCAGCGACATCACCGCGCTGCACGAGGCGTTCGCGGTCCGGCTCGGTCTCGTCACCCTGCACGGGCCGATGGCGGCGGGCGTCGACTTCGTGAAGAGCGCGCGGGCCCAGGAGCATCTCAAGGCCACCCTCTTCACGCCCGAGACGGTCCGCACCGTCCGCTCCGACGGCACCGCGCTCGTCCCGGGGCGGGCGCGCGGGATCACTCTCGGGGGCTGCCTCTCCCTCCTCGCCGCCGACCTCGGCACCCCGCACGCCAGACCCTCCGCGCGCGGTGGACTGCTGTGCCTGGAGGACGTGGGGGAGGAGACCTACCGGCTCGACCGCTGCCTCACCCAGCTGCTGCGGGCGGGCTGGCTGGACGGGGTCGCCGGGCTGCTGCTCGGATCCTGGGCGCGCTGCGAGCCGTACGACGGGGTGCGGGCGATGCTCGCCGACCGGCTCGGCGGCCTCGGTGTGCCGGTGGCCGAACAGTTCGGGTTCGGGCACTGCGACGACGCGCTCACCGTGGCCTTCGGCGTGGCGGCGGAACTCGACGCGGAGGCGGGGACCCTGACCCTGGACGAGCCGGCACTGCGCTGAGCCCGCCCGGCGGCGACGGGATCCGGTGTCGCGCGCGGGCCGCGGGCCCGTCGTAGGCTGGCGGGATGCCGCACTCCGCTTCCCGCTACCTCGCCGAGGGCCGCCGCGTGGGACTGCGTCACTTCACCCCGGCGGACGGCGCCGAGTTCACCACGCGCGCCCGGCAGAGCAAGGACCTGCACCACCCCTGGCTGTTCCCGCCGGACAGCCCCGGGGCGTACGCCGCGTACGCGGCGCGGCTGATCGAGGACCCGACCAAGGCGGGCTTCCTGGTCTGCGAGAAGGAGGCGGACGGCGCCCTCGCCGGCTTCATCAACATCAACAACATCGTCGAGGGCGGCTTCCAGTCCGGTGCGCTGGGCTACGGAGCCTTCGCGCACGCGGCGGGGCGCGGACTGATGCGCGAGGGGCTGGACCTGGTGGTGCGCCACGCCTTCGGCCCGATGGGGCTGCACCGGCTGGAGATCAACGTGCAGCCCGCCAACGCCGCCTCCATCGCCCTGGCCCGCGCCTGCGGTTTCCGCCTGGAGGGCTTCTCGCCGAAGATGCTGTTCATCGACGGGGCCTGGCGCGACCACCAACGCTGGGCGATCACCCGGGAGATGACGGCCGCCTCCGGCTGACGCCCCACGCGGGGACGGACAGGTGCCCTCCCGCGCAAGGTCGTTGAAGACCGAACACCCCGTGGGCGAGGATGATCCGCATGCGGAACATCGTCGTGGTGGACGCCCCCTCCAACCTGGGCCTGCGTCCGCCCGCCCCCGGCACCGTGCCCGGCTGCCACAAGCTGGCCGGCGCACTGCGTGAACAGCGGATCGTCCAGCGGCTGAAGGCCGTGGAGGGTGGGGTGGTCGTGCCGCCGCGCTACGACCGGGGCGACTGGCAGGAGGGCGACGGCGTCTTCAACGCCGCCGCCCTCGCCTCCTACACCCGCAAGCTCGCCGACCGCGTCGAACACCATGTGCGCGCCGGTGACCTGACCGTCGTCCTCGGCGGCGACTGCTCCGTCCAGCTCGGCGCCTCGCTCGCGCTGCGCCGCCTCGGACGGTACGGGCTGGTCGCGGTGGACGCCTCCCCTGACTTCCGCCACCCCGGCAACTCGGACGGCATCGGGGCGGCCGGCGGCGAGGAGGTCGCCCTGGCCACCGGGCGCGGCCAGGAGGACCTCACCGACCTGGAAGGACTCCGGCCCTACCTGCGCGACGAGGACGTGCGGTTCTTCGGCATCCGCGACTACTTCGAGGAGGAGCGCGCCGAACTCGCCGCCCTGAAGATCCCCGTCGTCACCGTCGGGGACCTGCGGGAATGGGGTGCCGACGCGCTCGCCCGCACCACCGCACAGTCCTATGCCGCGCCGGGACTCGACGGCTTCTGGGTGCACCTGGACGCCGACGTCCTCGACCCGTCCGTCATGCCCGCGGTCGACAGCCCCGACCCGGACGGCCTGCACCCCGGCGAACTCCTCGCCCTGCTGCGCCCGTTGCTCACCTCACCGCACTGCGCCGGCCTCACGGTCACCATCTACGACCCCGACCTCGACCCGGACGCCACGGCCGGGGCCCTGCTCGCCGACACCGTGGTGGCGGCCTTCGGGCGAACCTGACGCCTTCCGCACCTGTTCAGGCGGGCCCGCGGCGGCTTCCATGGAGATCGTGACGACGATCCGACATGAGGTTCTGACGCTGCCCGCCGCACACCTCGGCCGGGACAACCCGCTGCCCCCACTGCGCCCCCTCGACGAGACGCACCGCGTAGAGGACCGCGACAAGGCCGGCCTGCCGCGCGACATGGCCCGGCAGATCGGCTACGCACCCCTGCACAGCCTGCTGCCCGTGCGCGTCCGCGACGGCTACGACCGGCGGCGCGAACCCCGCACGGTCGACGCCCTGGTGATCGAGAACGACCGGCTGCGGGCGACCGTGCTGCCCGGGCTCGGCGGCCGGATCGCCTCCCTCGTCCACCGGCCCACCGGCCGCGAACTCCTCTACCGCAACCCGGTGTTCCAGCCCGCCAACTTCGCCCTCAACGGCGCCTGGTTCTCCGGCGGCGTCGAATGGAACATCGGCGCCACCGGCCACACCACCCTGTCCTGCTCACCCGTGCACGCCGCCCGCGTCCCCGCCCCCGACGGCGGGGAGATGCTCCGGCTGTGGGAGTGGGAGCGCCTGCGCGACCTGCCCTTCCAGGTCGACCTGTGGCTGCCGGACGGCTCCGACTTCCTCCACGTCGGCGTCCGGATCCGCAATCCGCACGAGAAGCCGGTGCCGGCGTACTGGTGGTCCAACATCGCCGTCCCCGAGGACTGCCGCGTCCTCGCCCCGGCGGACGAGGCCTGGCACTTCGGCTACGAGCGCCGGCTGCGCCGCGTACCCGTCCCGGTGTACGACGGCGTCGACCGCACGTACCCGCCGAACAGCACCTACGCCGCCGACTACTTCTACGAGGTCCCCGAGCGGCACCGGCGCTGGATCGCCGCGCTGGACGCCGACGGCCACGGGCTGGTGCAGACCTCCACCGACGTGCTGCGCGGCCGGAAGCTTTTCGTGTGGGGCCGGGGCCCCGGCGGGCGGCGCTGGCAGCAGTGGCTCACCGAGCCCGGCACCGGCGGCTACTGCGAGATCCAGGCGGGCCTGGCCCGCACCCAGTTGGAGCACGTCCGGCTGGACGCCGAGGACGAGGTGTCCTGGCTGGAGGCGTACGGGCCGTTCGCCGCGCGCCCCGAGGGGGAGTGGGCCGACGTACGGGCAGAGGCGGAGAACCGGCTCGAAGCGGCGCTGCCGCGCGCCGCGGTCGACGCCGCCTACGCGGCCTGGCGGCCGTACGCCGACACCGAACCCGGCGAGCGGCTCGCGGCCGGCTCCGGCTGGGGCGCGCTGGAGGTGCTGCGCGCCGGCTGGAAGCTGCCCGGCACGCCCTTCGAGGAGAGCACCCTGGGCGAGGAACAGGAACCCTGGCTGCACCTGCTGCGGGCCGGCTCCCTCCCCGAGCGGCCCGTCGGCCGCCCGCCCGGTGGCACGCTCGTCGCCCGGCCCTGGCGGGACATGCTGGAGACGGCCCCCGCGACGCCGCTCGCCGAATACCACCTCGGGGTCGCCCAGTGGCACGCCGGCGACCGGGCGCAGGCGGTGCGCAGTTGGGAACGGGGCCTGCGGGACGCTCCCGCGCGCTGGCCGCTGCTGCGCTGCCTCGCCGTCGCCGACCAGGAGGAGCGCCACCCCGAGCGGGCCGCCGAACGGTACGCGGAGGCCTTCGACGACCTCTGCCGCGACCGCGGCGCCCACGGTGACGGGGGTGACGGGGGTGACGAGGACGGTGAGTGGGCGGCGCTCGCCGCCGCGCTCGGCCGGGAGGCGGTCGAGGCGCTGCTCGCCGTCGGGCGTGCCGGGGAGGCGCGGGCCGTATGGGAGCGGCTGGACCCGGCCACCCGGACCCGTGGCCGGTTCCGGCTGATCGAGGCCGGGCTGCTGCTCGCCGAGGGGCGGCGGGACCGGGCCCGCGCCGTCTTCGACGCGGGCTTCGAGGTCGCCGATCTGAGGGAGGGGGACGAGGTCATCGGGCGGCTGTGGACCGAGATCACCGGCGAACCGCTGCCGGAGCGCCACGACTTCCGGATGCGGCCCACGCCGTGAGGCGTGCCCGTGCCGGTCAGGCGCGGCGGTCCGCGTACTCGTAGACCGCCCCGTCCGGGTGCCGTGCGATGAGGTTGCGGCCCACCGGGGTGGGGAGCGGGCCCGCGATGATGTCCGCGCCCATCCCGGCGAGCACCTCGCGGGCCTCCTCGACGTCCTGCACCGCGATGGTCGCCGCGACCTTGCGCAGCACGTCCAGTTCGGCCGCGGGACCGCTCATCAGCAGGAAGCAGCCCACCGCGGCGACCTCGACGCCGCCCCGCTCGAACCGGAGGGCTCTGCCGCCCGCCAGCCGCTCGTAGAAGGGGATGGCGGTCTCGATGTCGTCGACGCAGACGCGCAGTGTGGCACCCAGAATCTCCATGGGGAAGAGCCTAGTTGGGACGGCCGCGACCGGGGGCGCGGCCGGGACGATCTCCACACCCCGTGCCCGCGGGCGTTACGCGCCCCGGGCCACGGGTACCCGGCGGCCATGCAGCGCTTGGAGCACTTGGAGCATCTGGACAGGCACCTGGTCGACGAACTGGCGCAGGTGGCCCGGGAGACCGTGCGCGACGAACTGCGCGAGCAGGCGCGGGGACAGCGCCGCAGGGCGGCGCTCTACGCCGCGTCCGGCGCCGCCGCCCTGTACGCGGGCGCGGCCGTCGCCCTGGCCGTGGGTCTCGCCCTCGCCCTCGTCCTGCCGGACTGGGCGGCCGCGCTGATCACGGCCGTGATCCTGGGCGCACTCGCCTACGCACTGCGCGGCGCCGCCCGGCCCGCGGCTTCCCGGCCGGCCGCCGGGCGGCCCACCGCACCCGCCGCACCCACCGGTCACGCGGGTCCGTCCGCTCCCGTCCCGCCGGTGCCGTCCACCCCGCCCACCGTCGGTGCCGTACCGCCGCGGCGGCCGGAGGACACCGGCCCGGAAGCACCGCACCACCGGGCCTGACCGGCCCTTCGGAGAAGCCGCCCCGAGACCGTCGAGCGAGCGGGCGCGGCCCGGCACCGCCCGCGGCCGCTGGTAGGCCCGCCCGCCTCGCGCGCGGCCGGCCGGGCCGGTCAGCCGACCCGGTACCGCGCGATGTCCTCGGTCCGCAGGGTCAGACCGTGACCGAGGCCGGCGGCCGGGGCGACCGTGCCGCCCGTGGGGTCCAGGGCGCCGTCGAAGAACAGGTCCTCGACCCGGACGTGGTCGTGGAACCACTCGATGTGCCGCAGGTTGGGGATCGTGGCCGCCACCGCGGCGTGGACGTGCGGGGCACCGTGCGCGGAGACCTCCAGGCCGTGCGCCTCCGCCAGCGCCGCCGCGTGCAGGAACTCGGTGACGCCGCCGCAGCGCGTCGCGTCGACCTGGAGACAGTCCACCGCCCCGGCCGTGATCATCCGGGCGAAGTACGGCAGGTCGAACCCGTACTCCCCGGCGGCCACATCGCTCACCACGGCGTCGCGGACCAGCCGCAGCCCGGTCAGGTCGTCCGAGGACACCGGCTCCTCGAACCAGCCCACCCCGTACTCCGCGAGCGCGTGACCGACCCGCACCGCCTGCTTGCGGGTGTACGCCCCGTTGGCGTCGACGTAGAGCTCGGCGTGTTCGCCGACGACGTGCCGGGCGGCCCGCACCCGGTGCAGATCGCGGGGCACCTCCCGCCCCCAGCCCTCACCGATCCTGATCTTCACGCGCGGGATGTGCTGCCCGTGCACCCACCCGTTGAGCTGCGCGGCCATGTGCGTGTCGAGGTACGTCGTGAAACCCCCGCTGCCGTACACCGGCACCCGCTCCCGGCGCGCCCCCAGCAGCCGCACCAGGGGAAGCTCCAGCAGCCTCGCCTTGAGGTCCCACAGCGCGATGTCGAGCGCCGAGACGGCGCAGGCGGCGACGCCCGGCCGGCCGGTGTCGCGGACCGAGCGGCACATGACGTCGTGCACGGCCGGGATGTCCAGCGCGCTCCTGCCCTCCACGAGCGGCGCCAGCCGCTCGCTCAGGAAGTCGCCGACCGCCGCCGGACCGTACGTCCAGCCGGTGCCGGCCGCGTCGCCCGCCGACACCTCGACGATCACCACCGTGGTGGACTCCCAGGCCAGGGTGCCGTCGGCCTCGGGGGCGTCGGTCGGCACGGTGTAGACGGAGACACCGGGTCGGTGCAGTCTCATCGTCGCTCCGTCCTCCTCCCCGGGCTCACCCGGCCCGCCGGACACCCGGGCGGTTCGGGTCCCGCTCCGGGTACCCGGGGGATCCCGGCGGCAACCGGTGGACGTTTGGCCGACCCCACCGGGGGGACGCGGAAGTCTTCCGACGTACGCGACAGCGCCGGAGGCGAACCGTGAGTCGACCCCGCATAGTGATCGTCGGTGCCGGCTTCGCCGGGTACCGTACGGCCCAGACCCTGTCCCGGCTCGCCCGGGGCCGGGCCGAGATCGTCCTGCTGAACCCGACCGACTACTTCCTGTACCTGCCCCTGCTGCCCCAGGTCGCCGCCGGTGTGCTGGAGCCGCGCCGGGTCACCGTCTCCCTCTCCGGCACGCTGCCGCACGTGCGGCTGGTGCTGGGGGAGGCCGACCGCATCGACCTCGACGGGCGGCAGGTGCACTACACCGGCCCCGAGGGCGAGGGCGGCACCCTCTCCTACGACCGGCTGGTGCTCGCCGCCGGGAGCGTCAACAAGCTGCTGCCCATCCCCGGGGTCGCGGAGCACGCGCACGGTTTCCGCGGCCTGCCCGAGGCGCTGTATCTGCGTGACCACGTGACCCGGCAGGTGGAGCTCGCGGCCGCCACCGACGACCCCGGGCGGTGCGCCGCCCGGTGCACCTTCGTGGTGGTGGGCGCGGGCTACACCGGCACCGAAGTCGCCGCGCACGGGCAGCTGTTCACCGACTCGCAGGTCAGCGGGCACCCGCTGCGGAACGGTATGCGGCCGCGCTGGATGCTGCTGGACATCGCCGACCGGGTCCTGCCCGAGCTGGACGAGCGGCTCTCCGCCACCGCCGACAAGGTGCTGCGCGAGCGGGGCGTGGACGTGCGGATGGGCACCTCCGTGAAGGAGGCCACGCCCGAGGGGGTGCTGCTGACCGACGGCGAGTTCGTCGAGACCAACACCCTGGTGTGGTGCGTGGGCGTACGGCCCGATCCGCTGGCCGAGTCGCTCGGGCTGCCCATGGAGCGCGGCCGGCTGCTGGTCGACCCGCACCTGCGGGTGCCGGGCCGGCCGGAGGTGTTCGCGTGCGGTGACGCGGCCGCGGTGCCCGACCTGGAGAAGCCCGGGCAGTACACCCCGATGACCGCGCAGCACGCGTGGCGGCAGGGCAAGGTGTGCGGGCACAACGTCGCCGCGTCGTTCGGTGAGGGGGAGCGGCGCGCCTACCGCCACAAGGACATGGGGTTCGTGGTGGACCTCGGCGGTGTCAAGGCCGCCGCCAACCCGCTCGGCGTGAACCTCTCCGGGGTGGCGGCGGGCGCGGTCACCCGCGGCTACCACCTGGCGGCGATGCCGGGCAACCGGGTGCGGGTGGCGGCCGACTGGCTCCTCGACGCCGTACTGCCGCGCCAGGCGGTCCAGTTGGGGCTCGTACGGTCCTGGTCGGTCCCGCTGGACACGGCGTCCCCGGAACTGGCCCGGGTCCCGGGCCGGCCCGACGGCGGGCCCGGGAGCAAGCAACCCGGGAGCGAGCAGCCCCGGAGCGAGGCCGGGAAGAACCAGCCCGCTGGAGAACCGGCGAAGAACCAGCCGGGTGGCGAGCCCGCGAAGAACCGGCCCGGCGGAGAGCCTGCCAAGAACCAGCCGGGTGGCGAGCCCGCCAAGAACCAGCCCGGCGGAGAGCCCGCCAAGAAGCAGCGCGGTGGGGAGTCCGGTGAGCGGCGGGACTCCGTCAGCCCGCCCCCCGACCAGCCGCCGCCCGGCCCGGACGTCGCACCCGGCCCCGTCAAGCGCATCGACCACCCCGCCGAAGGAGACTCATGAACACCGGTGAACTCGAAGAGCTCGGACAGCAGTTGCGCGTGGACAGTGTCCGCGCGGCGGCCGCCGCGGGCTCCGGGCACCCCACGTCGTCGATGTCCGCGGCGGACCTGATGGCCGTTCTGTTCGCCCACCACTTCCGCTACGACTTCGCGCGCCCCGACCACCCCGGCAACGACCGGTTCGTCCTCTCCAAGGGCCACGCCTCGCCCCTGATGTACGCCGCCTACAAGGCCGTCGGCGCCATCGACGACGAGGAACTGCTCACCTTCCGCAAGAAGGGCAGCCGCCTCGAAGGACACCCCACCCCCCGGCAGTTGCCCTGGGTCGAGACGGCCACCGGCTCGCTCGGCCAGGGCCTGCCCGTGGGCGTCGGCATCGCGCTGGCCGGGAAGCGGCTGGAGCACGCCGACTACCGGGTGTGGGTGCTGTGCGGGGACAGCGAGATCGCCGAGGGCTCGGTGTGGGAGGCCGCCGAGCAGGCCGCGTACGAGAACCTGGACAACCTCACGGTGATCGTGGACGTCAACCGGCTCGGCCAGCGCGGCCCCACCCGGCACGGCCACGACCTCGACGCCTACGCCCGCCGCTTCCAGGCCTTCGGCTGGCACACCGTCGAGGTGGACGGCCACGACGTGGACGCCGTCGACCGCGCTTACGGGGAGGCCGACTCCACCAAGGGACAGCCCACCGCCATCCTCGCCCGCACCCTCAAGGGCAAGGGCGTCGAGGCCGTCCAGGACCGCGAGGGCCTGCACGGCAAGCCGCTGCCCGAGGCGGAGGAGGCGATCGCCGAACTCGGCGGCCCGCGCGACCTGCGCCTCCCGGTGGGCGGGCCGTCCGCCGCCGCGGAGCGCCCCGCCCGGCACACCGGGCACCTCGCGCTGCCCCGCTGGGACAAGGGCGAGGAGGTGGCCACCCGCAACGCCTTCGGTGAGGCGCTGGCCGCCCTCGGTGGCGCACGCGGCGACGTCGTGGCCCTCGACGGCGAGGTCGGTGACTCCACGCGCGCGGAGTTCTTCGCCAAGGAGCACCCCGAACGCTACGTCGAGTGCTACATCGCCGAGCAGCAGATGGTCGCTGCGGCGGTCGGCGTCGCGGCGCGCGGCTGGACGCCGTACGCCTCCACCTTCGCCGCCTTCCTCACCCGCGCCCACGACTTCGTCCGCATGGCGTCGGTCAGCGGCTCCGGCATCAACCTCGTCGGCTCGCACGCGGGCGTCGCCATCGGCCAGGACGGCCCCAGCCAGATGGGTCTGGAGGACCTGGCGATGATGCGGGCGGTGCACGGCTCGACCGTGCTGTACCCGTGCGACGCCAACCAGACCGCACGGCTGGTCGCCGCGATGGCCGACCTGGACGGCATCCGCTACCTGCGCACCTCGCGCGGCGAGAGCCCGGTGATCTACGGCCCCGACGAGGAGTTCCCCGTCGGCGGCAGCAAGGTGCTGCGCTCCTCCGGCCACGACCGGCTCACCCTCGTCGCGGCGGGCGTCACCGTGCCCGAGGCACTGGCCGCCGCGGACGCCCTGGAGGGCGAGGGCATCGCCGTACGGGTGATCGACCTGTACTCGGTGAAGCCGGTGGACCGGGAGACCCTGCGCACGGCCGCCGAGGAGACCGGCTGCCTGGTGACCGTCGAGGATCACCACCCGGAGGGCGGCCTGGGGGACGCGGTGCTGGACGCCTTCGCCGACGGGCGTCCGGTACCGCGTCTGGTGCGGCTGGCCGTCCGCGACATGCCGGGCTCCGCCTCCCCGGAGGAGCAGCTGCACGCCGCCGGGATCGACGCCGAGTCGATCGCGGCGTGCGGGCGGCTGCTGGTGGGGGAGGCGATCGTGGCGTGAGCGACGACGGGCCGCGCACCGTACGGGCCGGCCGTCGCCCCGTGGAGATCCACCGCCCGGGCAAGGTGCTCTTCCCGGGCGGTGGTGGGGCCGAGGAGTACACCAAGGGCGATCTCGTCGACTACCACCGGGCCGTCGCCCCGTTCATGCTGCCGCACCTGCGGGGCCGCCCGCTGATGCTGGACCGCCGTCCGGAGGGCATCGACACACCGGGGTTCCCGCAGGGAAGAACACCGCTGGACGATCCACGGCTGCACGCCCGCCGCTGGACCGTCGCCGACGCCGTCGAGCAGGCGCGCACCGACCCGTGGGCCGGCCTGCCGCGCCGGGGGCGCGCCCTGGGGCCGGCCCGCCGTCGGCTGCGCGCGCTGCGCGACTGAGACCCGCCCGCCGCCGAGCCGGCGCGGGCGGGGCCGGAGCGAACCGGTGAGCCGCAGGGAGGTTTGGCGAACAGACTTGCGGCCACACGAAGGGGGAGGTGGCCATGTCGAACACAAACAACACCAATGAGCCACAGGATTCACAGGAATCCCAGGACTCTCCCGAATCCCACACGACCACTGAGACCGACAACAACGGAAAATCCCGACGACCGGGCCCGATGGAGGTGCTGCGCCAGGCGCGCGGACAGCTCGCGGAACTCACCGGTATGGAAGCCGAGTCCGTGTCGTCCTTCGCACAGACGGAGGAGGGCTGGACGCTGGAGGTCGAGGTCCTCGAACTCGAGCGCGTGCCCGACACGATGAGCCTGATGGCGAGTTACCAGGTGGAGCTGGACCCCGACGGGCAGCTCACCGGATACCGGCGCGTCCGCCGCTACGAGCGCGGGCGGGCCGACGCACACAGGTCCGGCGGCCGCTAGGCCGCCCGGCCGGACGATCACTCACACACACCACAGACAGGAGGGCTGGCCGGCATGACAGTCGTACCGGCACAACAGACCGGCGGTGGGGGCGGCAGCAGTGGCCTCTACGACGTGCTCGAACTTGTTCTGGACAGGGGGCTCGTCATCGACGCATTCGTGCGCGTGTCCCTGGTCGGTATCGAGATCCTCAAGATCGACGTCCGTGTCGTCGTCGCCAGCGTCGACACGTACCTCCGCTTCGCCGAGGCGTGCAACCGCCTCGACCTGGAGGCCGGGCCGCGCAAGAGCCCGGGCCTGCCCGAGATCGTCGGGGAGGTCACCGAGTCCGGCGCCCGCGGCAAGTCCAAGGGGGCGCTGTCCGGCGCCGCGGAGACCATCTCCGACGCCTTCAAGCAGGCGCGTGAGGGTGGTTCCGAGCGCGAGACGGAGTCCCGTCCGCGGGCCCGCAAGAGCACCACCGCCCGCCGGAAGGAGGAGCAGGAGTGAGCACCTACGTCTACGGCATCACCGCGGCGTCGCACCCGGCGCTCCCCGAGGGCATGGGCGGTGTCGGCGAACCGGCGCGTCCGGTGCGCGTGCTGCGGCAGGGCGAGCTGGCGGCCGTCGTCAGTGACGCCCCCGAGGGGCTGCGCCCCAAGCGCAGGGAACTGCTCGCCCACCAGAACGTGCTCAGCGAGATCGGCGCGGCCGGCTGCGTGCTGCCCATGCGCTTCGGCAGCGTCGCCCCCGACGACGACGCCGTCACCGGAGTCCTCGCCGAGCGCGCCGAGCACTACCGGGAGCGGCTGCGGGCGCTGGACGGCCGGGTCGAGTACAACGTCAAGGCCAACCACGTGGAGGAAGCCGTCCTGCACCACGTGATGGCCGGCAACCCGGAGATCCGCGCCCTCGCGGAGGCGAACCGGCAGGCCGGCGGCGGCAGTTACGACGACAAGATCCGCCTCGGCGAGATGGTCGCCGCCGCGGTCAAGGACAAGGAGGCCGAGGACGGCACCGCGCTGGAGCGCGCGCTGGAGGGCTCCGCCGACGCGGTGAGCGTGGGCCCGGAGTCCACCGGCTGGCTGGCCAACATCTCCTACCTGGTGAAGCGGGAGACGGCACAGGAGTTCCTGGCCGCGGTGGAGCAGGCCCGCAAGGACATGCCCCACCTGGAGGTCCGGCTGAACGGTCCGCTGCCGCCGTACAGCTTCGTCGAGCCCGGCCCGGCCGAGCCGGCGGGCACCGCGGCCGGTGGGGCGGACACCGGAGCGGGGTGACGGCATGGGCCTGATCTCGGAGGTGCTGCTGCTGCCGTTCGCCCCGGTGCGCGGCGGCGCCTGGGCCATCCGGCAGGTGCTGCAGGAGGCGGAGCGCATCTACTACGACCCCGCCACCATCCGTGCCGAGCTGGCCCGACTGGAAGAGCAACTGGAGGCCGGAGAGATCACCGAGGAGGAGTTCGACCGGCTGGAGGACGGACTCCTCGACCGGCTGGAGACCGCAACGCGCACCGGCGCGGGTACAGGGGACGGGACGGCACGACAGTGAATCGCATGGGACTGGGCCTCGCGATCGGGGCCGGATACCTCCTCGGACGGACGAGGAAACTGAAGATGGCGGTCGCCGTCGGCGGGCTGGTGGCGGGCCGGAAGCTGAACCTCGGCCCGCGGGCGGTCGCGGACCTGGTCTCCCAGCAGCTGCGTGACAACCCGCAGTTCAAGGAGCTCGGTGACCAGCTGCGCGGCGATCTGCGCGGCATCGGCAAGGCGGCCTCCGGCGCGCTGGTCGAGCGGCAGCTCGACTCCCTCGCGGACCGGCTGCACGGCCGTACCGCCGAGATGCGCGACCGGCTGTCGGGCGCCGGCCCGCGGGAGCGGGCCGGCGCCGAGGACGCGGAGGAGTCCGCGGACCGGGAGGAAGAGGACCGGGAGCCGCCGGACGAGCGGGACGGGGCGGAGGAGCCGGCCCCGGGGCGGGCGGCGAAGAAGACCGCCGCCGCCGAGGCGGCCGGCAAGAGGCCCCCCGCCAAGAAGGCGCCGGCGAAGAAGACCGCACCGGCGAAGAAGACCGCACCGGCGAAGAAGGCGGCCGCCAAGAAGACGGCCGCGACGAAGTCGGCGGCGAAGAAGACGGCCGCCGCACCCCGCGGTGTCCGTCCGCGCACCCCGAAGGGAGGCGGTGAGCGATGACCGAGACCCTCGGACGGGCCACGTCCGCCGCCCGCGACGGCGCGGGCGGCCCGCTCGCCGACGTGGCCCACAGCGAGGCCGCCGACCGGCTCAAGGCCGAGCTGCAGGAGTACTTCGCGGCCCAGGCCACCCGACTGCTGACCGGCCTCGGGCACAAGCTCGGCGAGACCACCAACAAGCTCAACGACATCGCCGAGGGCAACAGCCCGGGCTTCGCTCAACTCGCCGCCGAGGGCGGCCGCAAGATCGCCGACGGCAAGGGCCCGCTGCGCACCGCCGTCGAACTCGGCGCCTCGCGGGCCAAGGACAACGTGGTGGGCGCGCTGAAGAACCTGGGCGGCGGCGGGAGCGGGCGCAAGCGCTCGGCCGGCAGGAAGCCCACCGTCATCATCGAGCACATCGACGTCGGGGTTCCGCTGCGCACGGCCTACGACCAGTGGACCCGGTACCAGGACTTCAGCACCTTCGCCAAGGGCGTCAAGAACGCCGACCGGGCCGACGACACCACCTCAGACTGGCAGCTGAAGGTCTTCTGGTCCAACCGCAGCTGGAAGGCGCGGACCACCGAGCAGATCCCCGACGACCGCATCGCCTGGTCGTCGGAGGGCGCCAAGGGCACCACGAAGGGCGTCGTCTCCTTCCACCGCCTCGCCGACAACCTCACCCGGGTCTTGCTGGTCGTCGAGTACTACCCCACGGGGTTCTTCGAGAAGACCGGGAACCTCTGGCGCGCCCAGGGCCGCCGCGCCCGGCTCGACCTGAAGAACTTCGCCCGCTTCATCACCCTCAAGGGCGAGGCCGAGGACGGCTGGCGGGGCGAGATCCGCGACGGCGAGGTGGTCCGCAGCCACGAGGACGCGCTCGCCGAGGAACAGGAAGCCTCCGGGGAGGCGTACGAGGACGACGAGGAAGCACCCGCCGACGCGTACGACGAGGACGGGGAACCCGAGGACGAGGAGGAACCCGGCACGGAACCCGAGGAGGAGTACGAGCCGGAACCCGAGGCCGAGGAATCGGGCGAACCCGCCGACGCGTACGAGGACGAGGCGTACCCGGAGGAGGAAGAGGAGTACGAGGACGAGGACGAGGAAGAGGCGTACGAGGACGAGCCCGGGGCCGAGGCCGGGGAAGGCGTCGCGGAGGACGCCGAGGACGAGGACCCCGAGAGCCGGAGCCGCCGATGACCACCCCCAGCAGGCTTCCCGAGCCGTACGGCCAGGGCGGCGGCGCCAACCTCGCCGACATCCTGGAAAGAGTGCTGGACAAGGGTGTCGTCATAGCGGGCGACATCCGCATCAACCTGCTCGACATCGAACTGCTGACGATCAAGCTGCGGCTCGTCGTCGCGTCCGTGGACAAGGCGAAGGAGATGGGCATCGACTGGTGGGAGTCCGACCCGGCGCTGTCGTCACGCGCCCGTCGCGACGAACTGGCCCGGGAGAACGCCGAGCTGCGTGAACGGCTGGCCCGGCTGGAGGAGCTGGAGCCGAGCCGCGCTCGGGAGGAGGCCCCGTGACCGGACTGCGGTACGTCTACGCGGTCTGTCGGCCCTTCGGCACGCCGCTCCAGGCCCAGCTGACCGGGGTCGGGGGAGACCCGCCCCGGCTGGTGCCCCACCACGGCCTGGTGGCGGTCGTCAGCCACGTCCCCGAGGCGGACTTCGCCGAGGAGCCGCTGCGCGCGCACCTGGAGGACCTCGACTGGCTGACCGGGGTCGCCCGCGCCCACCAGGGTGTGATCGACGCGCTCACCACCGTCACCACCCCGCTGCCGCTGCGGCTCGGCACCGTCTTCCGCGACGACAGCGGCGTACGGACGATGATCGAGGCGCGTGAGGAGAGCTTCCTGCGGACCCTGGAGCGGCTGGAGGGCCGCGTCGAATGGGGCGTCAAGGTGTACGTCGAGCCGGAGCGCCCCACGGACGCGCCGGCCGAGCCCGCGGCGAAGCCGGCGTCCGGCCGGGACTACCTGCGGCAGCGGCGCATGCGGACGAAGGCGCAGGACGACCTGTGGCAGCGGGCCGAGACCTTCGCGACCCGGCTGCACGAGACCCTTTCGGAATGCGCGGAGGACTCCCGGCTGCACGCCCCGCAGAATCCCGCGCTCTCCGGCGCCGCCGGACGCAATGTGCTCAATGCCGCCTATCTGGTCCCGCGCGCGGAATCCGAGGAATTCGTCGAAAGGGTGGACCGCACGAAGGACGGTGCTCCCGGAATACGGGTGGAACTCACCGGGCCCTGGGCGGCCTATTCGTTCGCCGGTGAGGAAACGGCGGGGGAGGAGGGGGCGTGACCGTCGTCGAACGCCGCGAGGTGGCGCTGGTGGACCTGCTCGACCGGCTGCTGGCCGGCGGCGTCGTCATCACGGGGGACATCACGCTGCGCATCGCGGATGTCGATCTGGTCCGTATCGACCTCAACGCGCTCATCAGCTCGGTGAACGCGCGGGTCCCCTCACCCTTCGAGGAGTCGCAGTGAGCGCCGACCCGGACGCCCGGATCGTCGAACCGCGCACCGAGCCGCACGTCGAGCCGTCTGCCGAGCCGTCTGCCGAGGCGCGCGGGAGCCGGCGCAAGCGGCTGGACCTGGAGCCGGACACGGTCGAGCGGGACCTGGTGAAACTGGTGCTCACCGTCGTGGAGCTGCTGCGCCAGCTCATGGAACGCCAGGCGCTGCGCCGGTTCGACGAGGGCGACCTGACCGAGGAGCAGGAGGAGCGGGTGGGGCTCACCCTCATGCTGCTCGAGGACCGCATGGCGGAACTGCGCGACCGCTACGGACTGCGGCCCGAGGACCTGAACCTGGACCTCGGGCCGCTGGGACCGCTGCTTCCCCGGGAATGATCCGGGGCCGAGCCGTGAAAGGACGGCAGGGACGACGGTAATTCCCCGGGACGAGGTCCCGGGGAATTACCGTCAGTGGAGTGAGATTATCGTCGGCTCACCACCGGTACCAGCGGCCCCTGCCCCCGCCTGCCGACGTGCTGCGCATGAAGAATCCCAGCAGCCATACGATCAGAACCGCCAGGGCGATCCACCAGAGGACCTTTACCGCGAATCCGGCACCGAAAAGGATCAGCGCCAGCAGCAGAACAAGCAGAATGGGAACCATAGTGTCAACCTCCTGCCATTCTGATTGCCCGTAAAACCCGCTTCAGACTTCCTTGCGGCAGAGAATCTCCCCGTGCAGCACGCAGAACCAGCCGTCGGCCCGCGCTCCCCACTCCCGCCAGGCCCCGGCCACCTCCCGCACCTGCTCGCGGGTGGCGTGGCCCCCCTCCACCGCTCGCCCGGCGTACGACGACGCGACGGTGCGGTCCGCCCACAGGCCGCTCCACCAGGCCCGCTCCTGATCGGTCGCGAACGTCCAGGTGCCCGAGGTCGCGGTGACATCGGTGAAGCCGGCGGCGAGCGCCCAGGACCTCAGCCGCCGCCCCGCGTCCGGCTCACCCCCGTTGGCCCGAGCCACCCGCCGGTACAGGTTCAGCCAGCGGTCCATCCCCGGCGACGCCGGATACCAGGTCATCGCCGCGTAGTCCGCGTCCCGTACCGCGACGACACCGCCCGGCCTGGTCACCCGGCGCATCTCGCGCAGCGCCGCCACCGGATCGCCCACGTGCTGGAGCACCTGGTGGGCGTGCACCACGCAGAACGTGTCGTCCGGGAAGTCCAGGGCGTGCACGTCCCCCACCGTGAAGGCGACGTTCGTCAGCCCCCGCTCCTCGGCCACCGCCCGGGCCCGCCCGAGGATCCCCGGCTCCCGGTCGAGACCGGTGACGTGCCCGTCGGGGACGAGCCCGGCCAGGTCGGCGGTGATGGTGCCGGGCCCGCAGCCGATGTCCAGGATCCGCAGGTGGGGCTTGAGTGCTCCCAGCAGATACCCCGCCGAGTTCTCGGCGGTCCGCCAGGTGTGCGACCGCAGCACCGACTCGTGGTGCCCATGCGTGTAGACGGCGCTCTCCCGTGCCTCCGGCATGCCGAACCCACCCCTTCCACTCTCGTAGGAGGGCACTCACGCTACGCGCCCACTCGAATAATGAGACACGCGTCTCACCATTCGGGCCGATCGTGGCCCGGCCGAAACCGGTTTGCCCCCCGCGTCGGCGACGCCGCAGAATCCCCCCATGGGTCACCTGGAAGCAGCACACCTCGAGTACTACCTCCCCGACGGGAGGGCCCTGCTGGGCGATGTGTCCTTCCGGGTGGGCGAAGGCGCCGTGACGGCCCTGGTCGGCCCCAACGGCGCGGGCAAGACGACCCTGCTCCGCCTGCTCGCCGGCGAGCTGAAGCCGCACGGCGGGACCGTCACCGTCACCGGCGGCCTCGGCGTCATGCGCCAGTTCGTCGGCTCCGTCCGCGACGAGACGACCGTCCGCGACCTCCTCGTCTCCGTCGCCACGCCCCGCATCCGGGAGGCGGCCCACGCCGTCGACAGGGCCGAGCACGCCCTCATGACCGTCGACGACGAGGCCGCCCAGCTCCGTTACGCGCAGGCACTCGCGGACTGGGCCGAGGCCCGCGGCTACGAGGCGGAGACGCTGTGGGACATGTGCACCACGGCCGCGCTGGGCGTCCCGTACGACAAGGCGCAGTGGCGCCAGGTCCGCACCCTGTCCGGAGGCGAGCAGAAGCGCCTGGTCCTCGAGGCGCTGCTGCGCGGCACCGACCAGGTCCTGCTCCTCGACGAGCCGGACAACTACCTCGACGTACCCGGCAAGCGCTGGCTGGAGGAGCGGCTCACGGAGACCCGCAAGACCGTGCTGTTCGTCTCCCACGACCGCGAACTCCTCGCCCGCGCCGCGCAGCGCATCGTCTCCCTGGAGCCGGGTCCCGCGGGCGCCGACGCCTGGGTGCACGGCGGGGGCTTCGCCACCTACCACGAGGCCCGTCGTGAACGCTTCGCCCGCTTCGAGGAGTTGCGCCGGCGCTGGGACGAGAAGCACGCCCAGCTCAAGAAGCTGGTGCTGAACCTCCGCCAGGCCGCCTCGGTCAGCCACGAGATGGCCTCCCGGTACCACGCCGCCCAGACCAGACTGCGCAAGTTCGAGGAGGCCGGGCCCCCGCCGGAGCCGCCGCGCGAGCAGAACATCACGATGCGGCTGAAGGGCGGCCGTACCGGAGTGCGCGCGCTCACCTGCGAGCAGCTCGAACTCACCGGTCTGATGCGCCCCTTCGACCTGGAGGTGTTCTACGGCGAGCGGGTCGCCGTGCTCGGCTCCAACGGCTCGGGCAAGTCGCACTTCCTGCGCCTGCTCGCCGGTGAGGACGTGGCGCACACGGGCGGGTGGCGCCTCGGCGCGCGCGTCGTCCCCGGCCACTTCGCGCAGACGCACGCCCACCCCGAACTCCAGGGCCGCACGCTCCTGGACATCCTGTGGAAGGAGCACTCCCAGGACCGGGGCGCCGCCATGTCCCGGCTGCGCCGCTACGAGCTGACCGGCCAGGCCGAGCAGACCTTCGACCGCCTCTCCGGCGGCCAGCAGGCCCGCTTCCAGATCCTGCTCCTGGAACTCCAGGGCGTCACCGCCCTGCTGCTCGACGAGCCGACGGACAACCTCGACCTGGAGTCCGCCGAGGCGCTTCAGGAGGGACTGGAGTCCTTCGAGGGCACGGTCGTCGCCGTCACCCACGACCGCTGGTTCGCCCGCTCCTTCGACCGGTTCCTGGTCTTCGGCGCCGACGGCAGGGTCAGGGAGACCCCCGAACCGGTCTGGGACGAACGCCGGGTGGAACGCGCGCGCTGAAAAGCCCGCCCGGTACGTACCGGACAGGCCCTGGACGCGTGGCTCGCGCTCACTTCCAGCGCAGCAGCGCCCCCAGCCCGCCGACCGGTGCGTCCTGCGGCGTGTCCGGCGCGAGGCTCACCGCCAGCGCCGGCGCGTCCGTCGCGACCGCCGACCGGATCAGCGCGTCGTCCGCCCGCGCCGACCACGAGTTCTGCTCACCGAGCACCTTCAGGTCCGTACGCCGTACGGCCAGCTGGTCCGGGTCCTCGCCGATCCACACCTCGCGGTGCGCGTCCGGCCCGTCCGGCCGGATCAGCAGCTCGTCGATCCGGTGCTCGCGGGCGGCCTCGATCAGCGCGGGCACCCCCTCCACGGCGCCCGCCCGGCCCTCGTCGTCGGGGTCGCGGGCCGCGAGGAACCGTTCCAGTTCGGCGGCGGCACGCTCATGGATGTGGTCCGTGCGGATCCGCTCGACGTCCTCGTCGAGCAGCCGGCTGCCGGCGCCGCGCGAGGCCTCGACCACCAGGTCGTGCAGCCGCTGCGGGAGCCGCCGGCGCACGGAGCGCTGCTCGCGCTCCTCGCCCACGAGGATCAGCAGATCGGCCCCGGTCTCCTCCTGGCAGACCGCGAGCGCGTCGGCGATCTCCGCCGCGTTGTGCTCCCAGGTGTTCTCCACCCGCAGCTGGAAATGGCGCTCCGACCAGTCGACGGAACCGGTCCGGTGCAGGGGCCACTGGCGTCCGGTGACACCGCCGGCGTCGTCCCGGCCGAGCGCGCTGCGCAGCTCGAAGTCGGCGCCCCTGCGGTCGACGTAGGCGACGATGCACACGGGGTCCTCACCGGCCAGCTCCAGCAGCGGGGCGACCCTGGGCAGCGGCGCCCACCGCGCCCAGTCGCGCTGGGGGGAGCGGGCCAGCGGCGGATCCAGCACCACCTTGCCGTCCCGGGCGAACAGGGCACGGCCGTGCGGTTCCGTGGAGTGCCGCAGTTCCTCGAGCGCGCGTCGCACCGCCTGGCAGGTCGCCTCGTCCGCGCCCTGGTCGGCCAGCTCGCGGGCCATCGCCTGCGCCGTCAGCCGCCGCTCCTGGGGGGTGTGCTCCGTGTGCCGGGAGGTGTCGACGTAGACGGAGGCCCAGGGGCCGGGACGTTCGTAGAGTGGATGCAGGAAAGCGAGTTCCATGGCTCCCTCCCGGTTGCCGTTCGAGGTAGTGCCTGTGCCGGCCGGGCGGGTACCCGTACCGCAGAGACGCACACGACGAGCGGGGTACCACCATGACCGGAGTCGAGCCGAGCCGCCTGGACGACCAGCAGCTGATGAAGGAGCTGGAGACCATCCACCGCACGCGCCACGACACGCTGCTGTACGGCTCCAACGACGCGCTGCGGGCCCACAACGAGCGGATGGCGCAGCTGGAGGGCGAGTACCTGCGCCGCAACCCGCGCCGCCCGGTCGCCGCGGGCCGCACCCGTGAGGGAGCCCGCGAGCGGACCGCCGGGGACACCACGACACCCACGACTCCGGGCACCTGAACCCCCGCCACGGGCGGGCGAGGGTGCGGAGGGCTCGTCCGTGTACGCCGTCACCGGCGGGTGCTCCGGGAGGCGCGCACCACGAGCGGGTTCCGCGACACGCGGGAACGGGGCCCGCACGCGTGCCGGCCCCGTTCCCGGGCGCTGGCGTCCCGCACGGGACGCCCCTGGTGTCAGACCCCCTGCGAGGCCCCCTCCGCCGCGAACACGTCGAGGAACGTCTCGCAGAACGCCTTCAGGTCGTCCGGCTTGCGGCTGGTGACCAGCTTGTTCGGCCCGTGGTCGCAGACCTTCACCTGCTCGTCGACCCAGGTCCCGCCGGCGTTGCGGACGTCGGTCCGCAGACTGGGCCAGCTGGTCAGCTCCCGGCCCCGGACGACATCGGCCTCGATCAGGGTCCAGGAGGCGTGACAGATCGCGGCGACCGGACGGCCCCGGTCGAAGAAGTCCCGCACGAACGCGACGGCCTTCGCGTCCATGCGCAGGAAGTCCGGATTGGCCACCCCGCCCGGCAGCACCAGCCCGCCGAAGGAGTCCGCCGACGTCTCGCCGACGACCTCCTGCACGGGGAAGGTGTCCCCCTTGTCGAGGTGGTGGAACGCCTGGACGGTGCCCGGGCGCGTCGACACGAGCACGGGTTCGTGCCCGGCGTCCACGGCCGCCTTCCACGGCTCGGTCAGCTCCACCTGTTCGACGCCCTCGGGCGCGGTCAGAAATGCGATGCGCATGGTGGTCCTAGATCCCTTCGTCTGCTTTCGGCGGTTCGTGTCCGGCCACGCCGCCCACGTCCGGCTCCGCACGGCTGATGTCGGCCAGCGCCGAACCGGGGTCCCTTGCCTCGGCCAGGTCCCCGAGGGTCACCACTCCGACGGGCAGGCCGCCCTCGACCACGGGGACACGGCGTATCGCGTGCTCCCGCATCAGGGCGACGGCCGCGGACACCGGATCGTCCGGGGCGAGCGTCAGCGGGTCCGGGGTGCACACCGACCCGACGCTCACCCCGAGCGGGTCCGCGCCCTCGGCGACCGCACGGACGGTGATGTCGCGGTCGGTGAGCACACCGACGATCCGCTGTCCGTCGGCCACCACGACGTCACCGATGTTCTGGGCGCGCATCAACTGCGCCGCCTCGACGATCGAGGCGTCCGGACGCACGGCGACCACGCCCGGTGTCATCACGTCCTTGACGAACTCGGCCATGGTCAGGGCCTCCCTCGCCCTCCCTCGGAGAACCGGCCGGTCACGCGGTCCCGGTCTCCCGGGACCGGGTCAGTGCTTCGGCCAGCTCCTGGACGCTGCCGTAGCGGGCCTGGCGCGGCAGCCGCTCCAGTGCCTCGATGAGCTGGTCGGGCGCGTACCGCCGGTCCAGGGTGCGCATCAGCTCCCGCGGACCCGCGGGGAACGCCCCGCGGCCCAGGAACCTGGCCAGCTCCAGTCGTACGGACTCCAGTGACGTGGGGCCTCGACTCGGGGTCACCGGGCCGTACGCGACCTCGGGGTCGTCGTCGGCGTACGGCTCCGGGTCGTGCCACTCCTCGGTGCGGGTGGGGTGCCCGGACCTCAGCAGACCCTGCAGTTCGTGCTTCATCTCGTCGTCGCGGTGGACGCTGAGCCGGTCACTGCCTCGCTGCATGTCTCCCTCCAGATGCCTCGGGGGTGGGCACCGCGTACCCGGGGAGCGGGAGCCGACACCGGGTACCGGCGCCGGATCTCCCGCCGCCCGGGGTTTGGCCCCCGGACGGCGGGAGACCCGGTGCGGACGCCCCCCACGCGCCTCCTGGAAAGGACCGGCCATGGCGGTGCTCGCCGTGCTCATCCCCCCGCTCATGCTCGGCGTGATCCTGCTGCTGGGCCGCTACGAGGACCTGGTGTTACCGCCCCGGCCGCCCGGGACCGACCTGCCGGAATCCCGGCTGCGCAGTTTGGGGCAGTGATCCGGGGGCAGGCGCCCGTGCAGTGCTTCGGACAGGAGGCACGTCCGTGGGAGCGGCCTGACGCCGCCCCGGGCGCACCTGATCCCGACCGTGCGCCACCACGGTGACCGTCCGTCCCCGCCCGAGGGAGTTGCGACGCACCATGCCGACCCGAGCGACAGCGAAGCGCCACCCGCACGACGACGCCCCCGACACCACGGCCGCCTTCCGCAGGCTCGCGGCACTGCCCCCCGGCCCCGAGCGCGCCACGCTCCGAGACGAGATCGTCGAGGCCTGGCTGCCCATGGCCGACCGCCTCGCGGGCCGCTTCCGCAGCCGCGGCGAGAACCTGGACGACCTGCGCCAGGTCGCCGCCCTCGGCCTGGTGAAGGCGGTCGACCGGTTCGACCCCGGACTCGGCAACGCGTTCGAGAGCTACGCCGTGCCGACCATCACCGGTGAGATCAAGCGGCACTTCCGCGACCACATGTGGACCCTGCACGTACCGCGCCGGGTCCAGGAACTGCGCAACCGTGTGCGGTGTGCCGCGCAGGACCTGTCCCAGACTGTCTCCGGCCGCCGGCCGACCGTCACCGAGATCGCCGAGCACGCCCACCTGAGCGAGGAGGAGGTGCGCGCGGGGCAGGAGGCGCTGGAGAGCTTCTCCGCGCTGTCCCTGGACGCCGAGCTGCCCGGCAGCGACGACGGCCATTCGCTCGGCGACGCCCTCGGCGCACCCGATCCGGCGCTGGACACCGTGGTCGACCGCGAAGCCGTCAGGGAACGGCTGGCCGCCCTGCCGGAGCGCGAGAGGGCCATCCTCTACATGCGGTTCTTCGGCGACATGACCCAGAGCGGCATCGCCGAGGAACTGGGCATCTCGCAGATGCACGTCTCCCGGCTGATCAGCCGCTGCTGCGGCCGGGTGCGGGAGCAGGTCATGCGGGACGAGGAGGCGTAGCCGCCCTTCACCCGTACGGGCGTGTCCGGTCCCGCCAATGGTGTGCGACCGCGCGCGGCGGGGCGGAGCGCGGGCTGTGATGGCGGTGGGGCACGACCGACCGCCGTGCCCCCGCCGCCGCTCGAAGGAGCCCGTCCCATGCGCCGCACCGCCCGTGCCCTGTCCCTCGCCGCCGTCGCCGGTACCGTCCTCGGCGCCGCACTCGCACCGGCCGCGACCGCGGGAACCGTCCCGGGAGTCCGGCCCGCGTGGGGGAGCGCCTCCCCCTCGCCCTGCCCGGCGCCAAAGGGGCAGGGGTGGGAGGGGCACGGGACGAGGAGCACCGCACCGGGGGCCCCGGAGTCGGACGCCGCGGCGCCCGGGGCTCTCGAACCGCCGGGCACGGCCCTGGAAGAACTCGTTCCGGACGACACCGCCGTCCCCGACGGCGCCGAGGGCGAGATCCCCGCTCCCCAGGGAAGCGCACACGCCGCGGAACCGAGCGCCACGGCACCGAAGCGGACCGCCCCCCGGGACGACCCCGGTGCGACGGACAGCAGCGGGGTGCTGGACACCGAGGCGCTGGACACCGAAGGGCTGGACAGCCAGGCACTGGACACCGAGGCGCTGGGCAGCGGGCCGAAGGACTACGCGTCGAAGGACCACGTGCCGATGGGTTCCGAGCCGGAAGAAGCCGCGCCGGAGGAGACGGGACTGAAGGAACCCGCGCCGAAGGAACCCGGGCCGGAAGGCACCCACTGCGCCGACGCGCCCGTGCACCACGGTGTCCACGCGGGCGAGGGCGGTACCTTCACCGATTCCGTGCCCGCCCTGGCCGCCGGCGGCCTGCTGATCGCGGGCGCCCTCGGCGCCGCCGCGCACCGGCTGTACCGGGACCGGACCACCCGTACGGACGGCTGACGGCCACCGCCCTTCCCCGGCCACCGAGGCCGACGCCGTGGAACGCGCCCGGTTCCGGCACCCATGGCACGCGGCACGATGGGTACTGACTCGCCTGGAGCACGAGCGGGTGCCCGGCCCCGGCGCCGGGGCGCCACGGACTGCGCGGAGGTAGGGATGCGGCGGACGGACCCGGAAGGACACGGCCCGGTCCGCTTCGGGCCGTCCGTTCCCGAGGACGGGCTGCCCGTCCTGCCCGAGCTGTCCGCCGTACTGGCCGCGGCGGCCTCCCGCCCCGACGCCGAGCCGGTCGGCGGCGGCCCCGCGCTGCTGGACGCCGCGTGCGGCCACGGCGAGCGGCGCGGGCTGCCCGCCGCCCCCGACCGGATGGCCGTCGCCCCCGGTGCCCCCGCCCTGCTGGTGGCCCTCACCGCCGCCATCGGCGGCGACGTCCTGGTGCCCCGCCCCTGCGCCGCCTGGTGGGCCCCCTACGCACGCCTGCTCGGCCGGCCCGCCTTCCACGTGCCGACTCCGGCCGAGAGCGGCGGTGTCCCCGACCCGTACGCCCTGCTGGAGACCGTGCGCCGGCTGCGCGCCGAGGGCGGCGACCCGCGCCTGCTGGTGCTCTCCGTCGCCGACGACCCCACCGCCACGGTGGCCCCGCCGGAACTGCTGCACGAGACCCTCGAAGCCGCCGTCGGCGAAGGGCTGCACCTGGTCAGCGACGAGACCTGGCGCGACACCGTGCACGACCCGCACGACACCGTGCTGCTCAGCCCCGCCGAGATGCTGCCGGACCGGGTCACCGTCGTCACCGATCTGGCCGGCGCCCTGCTCCCGCCGGGCTGGCCGGCGGCGGTGGCCCGCTTCCCGGCGGGCGGGGACGCGTACGCGCTCCACGCGCGCGTGCTCGACGTGCTGACCGCCCTCGACGCGCGGATCGCCGCCCCCGTCGCCGCGGCGGCGGCGTACGCGCTGTCCGAACCGGAACCGGTCACCGCGCGCGTCGCCGGCACCGTGCGCCTGCACGCGCGCGTGGCCGCGGCCGCGCACCGCGCGGTCGTCGCCGCGGGCGCGCTGGCCCGGCCGCCGTCCTGCGGCCGGCACCTGTACGTGGACCTCACGCCCCTGGCGCCCGCGCTCGCCGGGCGGGACATCGGCGACGCCCAGGAACTGGAGGACTTCCTCACCGCCCGGCTCGGCATGCCCGCTCCGGGCGGACACCGCTTCGGCGACGACCTCGAGGCGCCGCGCGTGCGGCTGTGCACGGCCCCGCTGCTGGGCGACACCGCGGACGAGCGCGCGGAATGCTTGCGGTCACCCGCGCCCCTGGAACTGCCGCAGGTGCGGCGTGCCCTGCTCCGTCTGACATCGGTCTTCGACGATCTCCGCGACGACGCCCGACGATGGGAGTCCCCTCGATGACACAGCGGCCCGAGCCGGCCACGAGGCCGACGGCACCCGAGCCGGCCACGAGGCCGACGGCAAGCGAGCCGGCCGCCGGACCGAAGCCGCCGGAGCCGGCCGTCGGACCGAAGCCGCCGGAGCCGGCCGCCGGACCGAAGCCGCCGGATCCGGCCGTCGGACCGAAGCGGCCCCAGCCGGCCGCCGGACCGAAGCAGCCCGAGCCGGTGACGCCGGCCCCGGCTCGCGAGCCGGCCGGGAGTCCGACGCCGCCCGAGCCCCTCACGCGCACCCTCACACCCGAGCCCGCCACGAGCCCGACGCCGCCCCAGCCCCCCACGTGGACCACCGCCCCCGCCCCGCCCACGAGAGCGACCGCGCCCGACCCCGCGACGACGCCCGCCGCACCCGAACCTCCCGTGCGCACCACCCCATCCGCCCCGCCCCCGCGCACCACCCCCACGGGCCCGGTCGCCCCGGGCGGTGTTCACGCTCCGGCCCTCCGCTTCGCCGAGACGCGCGGCGCGCCGCTCGTCGCCGCCCCGGCCGTTCCTCCCCGCCCCGCACCCCCGTACCCCCCACTGGCAGAGCCCCGCCCGCTCGCCGAACGCCGGGTGTGGCCACGTACCTTCCACGACCGGCTGACCGCCCCGCTGCCCGGGCTGAAGGCCATGGCCCGTTTCGCCCGCGAGGGCGCCGTACGGCCCGGTCCGGACGGTCTCGCCGATGTGTCCCGGCTGCCCTACGCCCCCGCCCCGCTGCCCCGTGTGGACGCCCGCACGGTCGCCGTCACCTGGGCGGGGCACGCCAGTTGGGTCGTGCGGATCGGCGGGCTCACCGTGCTCACCGACCCGGTCTGGTCCCGCCGCATCCTCGGCACCCCGGCCCGCCTGACCTCGGTCGGCGTCGCCTGGGAGGCGCTGCCGCGCGTCGACGCGGTCGTCATCAGCCACAACCACTACGACCACCTCGACGCCCCCACCCTGCGCCGGCTCCCGCGCGACACCCCGGTGTTCGTGCCGGCCGGCCTCGCCCGCTGGTTCCAGCGCCGCCGGTTCACCCGGGTCACCGAACTCGACTGGTGGGAGGCCGCCGAACTGCGTCCGCGGGACGGCGCCCCGGCCGGGGGCGGCACCGGGCGACGGGCGGCGGTCCGTTTCGACTTCGTGCCGGCCCACCACTGGTCCAAGCGCAGCCTCACCGACACCTGCCGCTCCCTGTGGGGCGGCTGGGTGCTCACCGACCCCGAGGGGCAGCGGGTGTACTTCGCCGGCGACACCGGCTACGGCCACTGGTTCTCCCGCATCGGCCGCCGCTACCCGGGCATCGACCTCGCCCTGCTGCCCATCGGCGCCTACGACCCCCGCTGGTGGCTGGCCGACGTCCACTGCGACCCGGAGGAGGCGGTGCGCGCCGCCGAGGACCTCGGCGCGCGCCGCATGGCGCCCATGCACTGGGGCACGTTCGTCCTCTCCGCCGAACCCGTCCTGGAACCGCTCACGCGCGTGCGCGCCGCCTGGGACAAGGCGGGGATGCCCCGCGAGGACCTGTGGGACCTGCCGGTGGGGGCCTCCCGCGTCCTGGAGCGACCGGCGGAACCTCCCGCGTCCTCGGAGTGACCGGCGGGGAAGGGGGGCGCCGTGTCACCCCGCCGTCGTCCCCCGCATCCGCCGCCACACGCTCGGGGCCACGCTGATCAGCACGGTCAGCACGACCGCCGCGAGCACGCCCTCCCACGGCTCCTTGAACAGCGAACCGCCGAGCACCCCGATCAACTGGTAGGTCACCGCCCACGCCAGACAGGCCGGCAGATTGCCGCGCACGAAGCGGCGCAGCGGCCACTTCGCGAGCAGACAGGCCAGCATCACCGGCAGCCGCCCGGCCGGCATCAGCCGGGACAGCACCAGCACCGCCACCCCGTGGTCGGCGAGCTTGCGCTGCGCCTGCGCCAGCCGGTCCTCCGGCGCCCGCGCCCGGATCGCCTCCAGCCAGCGCGAGCCGTTGCGCGACTTCATGCCGCGCCGCCCCAGCCAGTACAGCGCCACGTCTCCGAGGAACGCGGCCAGCGACGCCGTCACGAACACCAGTGCCATCGAGAACGGCGCCGTCCGGTGGAAGGCCACCACCGCCGCCGAACTCACCAGCGCGCCCGTCGGCACGACCGGCACCAGCGCCCCGATCAGCACCAGCAGGAACAGCGAGGGATAGCCGATCGCCTGCTGGGTGGACTCCGGCGCCACGGCCGGCACGAGCGCCGGCCCGGCCGCCGACGAAAGCCAGGCGTCGGCCGCCCGGCCCAGAGCGGCGGGCGGGATCACCGCGTGACCTCCAGGCGCACGCGCTCCCCGTGCCCGAGCCGGTGCACCCTCACGCCGGGCGCGTGCCGGGCCGCCAGCCGCTCGAACTCGTGGCCCGGCGCGTGGAATTCGTGCGGGCGCACGGCGTCCATCCCGATCGGCCAGTACGTGCCGTAGTGCACCGGCACCGCGCTGGACGCCCCCAGCCGGGCCAGCGCCTCCGCCGCCCGCCCCGCGTCCAGATGTCCCTCGCCGAGGTAAGGGCCCCAGCCGCCCACCGGGAGCAGCGCCACGTCGACCGGCCCGACCTCCTTGGCCATCGTGTCGAACAGGCCGGTGTCCCCGGCGAAGTACGTCCGCGCCTCACCCTCCACGACGTAGCCGAGGGCGGGGGAGCGGTGCGGTCCGAGCGGCAGCCGCCGCCCGTCGTGCCGCGCGGGCACCGCCCGTACGACCAGGCCCCCGACCGTCGTCACATCGCCGGGCGCCACCTCGGTCACACCGAGGTGCGTGAGCCGGCGCAGCCCCGGCACCGCCCAGGGTGCGCCCCGGGGCACGAGCAGGCGGGTGCCCGGGGCGAGCCGGGCCAGCGACGGCACGTGCAGGTGGTCCGCGTGCAGATGGGACACCAGGGCCACGTCCGCGCGCCGGGACTCGGCCGGCGGCACCGCGCCCCGCCGGCGCCGCAGATGCGCGAGCCGGCGGGCGAACAGGGGGTCGGTGAGCACACGGACGTGCGAGTCCTCGACCGTGCAAGTGGCGTGACCCCACCAGGTGATCTCCACCGGCACTTCCCCGCCTCCTTCGCGCGACTCCCCGAAGCCTACGTGCAGGAGTAGGGTCGGCGACGAAACCGGAGGTGAGGGGGACGCCATGGGGCCGGTGCGGGTGACGGCGATCGCGAGTCTGACGCCGCTGGTGGAACTGGACACCGACCCCTTCCTGGTGGACGCCCGCAGCCAGTACGCCATGTGCGCCCGCTGGGCCGCCGAACACGGCTACGTGGTGGCCAGGGAACTCCTCGTCCGGGGGCTGCGCCCCGACCACGGCATGCTGTGGGAGGGCGTGCGGCCCGGCGCCGACCTGTTCGTGGCGCCCAGCCTGCGGGTGCTGGAGCGCGCCCTGTCCTCCGTCGAGGAGTTCACCGCCCAGTGCGCGCGGCGCGGGGCGCGCGTGGAGGTGGTGGGCCGCGCCGAACCGTCGTACGACGCGGAGATGAAGGCGTGCGTGCACCGCAGGCTGTCCATGCCGACCGCCGGCTACGACGGCCGCTGAACCCCGGTGACCCGCGCGAGCGGGGACAAAACACCTCTACCGGTCGTTGTGGCAGGGTGGGTACGGGCTAGGGGCCGTCCGTCACGGTGACGGACGGGCCGGGACGCGAGGTGTGCGGGGCGTGCGTGGCGAGCGTTGGCGACGGGTCGCCAGTCAGGTCGGGCGGAGTGTCGCCGTATGGGTGGTCTCCACGCTCACGATGCTGCTGCTCGCCGGGATCCTCCCGGACTTCCGGCTGCGTTCGGCGGACGGCGACAGCGCCACCGACATCGCGGTCACCGGGGCCCTCGGCGCCGGCGCCTTCGGCCTGCTGTCCGCGCTGGTCTGGCCACTGTTGGTGCGGCTGCTGCTGCTCGTACCGGCGCTCGTCCTCGGGCTGCTGGTGTTCTTCCTCAACGGCGCGCTGCTGTGGCTGGCCCTGCGCGTCAACCCGGTCGAACGGGGCGCCGCCGCACCGGAGACGGCGGTCGTCGTCGCCGCGGTCATGTCCGCCGTCGCCTCCGCCACCGGCGCCGCCCTCGCGGTCCGCGACGACGACGCCTACCGCCGCCGCCTCTACCGCCTCGCCGACCGCAGACGCCGCACCACCCCGCCCTGCCCGCCGACCCCCGGCACCGTCTTCCTGCAACTTGACGGCGTCGGCCACGACATGCTGGTGGACGCCGTCGGCAAGGGGCTGATGCCCACGATCGCCCGCTGGCTCGGCACCGGCAGCGGCGGCGACCGCCCCACCCACCGCCTCACCCCCTGGCGCACCGACTGGTCCAGCCAGACCGGCGCCAGCCAGCTCGGCATCCTGCACGGCAGCAACCACGACGTGCCCGCCTTCCGCTGGTACGAGAAGGCCCGCCGCGAGGTGATGGTGTGCAACCGGCCCACCAGCGCCGCCGAACTCCAGGCCCGCGCCATCGAGTACTCCGGGCACGCCGGGCTCCTCGCCCACGACGGCGCCAGCCGCGGCAACCTCTTCAGCGGCGGCGCCGGCGAACAGGCCCTGGTCCTGTCCATCGCCACCCGCCGCCGCGGCCCCGCGGCCCGCTCCCGCGCGGGCTACTTCGCGTACTTCTCCGACCCCGCCAACGCCGTGCGCACCGCCCTGTCCTTCATCGCCGAGGTGGGCCGCGAGATCGGCCAGTCCACCCGGGCCCGGCTGCGCAAGCAGCGCCCGCGCGTGTCGCGCGGCGGGCTCTACCCGTTCGTCCGCGCCTTCGCCACCGTCGTCGAACGGGACGTGGTGGTCGCCGCCGTGATGGGCGACGTACTGGCCGGCCGCACCGCCGTCTACGCCGACCTGGTGGCCTACGACGAGGTCGCCCACCACTCCGGGCCGGCGAGCAGGGACACCGAGAAGGTCCTCCAGCGCCTGGACCGCGCCCTCGCCCTCATCGAGAACGTCACCGAGCACGCCCCCCGCCCCTACCGGATCGTCGTCCTGTCCGACCACGGGCAGAGCCCCGGCGAGACCTTCCGCTCCCGCTACGGCCTGACCCTGGGCGACCTGGTGCGGGCCGGCTGCGGACTGCCCGTGCCGCGCCGCGCCCGGCGCACCCACAGCGGCGCCGAGGCCCGCGCCGCCGTCCGGGCCGCGCTGCGCCGCCCCGTCGAGGAGGGCTCCGAGCACTACCGGCCCACCCGCGGCTCGGAACCCGTCGTGCTGGCCTCCGGCAACCTCGGCCTGGTCTCCTTCCCGGACGTGCCGCACCGGATGACCAAGGAGGAGATCGACGCCCGCCACCCCGCCCTCCTGCCGACCCTCGCCAACCACCCCGGCATCGGCTTCCTCCTGGTCCGCAGCGAACGCCACGGCGGGGTCGTCCTCGGCGCGTACGGCGCCGAGATCCCGCTGGACGAGCTCGACGGCACCCCGGGGCCGCTCGCCGCGTTCGGGCCCGGCGCCGCCGACGTGGTGCGCCGCACCCACACCTTCCCGCACACCGCCGACATCATGGTCAACTCCTTCCACGACCCGGCCGACGGCGAGGTCCTCGCCTTCGAGGAGCAGATCGGCTCCCACGGCGGCCTCGGCGGCGCCCAGTCCCGCCCCTTCCTGCTGTCCCCGCTCGCACTGTCCGCGCCGGCCGCCGACGGGGCGGAGCCGGCCGGGGCCGAGCAGATCCACCAGGTGCTGCGCCGCTGGCTGACCGAGTCCGACGAGGCGGAGCTGCCGACGGCCCCCGACCGGGAACGCGCGGCCTGACCCCCTGCCGGGCAGGGTCCATGGACCGGGTCCTGCTCGGCAAGGCGCTCGGCACCATCGCCGCCCGTCCCGGTGAGCACCGACGGCCGGTGCGACGTCCCGCGGGAGCGCCGCGGGCACGCCCACCCGATCCCACCGGGTGCTCGCCTGCCGTTCACCCCGAGGGGGCCCGTCTTCCGGGTGGGGTGAGCCGTGATGTGATCGGATGGGGGCGGGAGTCGGGTGACACCGCCTCCCGGACCGAGCACCGCCGGACACACGGCCGGATTTTTTTTGGAAAGGATGCGTCATGGCAGCCACGCGCTCCGCACACACCGTTTGGGAAGGCAACCTGTTCAAGGGCAGCGGGGTCGTCTCCTTCGACTCCTCCGGCAGCATCGGTGAGCAGCCGGTCACCTGGGCGTCGCGTGCCGAGGAGGCGAACGGGAAGACCAGCCCGGAGGAGCTGATCGCCGCCGCGCACTCCAGCTGCTTCTCGATGGCCCTGTCCAACGGACTCGACAAGGCCGGCACCCCGCCGACCCGTCTGACGACCTCCGCCGACGTCACCTTCGTGCCCGGTGAGGGCATCACCGGCATCCACATCACGGTCGAGGGCACCGTTCCCGGCCTGGACGAGGCCGGCTTCGTCGCCGCGGCCGAGGACGCCAAGGTGAACTGCCCGGTCAGCCAGGCCCTCAAGGGGACGAACATCACCCTGACGGCCAAGCTCGCCTGACCCGCTCGCGGCGTCGCACCACCGCAGGCCGCCCCCTCCCGGGGCGGCCTGCGGCACGTCCCCCTCCGGGAGCAGACCCCCATGACGTCACGCCCCGCCGTCTCCGCCCACCGGGGCGGCTCCGAACGCGCCGCCCCCGCCACCTGGGAGGCCTACGAGGACGCGCTGCGCTCCGGCGCGGAGTACGCCGAGTTGGACGTCCGGCGCACCGCGGACGGCGTCTTCGTCGTCCACCACGACGCCCGGGCGGGGCACACCGGCCCCTTGCTGTCCACGCTCACCCACGCCGAGCTGAACGAGCGCGCCGGACACCCCGTGCCCGTCGTCGAGGACGTGCTGGAGCTGGTCGCCGGGAAGCTCGTCGCGCACCTGGACCTGAAGGAGACCGGCCACGAGCGGGAGCTGATCGACCGCGCGATCGCCCTGCTCGGCGAGGACGGCTTCGTCGCCACCACCCTGGAGGACCGTTCCGTCGCCGCCATCACCGCGGCCCACCCCCGTGTGCGCACCGCCCTGTCCCTCGGCCGCGACGGCAGGGAGATCGGCCGCGGCCGCCTGGTGGCGACCCGGCTCGGCGAACTGCTGCCCATGCGCCGGGTGCGCGCCTGCGGCGCCCACGGGGTCGCCGTGCACCAGCGTCTGGCCCGCGCCACCGTGCTGCGCGAGGCGGCCCGTAACAGACTGTTCACCATGGTGTGGACGGTCAACGAGGACGCGGCGCTGCGCGGCTTCCTCGGCGACCCGCGCGTGGACGTGCTGATCACCGACCGTCCCCGCCGCGCCGTGGAGCTGCGCGACCACCCGGACACGCGGCCTCCTCGTTGACAATCGCCCACTCAACCTATTGACAACAGGGCGCTCAAGTTTTGTGCTGGAACTCCGGAGAGGTGCCCTGGCGGAAGGGGACAGCGATGGGACGTGCCGTCGGAATCGACCTGGGAACCACGAACTCGGTGGTGGCCGTGCTGGAGGGCGGCGAGCCCACCGTCATCGCCAACGCGGAGGGCGCGCGGACCACCCCCTCCGTCGTCGCGTTCGCCAAGAACGGCGAGGTGCTGGTCGGCGAGGTCGCCAAACGGCAGGCCGTGACGAACGTCGACCGCACCGCCCGCTCGGTCAAGCGGCACATGGGCGACGCCCACTGGCGCTTCCCGGACCAGGGCTCCGTCGACGGAACCCGCTACCGGGCGCAGGAACTGTCCGCCCGGGTGCTGCAGAAACTGCGGCGGGACGCCGAGTCCTACCTGGGCGAGGACGTCACCGACGCGGTGATCACCGTGCCGGCGTACTTCGACGACACCCAGCGGCAGGCCACCAAGGAGGCCGGGGAGATCGCCGGCCTGAAGGTGCTGAGGATCATCAACGAACCGACGGCGGCGGCCCTGGCGTACGGCCTGGACAAGGAGAACGACCAGACCGTCCTCGTCTTCGACCTGGGCGGCGGCACCTTCGACGTGTCGCTGCTCGACATCGGCGAGGGCGTCATCGAGGTGAAGGCCACCAACGGCGACACCCACCTCGGCGGCGACGACTGGGACCAGCGCGTCGTCGAGTACCTCGCCAAGCGCTTCAAGGGGCAGTACGGCATCGACCTGGCGCAGGACAGGATGGCGGTGCAGCGGCTGCGGGAGGCCGCCGAGAAGGCGAAGATCGAGCTGTCCTCCTCGTCGGAGACCACCATCAACCTGCCCTACATCACCGCCTCCGCCGAAGGACCCCTGCACCTCGACGAGAAGCTGACCCGCGCCCAGTTCCAGGAGCTCACCGAGGACCTGCTGGAGCGCTGCAAGAAGCCCTTCCACCAGGCCGTCAAGGACGCCGGCGTGCAGCTCTCCGCGATCGACCACGTCATCCTCGTCGGCGGCTCCACCCGGATGCCCGCCGTCACCGACCTGGTCCGCGGGCTCACCGGCAAGGACCCGCACAAGGGCGTCAACCCCGACGAGGTGGTCGCCGTCGGCGCGGCCCTCCAGGCGGGCGTCCTGCGCGGCGACGTCAAGGACGTGCTGCTCCTCGACGTCACCCCGCTGTCCCTGGGCATCGAGACCAAGGGCGGCATCATGACCCGGTTGATCGAGCGCAACACCACGATCCCCACCCGCCGTTCGGAGATCTTCACCACCGCCACCGACAACCAGCCCTCGGTCGGCATCCAGGTCTACCAGGGCGAGCGCGAGATCGCCGCCTACAACAAGAAGCTCGGTGTCTTCGACCTCACCGGCCTGCCCCCGGCCCCGCGCGGCGTCCCGCAGATCGAGGTGGCCTTCGACATCGACGCCAACGGGATCATGCACGTCTCCGCGAAGGACCTCGCCACCGGCCGCGAGCAGAAGATGACCGTCACGGGCGGCTCGGCGCTCCCCAAGGACGACATCGACCGCATGATGCGCGAGGCCGAGCAGTACGCCGAGGAGGACCGCAGGCGCCGGGAGGCCGCCGAGACCCGCAACCAGGCCGAACAACTCGTCTACCAGACCGAGAGGTTCCTGCGGGACAACGGCGACCGCATCCCCGGCGACACCAAGGCCGAGGTCGAGGCGGCCGTCACCGAGGTGAAGCGGCTCCTGGAGCGGGAGGCCACCGACACCGCCGAGCTGCGCGCCGGCGTGGAGAAACTCGCCTCGGTCAGCCAGAAGATGGGCCAGGCGATGTACGCGCAGGCCGGGCAGACGCCCTCCGAGGGCGCCGAACAGCACGGCGCGCCGCAGGACGACGAGGGCGTCGTCGACGCGGAGATCATCGACGACGACAAGGACACCGGTACCGGGGACCGCAAGGACGGCGCGGCCTGACCGGACGGCGGCGCCGTCCGCCGGTCAGTAGTGCTCGCGGAACTCCCGCAGCAGCTTCTCCGTGCGCTGCGCCGAGGCCGCCCGCGCCGTCATGTGGTCCAGGACCTCCAGGTGCGCCGAGACCTCCTTGCGGGAGTCCAGGTACAGGGCACCCGTCAGGTACTCGGTGAACACCATGTCGGGCAGCTCCGGCTCGGCGAACCGGAACAGCGAGAACGGCGCGTACGTCCCCGGGTGCGGACCGTCCGCGAACTCGGCGATCTGCAGCGTGATCCGGTCCCGCGAGGACCACTCCAGCAGCTTGTCCAGCTGGTCGCGCATCACCCGCCCGTCGAGGCTCACCGGACGCCGCAGCACGGTCTCCTCCATCAGCACCCACAGGTGCGGCGGATCGGGGCGCTCCAGCAGGCGCTGGCGCTCCATGCGCAGCGCCACGTGCCGCTCGACCGCCTCGGACCCGATGTTCCCGACCGTCCCGGCCTCCAGGACGGCCCGCGCGTACTCCTCGGTCTGCAGCAGCCCCGGCACGAAGTGCGGCTCGTAGGAGCGGATGATCCGGGCGGCGCCCTCCAGGCTCACGTACAGGCTGAACCAGTCCGGCAGCACGTCGTGGTACCGCTGCCACCAGCCCGGCCGGTTCGCCTCCTCCGCGAGACCCACGAACGCCTCGGCCTCGCTCTCGGGCACCCCGTACGCGGACAGCAGCAGCTGCACGTACGGGATCTTCAGCGCGACCTCGGCGGTCTCCATCCGCCGCACGGTCGCGGGTGCCACCCGCAGGATCCGGGCAGCCTCCTCCCGCGCGAGGCCCGCGGCCTCCCGAAGCTCCTGCAGCCGCCTTCCCAGAACCACCTGGCCCACGGTGGGTGCGGCCCGCCGCTCACTCACGCCACGCCTCCCCAACGCGCCCGGGCATGCGCTCAGTCTGTCATGTTCCACCGACACTCTCACGAGCCGCAGGAAACCGCCCCCGTCCCGCCGCTCCCTCCCCCCCCCATGACCCCGGGGGTAATCGACCGGGTCCCGTCCCCGCGGGATCGTGGACGCACCGGGTCCCGGGCCGGCGCACTCCGGCCCGGGACCCGGCCCAGCAACCGCCACGGACCGTCCCGACGGAAGGTGATCCACCATGTCCGCGATCCAGCTCGCCGCACTCGCCCGGACCGTGCAGCCGCAGCGGATGCTGCGCCGCTTCCTGGCCCTCGACGCCGTGGTGACCGGCGCCAACGCACTCGCCTACCTCGCCCTGTCCGGTCCGCTCGGCCGGTTCCTCGGCACCGGCTCCGGGCTGCTGCTCGGGGTCGGCGCGTTCCTCGCGGTCTACGCGGCCGGCGTCGGCCTGCTGGCCGCCCGCCCGCACCCGCCGGCCACCGGCGTGCGGATCGTCGTCGAGGCCAACCTCGCCTGGACGACGGTGAGTCTGGCCGCCCTCGCGCTGTGGCTGACACCGACCACGGCGGGCGCGGTGTGGACGGTCCTCCAGGCGCTCTCCGTCGCCGGCTTCGCCCTGCTCCAGCACCTGGCCCTGAGACAGCGTCAGCTCAGCCAGGACTGAAGGTACTTGGCCGTCGCCGGGTCCGCCGGGAGCAGCGTCTCCACGGCCAGCTCGGCGACGGTCACGTCCAGCGGCGTGTTGAAGGTGGAGATCGACGAGACGAAGGACAGCCTGCGCCCCTCGTGCTCGATCACCATGGGCAGCGCGAAGTACGCCACCGGCGCGCCCGGTTCCGCCACGGACTCCCCGGTGTCCGGCACCGGATACGCCGCGACCTCCTCGTACAGCGCCCGCAGCGGCTCGGAGCGGCGCAGCGCGATGTGCCGTTCCATCTGCTCCAGCAGATGACCGCGCCACTCCCGCAGGTTCACGATCCGCGGTGCCAGACCCCGCGGGTGCAGGGTGAGCCGCACCGCGTTCAGCGGCGGCTCCAGCAGGGACTCCGGCACCCCCTCGAAGAGCGCCATCACTCCCCGGTTGGCCGCCACGACGTCGTACATGGCGTCCACCACCAGCGCCGGATACGGCTCGAAGCCGCCGATCAGCCGCTCGATGCCCTCCCGCAGCGGCTCCAGCGCGGGATCGTCCAGCGGGGTGTGCGGGAACCGGGGAGCGTAACCGGCCGCCAGCAGCAGCGCGTTGCGCTCCCGCACGGGGACGTCCAGGTGCTCGGCCAGCCGCAGCACCATCTCCTCGCTGGGCCGGGAGCGGCCGGTCTCGACGAAGCTGATGTGCCGGGCGGAGGAGTCGGCGCGCAGGGCCAGCTCCAGCTGGCTGACCCGCCGCTGCTCCCGCCAGGCCCGCAGCAGCGGGCCGACGCCGTCGGCGGTGGACGCGGTACCGGACGGTGCAGTGGTCATGCCAGGACCGTAGTCGAGGGGCGGCCGGACCGGGGAGCGGGGCGCCGGCCGACGGGACCGCGGCCCGCGTCTGTGGCAGCCTGGGAGCGGATCCCGAGCAGAGACCGAACCGGCGAAGGAGCGCAGCCCATGCCCGTCGAACCGCTGTCGCCCAAGGAGATCGAGGACCGGCTGGCCGAGCTGCCGGGCTGGTCGCTCGACGGGGACCGCCTCACCCGCTCCTACCGGCTCGGCTCGCACGTCGCGGCGGCGGCGATGGTCGTCCACATCGCCCAGGTGCAGGAGGAGCTCGACCACCACTCCGACCTCACCCTCGGATACCACACCGTCTCGCTGTCCGTGAACACCCACAGCGCGGGCGGCGCGGTCACCGAGAAGGACTTCGAGCTGGCGCGAAAGGTGGAGGCCCTGGCACCCGGCCACGGTGCACACTGAGGTCCGTGCTGGACTACGAGGAAGAAGCGGAGCGCTACGACACCTCACGCGGCGGTGAACCGCGGGCCCGGGCGGCGGCGGACGCCGTGCTGGACCTGGTGCCGGAACGGGCGCGGGACCTGCTGGACGTGGCCTGCGGCACCGGCATCGTGACCCGGCGGTTCGCCGCCGCCCGCGCCGGTCTGCGCGTGACGGGCGTCGACCTCGCCGCGTCGATGACCCGGATGGCCGCCGCCCGTCTGCCGGGCGCCGTGGTCCGCGCCGACAGCCGTCGGCTGCCCTTCGCCGGGGCCCGGTTCGACGCGGTGGTCAGCGTGTGGCTGCTGCACCTCCTGCCCGGCCCCGAGGAGGTACGGGCGGTGATCGGCGAGTGCGCCCGCGTGCTGCGGCCCGGCGGGGTCTACGTCACCACCGTCCACAAGGGCGCCTCCCACAACGTCGGCAGCGACATCGACGCGATCCTCGCGGCCCGCCCGCCCAGCCCGGTGCCGGACGCCCCCGGGACGGTCGACGCCGCGGCCGCCGCACACGGCCTGGTCCCCGCCGGGCGGGCCCGCTTCGAGGGACAGGGCCGCAGCCCCCGTCGCACCATCGAGGACCTGCGGCGCGGCTGGTTCGTCACCCTGCCGCCCGGCGGCCCGCTCGCGGAGCGCTTCGCCGCCCTGCTGGCCGCACTCCCCGACCAGGACCGGCCCCGCCCCGACCCGGTGTTCAGCCTCCGCGCGTACCGGAAGCCGGAGCACGGCAACCCGGCGGGCGATGGCGGCGACTGAGAGGCGGAACACTTCCGTCCTCCCAGGAGGCCCCCGTGAAGCACCCGCACCGGCACGGCAGACGCCGTGTCCTGCTGCCCGCGGCGCTCGCCGTGGCGGCGCTGGCCGGCGCCGGCCTGACCGCGCTGTCGCCGTCGTCCGCCGAGGCCGCCACCGCCCGCCAGGTCGAGGCCCTCGACCGGGGCGTGGTCAGCGTCCACACCGGCACCGGCAACCTGGTCAGCTGGCGCTGGCTGGGCACCGACCCCGACAACGTCGCCTTCAACGTGTACCGGGCCGGCACCAAGGTCAACTCCGGCCCGGTCACCGGCTCCACCACGTTCTTCCACTCCGGTGCGCCCAGCCACGCCGACTACACCGTCCGCGCGGTGGTGAACGGCGTGGAACAGGGCGACTCCGTGCACGCGATCCAGTTCCGCACCGGCTACAAGGACGTCCCCCTGTCCCCGCCGTCCGGCGGCACCACCCCCGACGGCGTCTCCTACACCTACGAGGCCAACGACGCCTCCGTCGGCGACCTCGACGGCGACGGCGCCCTCGACATCGTCCTGAAGTGGCAGCCCACCAACGCCAAGGACAACTCCCAGTCCGGGTACACCGGCAACACGATCGTCGACGGCGTCAAGCTCGACGGCACCCGGCTGTGGCGCGTCGACCTGGGCCGCAACATCCGCTCCGGCGCCCACTACACGCAGTTCCAGGTGTACGACTACGACGGCGACGGCGAGGCCGAGGTCGCCATGAAGACCGCCGACGGCACCAGGGACGGCACCGGCGCGGTCATCGGCAGTTCCTCCGCCGACCACCGCAACTCCGGCGGGTACGTCCTCTCCGGTCCCGAGTACCTGACCATGTTCCACGGCCGCACCGGCAGGGCCATGGGCACCGTCGACTACGTCCCGGCCCGCGGCACCGTCTCCTCCTGGGGCGACTCCTACGGCAACCGCGTGGACCGCTTCCTAGCCGGCACCGCCTACCTGGACGGCGCCCGCCCCTCCCTGATCATGGCGCGCGGCTACTACACCCGCACGGTCATCGCGGCCTGGGACTGGCGGAACGGCGCCTTCACCCGCCGCTGGACCTTCGACACCAACTCCTCCACCAACAGCGGCAAGGGCTACGACGGCCAGGGCTCCCACAGCCTCTCCGTCGGGGACGTCGACAACGACGGGCGGGACGAGATCGTCTACGGCTCGATGGCCGTCGACGACAACGGCAACGGCCTGTGGACGGCGAAGACCGGCCACGGCGACGCCCAGCACCTCGGCGACCTCGACGCGTCGACCGCGGGCCTGGAGTACTACAAGGTCTCCGAGTCCACCGGCCAGCCCGCCGCGCTGTACCTCAACCCCGCGAACGGCGCGGTCCGCTGGAAGCTCGCCGCCTGCTGCGACAACGGGCGCGGGGTCGCGGCGGACATCTGGTCGGGCAACTCCGGCCCCGAGATGTGGTCCTCCTCCGACGGTTCCGTCCGTGACGAGGGCGGCGGCACCAAGGGCCGCAAGCCGTCCTCCGCCAACTTCGTGTCCTGGTGGGACGGCGACCCGGTCCGCGAACTCCTCGACGGCACCCGCATCGACAAGTACGGCACCTCCGCCGACACCCGTCTGCTGACCGGCTCCGGCGTGGCCTCCAACAACGGCACCAAGGCCACCCCGGTGCTGTCCGGTGACATCCTGGGCGACTGGCGCGAGGAGGTCGTCTGGCGCACCAGCGACAACACGGCCCTGCGCATCTACTCCACCCCCCACGACACCGACCGCAGGATCACCACGCTCCTGCACGACACCCTGTACCGCACGTCCCTGGCCTGGCAGAACACGGCCTACAACCAGCCCCCGCACACCGGCTTTTTCATCGGCGCCGACATGCCGACACCCCCGAGGCCGGCGGTCTTCACGCCCTGAGCGGACCCGGCCTACGGGCAGTTCTCCGAGACCTTCACCACTTCGAAGACCACCGGGTACGCGGTGATCCGCTCGTCGGGTCCCGGCCGGGAGCCGCAGATCCTCCACTCGGCGGGGTCGACCACCGGGCGGCCCCGCCCGCTCGTGTCCTCGAAGACCAGGTCGAGTCCGGAACCCAGCTGCTCGGCCGCGCGCCCCGCGTTGCCGCCGATGACGTCGGGCACGGTGGCGGTGACCGGTGTCGCGTCCGCCGCGGGGCGTGTCTGCGCGCCGTCGGCACCGGTCGCCAGGGCCGCCGGGGTGTCCGGCTCGGGCGACGTTCCGCAGGCGGTGACCGACGCCAGGACCGCGACGGCGAGGGCGGGTCTCAGAAAGCCGATGATGGTCGTGTCCTTCCCAGGGGTCTCACCACTCCGGCCCGCCCGTACCCGGTACGGGCGGGCCGGAGTGCGCTGGCGTCAACTTACCGTGCAGGCCTTCTCACCCAGGCGGAAGGCCGTGGGCGCGGTGTTGGCCGCCGACTTGGCCGCCGTGAAGCCGAAGGCGACCGAGGAGCCCGCCGCCACCGTGCCGTTCCAGTCGGTGTTGCGGGCCGTCACCGTCGCGCCGGACTGGGTGTGGGAGGCGTTCCAGAGTTGGGAGATCCTCTGGCCGTCCGTGAAGGACCAGGCCAGCGACCAGCCGTTCCAGGCGGCCGACCCCGTGTTGGTCAGCCGGACGTCCGCCTGGAAGCCGTCGGACCACTGGTTGGTGACCTTGTACGTCACCGCGCAGGCGCCCGTGGGCTCCGGGTCCGGGCCGGGGCCCGTGCCGCCCCCGGTGTCGGAGGTGTCGCCGTAGACGACACCGCGGCCGTTGGTCGCCACGTAGACACGGCCGTACACCCGCGGGTCACCGGTGATGGCCGCGCCGGTCCAGCCCCACTGGTGGGCGTCGTCGTTGACCCGGGTCCAGCTCGCGCCCCTGTCCGTGGAGCGGAAGATGCCCCGTACGCCGTCGATCTTCGCGCTGGTGAACAGGGTCTGGTACGAGGCACCGGGCGCCGCCTTGCCGAAGCCGACGGCGTCGGCCTCGTCGACGTTCGCCAGTTTCGTGAACGTCGCCCCGGCATCCGTGGAGTGCCACAGGCCGTACGCCCCGTCGCTCGCCCCGCCCGCCAGCCAGACGTCGCCCTTCGCGCCGGGCAGCGCCTTGAAACGCACGCTGTCACCGCCGGGCAGGCCGGTCGCCGAGGAGGCGGTGAAGGTCGCGCCGCCGTCCGTACTGACGTAGAACTTCCCGGACTTGAAGCCGTAGAACGTCTTCGGGTCCACCCGGTCGGACTCGACGACCGCCCCCGCCGGGATGCCGCTCGACGCCGCCCAGGACGTGCCGAAGCCGGTCGTGTGGTGCACGCCGGCGCCCTGCGGGCTCCAGACGAAGCGGCTGCCGTCGGCCGCCGCCGCGACCGTCCCGCCGCCGCTGACCCCCGAGGGGTCCGTGCCCGCGAACCAGTTGGCGCCGTTGTCCGTGGAGAAGGCGATGTGCGGACCGGAGTCCAGGTTGCCGGAGCGGACCACGGTGTCGGGGTTCGACTCCGCGAAGTCCAGGCTGGTCGTGGAGGTGAAGTTCGGCTGGGTGAACATCATCGGCGGCACCTTGGTCAGGTCCGTGTGCCGGAAGCCGCCGACGTCCCCGAGCGCGCTGATCAGCGGCGCGCCCGACGGCGGGGAGACGAGGTCGTTGACGGCCGTCTCCTCCAGGCCCCGCACCATGGGCGTGACGGTGAACTTCGCGCCCGTGTCCCAGTTCGTGAGGTTCTCGCTGCCGTAGATCGTCGCCCCGGTGCCGTACATCATGCGGTCGGAGTCGAAGGGGTCGATCTCCAGCGCCTCGGTCATCCACCCCAGCTTGGGGGTCTGTTCGGGCGGGGAGGGGTTGGCGCCCCAGGTCAGCCACGGCACCGACGACACGTCCATGGTGTAGCGGTTCTCCCGGTTCGGGTAGGACGTGTAGTCCCACGCCTTGGACCAGGTCGCGCCGCTGTCCGTGGAGCGGAAGATCTGGGTGTCCGGCCACCAGGAGCTGTAGGCCGTCGCCATCACCGTGCCCGGGTTCTGCCGGTCCACGGTCAGCCCGCTGAAGCCGTAGTAGGTGTCGGCCTCCGCGACCGGGCTGATGTCGGTCCAGGTGCCGGTCGCCGTCGCGTACCGGTACAGGCGGCCCTTGCCGCCGTCGTAGGGGCCGCCGGTGTCGCTGTAGGCGAGGTACAGGTGACCGTTCTCGGCGTCCAGGACGCCCTTGTGGGCCAGGTGTCCCGTCGGCTGCCCGGCCAGCCGCTGCCAGGTGGCGCCCGCGTCCGTCGACCGGTAGACCGCGTTCTCCTTGTCGGCGACCCCGACGTAGACCGTCTTGGTCGCGCTGCCCGGCGTGCCCGTCGACTCGTCGAAGGTGACCCAGACGATGCCCTGGTTGTCGGACGCGTAGCCGGTGGTGTCGCCCGGGTCCTGCGCGTAGTTCCCGACGTTGGGGAAGTTCGCCACCTGCGACCAGCTCGCCCCCGAGTCGGTCGACCGCCACAGGCCCTTGCCGCTGGGCGCGCCCAGGTAGAGCACGCTGTTGCGGTGCGGGTCGACGGCCAGGCGCTCGCCCATGCCCCGCCCCGGCATGTTGCCGCCCAGCTTGAAGGGCAGCGCGGCCTTCCGCCAGGTCGCGCCGCGGTCCGTGGAACGCAGCACCGCGCCGTTCTTCGGGTCCCAGTCGTTGGTGTACGTGCCGACCGCCGCGTACACCCGGTCGGGGTCGACGGAGTCGGAGGCGAGGCTCACCACCCCGGTGTGCCCCCAGTCGTCCCAGCCCACCGAGTCGAGGAGCGGGGTCCAGGTCTTCGTCGCCTCCTGCCAGCGGTAGGCGCCGCCGATGTCGGTGCGGGCGTAGGCGAGGTCCTTCTCGGTGCGGTTGAAGACGATGCCGGGCACGAAGCCGCCGCCGTCGATGCGCGCGTTCTTCCAGGTGTAGGTGTCGGCGGCCAGGGTCCCGGCCGGTTCCGGGGCGCCGGCGGCCAGGGCGGGCGGGCCGCCCGCCAGCAGACCGGCCGCCAGCGCGAGCACGGCCGTGAGGACACGGGTTCTTCGCACGGTGTGTTCCTTCCTCGTGGGGGAGGGGGAGTGGGGAGCGTGCGAGGGCCGGGCGGCCTCCCGTGTGGGGGTCCCGCCGCCCCGCTCCCGCCCTGAGGCGGACGGGAGAGGGACGGCGGGCCCGGGGGAGGCCGCCCGGCCGCGGGTGGCCCCGGCGTCAGGTGCCGGGGCCGGTACGCGGAGCGTCGGCGGGGGCTATTCGAGAAGCTCCGCGTACGAGCCCATGGCCAGGGCGATGTCGGCCTGGGCCCAGAACCGGTGGTACGTGAACGTCGGCGCGGCGCCGCCCGCGAGATAGCTCTCGATCTTCGACCAGGCCGGGTCGTCCTGGTAGAAGGACCGGATCGACTCGAAGGTCGACGAGGAGTTGATCGCGTCGCCGTTCGGCATGGTGCCGCTCCAGCCGCCCGGCACGTACACCGGGTCGTCGAAGCGGTTGTAGTCGGCGCGGGTCTCCGGGACGGCGATGCCGAGCGCGTCCTGGTTGTTCTCCCACATGCCGTCGAGCAGCGCCTTCGCCGTGGCCGCCGCCTCGGTGTCACCGGAGCGGTCGGCGTAGTACGTCAGCGTCTTGGCGTAGGCCGCGGCCACACCGACGTCGTTGGTGTAGTCGGCGACGGTGACGTGCAGCCCGCTGTTGGCGCCGGGCGACGAGGCGTTCCAGGTGTCCGGCTTGCCCGACCACTGCAGCGTCGACGGGATCCGGAAGGAGCCGTCGGGGTTGACGGTGGTCTCCGACAGCGCCCAGTCGACCCACTTGTCGAGGACCTGCTTGGCGAGCGCGTTGCCGGTCTGCTGGTACAGCTCGGCGACCCGCTCCATCGACCACGCCTGGAAGCCGAACCACTGGTTGGACGGCGGGTCGTGGTAGACCGGCTTCTCGTCGTAGTGCATGCCGTAGAAGGTCGGCGTGCCGGACGGCGGGGTCGTGTAGCGGCCGGCCCAGCTGTTGGTCGCGCCGCCGGCGATGCCGCCCTCGTCGGACTGCAGCCAGCGGTAGAACTCCAGCTGCCGCTGCATCGACTTGGCCCAGTCGCCCGCGCCGGTCGCCGACTTCGGCTTCAGCGGCGCGTACTCGCTCAGCGCGTACGCGGCGAGGGGGTTCTGGTAGCCGCCGTGGGCGTGGCTGGAGCCGATGCGCCAGGCCCAGCCCGCCGAGGTGTCGGTGGCACCGCCCCAGGCGTAGTACCAGGACAGCAGGTAGTGCGAGGCGTCCTTGCCGGTGCCGGCCGGGCAGGACGGGCTGGTGCAGTTGCCGATCTTCTTGAAGTACTTGTCGAACATGGCGTAGCGCAGGTAGTCGCCCATCTTCGCGGCCTTGGTGACGGTCGCGGAGACGTCGGAGCCCTTGCCCTGCTCCTTGGCCCACTTGTCCGCCCAGTAGGCGGCCTGCACGGCGCGCGCGTCGGCGTCCGGGGCGTTGGTGAACTTCCACTGCTTGGCGTAGGACGCGTCCTTGGTGAACAGGTCCAGGTAGCCGTTCTTCCCGCCGTACTTGAAGGCGTCGCAGGTGGGCTGCGGGACGGTCTCCCACACCGACTCCTGCGGGCCGCGCTGGAAGGTGTTGATGTACGACGGCCCGGTGTCCGACGGGCCCGCCTCGCACTTGCCGGGCGAGTTGCCGTAGCCGTAGACGTTGTCGACGTCCTGGATCCAGTGCATGCCGTAGACGTCGTCCGTGCCGTAGGCGGACTTCAGCTCGCCGGCGATCGGGTCGGGGCCGACCGAGACACCCGAGTCGAGCGCGGAGGGGTACTCGTTGGGGGTGTCGTGCTCGGGCGCGTACGTCGCGGGCTTGGAGGCGTTGTAGAAGGAGTTGGTCGGCTGGTCGGCGTGGGTCGGGATCATGAACTTCTCCATGATGTCCCAGGCCCCGTTGAACTTCGACCAGTCACCGGTGACCTTGCCGTACATCGCCTGGAGCCACAGCAGGTAGCTGTACGCCTCCGAGGTGGTCTCGTGACCGTGGTCCGGCGCCTCGACGATCAGCGTCTCGACCGAGTGGTACGGGATGCCCTCGGGGGAGAAGTAGCCGTTCGCCGGGTTGGTGATCTTCCCGTACAGGTCCAGGAAGCGGGCGTCGTACGCCTTCGTCGCCCCCAGCTGCGTCACGGTGACCGCCGCCTTGGCGTGGCCCGGCGCCGAGGACTCGAAGACGGCCGTTCCGGTGCCGGAGGCTCCGGCGGCGATCGTCACCTTCTGGGCGGTGCTCCAGTTCGACGGGGTGAAGGTGAGCGAGCCGCCGGCCGAGACCGACAGCCCCGAGTTGCCGCTCGCGCGGGCCGTCGTGACGGTCACGTTCGCGCTCGGCTGCTTGGACAGCTTCACCTCGAACGTGCCCGACTCGCCCTGCCGGACGCCGAGTTGGGACGGCGTGGCCACCACGGCGGGACCCGAGGCCACCGTGATGCCGACCGGCGTGGAGCTCGCGGAGGCGTTCATGCTGTCGTACGCCTTGGCCACCAGTGAATGACTGCCCACGGTCAAACCGGCGACGGAGAGCGTGAAGGGCGCGCTGCTGTCCGTGCCCAGCAGCTCGGTGTCGTCGTAGAACTCCACCTTGGTGATCGTGGCGTCGTCGGCCGCCGCAGCGGTGGCCGCGAGCGGGACCGTCTCGCCCTGGGTGTAGACGGCGCCGGCCTGGGGGCTGGTCAGCACGGTGATCGGCGGCTGGTGGGCGCCGGTGCAGGTGGTGCCGTTGATCGCGAAGGACGTGGGAGCGGCGTTGCTGCCGCTGTAGGAGAACTGGGCGCCGGTCGTGACGGCGGCGCCGGCGGCGATCCGGGCGTTGTGCCCGGCGTTCTTCACGGTCACGGTCTTCCCGGACTGCGACCAGCCGCCGTTCCAGCCGTTCACGAGCCTCTGGTTACCGGCGTAGTCGTACGTCAGGGTCCAGCCGTCCACGGCCTCCGCACCGCGGTTGGTGAGGGTCAGCTCCGCGGTGAAGCCGGAGCCCCAGTCATTGGTGCGGTAGTCGACGCTGCACTGGACGGCCGCCGCCTGAGCTGGGGTCGAGCCCGACGAGAGCATCGTCAGCGGAAGCGCCAGAGCGGCCGCGGCGGCCGTCAACAGCCGCCGGACGCCGCCGCGTCTCCTGGGTGGGGGATGCATGTGCTGGTTCCTCCTGCGACTCGGTGATGTCAAGCCTTGAACCAGTGGGAGCGCTCCCATAGTGAGGACGGGGTACGGAGCGGTCAAGGCTTGTGCTGAGTCGAAAAGATTCGACGCCCCGACCTGAGGGAAAGTCGGTAACTCCTCTGTTCTTCGCCGTCACTTGGCGCTAGCTTCAAGAGCACCAGTGGGAGCGGTTCCATCAGCCGGCGCGTCCGTCACGACGCGTCCGATCTGCAAGGAGTCGCTCATGCGCCACCCCCCGCGTTCAGTACTTTTAGCCATCCCCGCGTACCAGTGGATCACCTGACGCGGGGTCTGCGCCCTCCCGTGGGATCCCGCGCCGTCGCGTGCTGCCCGGACGCTTCCGGGCCCGCACCGAGACCCGCCCCAACCGGGTCGCCACGGCACTCCCACCCCGTAAGGCACCAGGCGTGCGACCGCGTCGCGCGCCGATGAAGGACAGCCCCCTACGGATAAGGAAACCCGCACTCATGAGTCGCACCAGAACCGCGCTCCTCGCCGCCATGGCGCTGGTCGCCGGCGCCTCCGGGACGGCGTTCGCCGTCGTCCCCGGCGACACCGGCGCGGCCGCAGTTCCCTGCACCGTGGACTACAAGGTGCAGAACCAGTGGGGCACCGGCTTCACCGCCTCCGTGACGGTCACCAACAACAGCGCCGCCAAGTCGTCGTGGGCGCTGAAGTGGACCTATGCCGGGAACCAGAAGGTCACCAGCGGCTGGAACGCCAAGGTCACCCAGTCCGGCGCGAACGTCACCGCGGCCAACGAGTCCTACAACGGCACCCTGGCGACCGGGAGTTCGGCCACTTTCGGCTTCCAGGGCAGCTACAGCGGCACCAACGCCGTCCCCGCCACGTTCACCCTCGACGGCGTGACCTGCAACGTCGACTCCGGCGGCCCGACCGACCCGCCCGACCCGACGGACCCGCCCGCCCCGGGCACCCGGGTGGACAACCCCTACAGCGGCGCCAAGGTGTACGTGAACCCCGAGTGGTCCGCGAAGGCCGCCGCCGAGCCGGGCGGCAGCCGCATCGCCAACCAGCCCACCGGTGTCTGGCTCGACCGTACCGCCGCCATCAACGGGGTGAACGGCGGCATGGGCCTGCGCGACCACCTCGACGAGGCGCTGACGCAGAAGGGCTCGGGCGAACTCGTCGTCCAGCTCGTCATCTACAACCTGCCCGGCCGCGACTGCGCCGCCCTCGCCTCCAACGGCGAGCTCGGCCCGACGGAGATCGACCGCTACAAGACCGAGTACATCGACCCGATCGCGGCCATCCTCGCCGACCCGAAGTACGCCTCGCTGCGGATCGTCACCACGGTCGAGATCGACTCCCTGCCCAACCTGGTCACCAACGTCTCCCCGCGCGCCACGGCCACCCCCAACTGCGACACCATGAAGGCCAACGGCAACTACGTGAAGGGCGTCGGCTACGCCCTGAACAAGCTGGGCGACGCGCCCAACGTCTACAACTACGTGGACGCCGGACACCACGGCTGGCTCGGCTGGGACGACAACTTCGGCGCCTCCGCCGAGATGTTCAAGCAGGCCGCGACCGCCGAGGGCGCGACCGTCGCCGACGTGCACGGCTTCATCGCCAACACGGCCAACTACAGCGCGCTGAAGGAGGACCACTTCTCCATCGGCGACACCGTGGCGGGCAAGTCGGTGCGCGAGTCGAAGTGGGTCAGCTGGAACCGCTACGTCGACGAGCTGTCGTACGCGAAGGCCCTGCGCGAGAAGCTGGTCTCGCTCGGCTTCGACTCGAAGATCGGCATGCTGATCGACACCTCCCGCAACGGCTGGGGCGGGGCGAACCGGCCCACCGGACCCGGCGCCACGACCAGCGTGGACACCTACGTCGACGGCGGCCGCTACGACCGCCGCTTCAACACCGGCAACTGGTGCAACCAGTCCGGAGCCGGCCTCGGTGAGCGGCCGCAGGCCGCCCCGGAGTCCGGAATCGACGCGTACGTCTGGATGAAGCCCCCGGGTGAGTCCGACGGTGCGAGCGAGCCCATCGACAACGACGAGGGCAAGGGCTTCGACCGGATGTGCGACCCTACGTACACCGGCAACCCGCGCAACGACAACAACATGTCGGGTGCGCTGGGCAATGCCCCGATCTCCGGGCACTGGTTCTCCGCCCAGTTCCAGGAGCTGATGAAGAACGCCTACCCGCCGCTGTCGTGACGGGCTGACCGGCGTTCCGCCGGGGCCGGCCCCCGGTCCCGGCGGAACGCGCACACCCTCGCCCCCGGGCCGGGCTTGCGGGAGCGGCAACTTCGTTTGCTCCCACCCGGTGTGCCGTCGCACCCTGACGGCGTCCGAGCGGAGAGGCTGACCACCATGGCGCACCACCACGAGCACGAGCAGCGGCACGGCCACGACCACGGCGACATCGACTGGGCCGAGCTGGCTCCCCTGCTCGAAGCACAGGCGGAACTGTTCACCCCGCTGTACGAGCGGGCCCTGACCTGGCTGGCGAAGGAGGTCACCGAGCCGGGCCTGATCGTGGACGCGGGCAGCGGTCCCGGCGTCATCTCCTCCCTGTTCGCCGAGACCTTCCCGGGCGCCCGGGTCGTGGCCGTCGACTCCTCCCAACCGCTGCTGGAGCGGGCCCGCGCCCGGGCCGTCCGCCAGGGCGTCGCCGACCGCTTCGGCACCCTCGCCGGTGAGCTCCCCGAGGTGCTCGGTGAACTGGACTACCCGGCCGACCTGCTGTGGGCCAGCCGCAGCGTGCACCACCTGGGCGACCAGCGGGCCGCGCTCGCCGCGTGCGCCGAGCGGCTCGCGCCCGGCGGCACCCTCGCGGTGATGGAGGGCGGCCTGCCCGCCCGGTTCCTGCCCCGCGACATCGGCTTCGGCCGGCCCGGACTCCAGGCGCGCATCGACGCGGCGGAGGAGGAGCGCTTCAGCCGGATGCGCGCCGAGCTGCCCGGCTCGGTGGCGCACGTCGAGGACTGGCCGGCCCTGCTCACCTCGGCCGGACTGCACCACACCCGGTCGCGCACCTTCCTCCTCGACCTGCCCGCCCCGGCCACGGACCGCGCCCGCGCCTATGTCGTCGCCGCCCTCACCCGCACCCGCGAGGTCGTCGCCGAGGACCTGGACGCCGACGACCGCGCCACCCTGGACCGCCTCCTCGACCCGGCCGACCCGGCGGGCGTGCACCAGCGCCCGGACGTGTTCGTGCTCGCGGCCCACACGGTCCACTCGGCGGTGCGGCCCGTGTAGCGCTCGGCGTGGCGTTCCTCCCCTCCCGGACCGCGGGCGGGACGACGCCCCCGGCCGTACCGGCCGCCCGCGCCCGGAAACGCGTGACGGCCTCCCCGCCGCCGGGGAGGCCGTCACGCGACGCGCACCGGGTCAGCCGGCGTTGAACTCCGCGGGGTGCGAGCCCAGCCGCCGGTCCTCGTTCAGCGCGCTGATCGCCGCGAGGTCCTCGGCGTCCAGGGTGAACCCGAAGACGTCGATGTTCTCCGCGATCCGGGACGGCGTCACCGACTTCGGGATGACGACGTTGCCGAGCTGGAGGTGCCAGCGCAGCACGACCTGCGCCGGGGTGCGGTCGTGCTTCTGCGCGATCGCCACGATCGCCGGGATCTCCAGGATGCCCTTGCCGGAACCCAGCGGCGACCACGCCTCGGTCGCGATGCCCCGCTCCGCGTGGTACTCACGCGCCTCGTGCTGCTGCAGGTGCGGGTGCAGCTCGATCTGGTTGACCGCCGGCACGACCGACGTCTCGCCGGTCAGCCGCTCCAGGTGCTCGGGCAGGAAGTTCGACACGCCGACGGCCCGGACCCGGCCGTCCGCGTACAGCTTCTCGAACGCCTTGTACGTCTCGACGTACAGGTCGCGCTTCGGCGTGGGCCAGTGGATGAGGTACAGGTCGACGTAGTCCAGGCCGAGCTTCGACAGGGAGGTGTCGAAGGCCCGCAGGGTGGACTCGTACCCCTGGTCGCTGTTCCAGAGCTTGGTGGTGACGAAGAGGTCCTCGCGGGCGACGCCGGAGCGCGCGATGGCCCTGCCGGTGCCTTCCTCGTTGCCGTAGATCGCCGCGGTGTCGATGCTGCGGTAGCCGGCCTCCAGCGCCGTCGCGACCGCCGTCTCGGCCTCGTCGTCCGGCACCTGCCAGACGCCGAAGCCCAGCTGGGGCATCTCGACGCCGTTGTTCAGGATGATCGGGGGGACCTTGCTCACGAGCTCTTGATCCTTCGGTTGTGGTCAGGTGGTACTCCCATCGTCAACGATCACGGCCCGCGCCGCATTCCTGACGGCCGGATTCATGCCTGGTAGAGCGCCTCGACCTCGCGCGCGTACGCCTTCTCGATCGCCTTCCGCTTCAGCTTCAGCGACGGCGTGAGCAGTCCGTGCTCCTCGGTGAACGGCTGCGCCAGGATCCGGAACGTGCGGATCGACTCGGCCTGGGAGACCAGGGTGTTCGCGGCGACCACCGCGCGCCGCACCTCCGTCTCCAGCTCCGTGTCGCGCACCAGCTCCACCGGCGGCATCCGTGGCTTGCCGCGCATCGCCAGCCAGTGCTCGACGGCCTCCTGGTCGAGGGTGACCAGGGCGGCGATGTACGGACGGTCGTTGCCGACGAGGATGCACTGGTTGACCAGCGGATGGTCCCGCACCCGCTCCTCCAGCACCCCCGGCGAGACGCTCTTGCCGCCCGAGGTCACCAGGATCTCCTTCTTGCGCCCGGTGATGGTCAGATAGCCGTCCTCGTCCAGCGAGCCGAGGTCACCGGTGGCCAGCCAGCCCTCGTGCAGGGCCTCGTCGGTGGCCTTGGGGTTGTTCAGGTAGCCCGCGAAGATGTTGTCGCCGCGCAGCCAGATCTCGCCGTCGTCCGCGATGTGCACGGTGACCCCGGGAATCGGCTGGCCGACCGTGCCGTAGCGGGTGCGCTCGGGCGGGTTGGCGGTGGCCGCCGCCGTCGACTCGGTCAGGCCGTACCCCTCGTAGACGCGGACGCCCGCGCCCGCGAAGAACAGCCCGAGCCGCCGGTCCATCGCCGAGCCGCCCGACATGGCCTGCCGGATCCTGCCGCCCATCGCGGCGCGGATCTTGGAGTAGACGAGTTTGTCGAAGAGCTGGTGCTGCATCCGCAGCGCCGCGGACGGCCCCGGACCGGTGCCCCAGGCCCGGGACTCGACGGCGTCCGCGTACTTGATCGCCACCTCGACGGCCTTCTCGAACGGCCCCGAGCGCCCCTCCCGCTCCGCCTTGCGCCGCGCCGCGTTGAACACCTTCTCGAAGATGTACGGCACGGCCAGGAAGAACGTCGGCCGGAACTCGGCCAGGTCGGGCAGCAGGGCCGCCGCGTTCAGCTGCGGCTGATGGCCGAACTTCACCTTCCCGCGGATCCCGGCGACCTGCACCATCCGCCCGAAGACGTGCGCGAGCGGCAGGAACAGCAGCGTCGCCGCCTGGTCGCCCCGGCGGGAGTGGAACACCGGCTCCCAGCGCTCGATGACGGTGTCCGCCTCGTACATGAAGCTGCCGTGCGTGATCACACAGCCCTTGGGGCGGCCGGTGGTGCCCGAGGTGTAGATGATCGTCGCCACGGAGTCGGGCGTGACCGCCTGCCGGTGCCGGTGCACCACCTCGTCGTCCAGGTGCGCGCCGGCGTCGTACAGCTCCTGCACCGCGCCCGCGTCGAGCTGCCACAGCCGGCGCATGGCCGGCAGCCGGTCGATGACGGTGGCGATGGTCATCGCGTGGTCCTCGTGTTCCACGACCGCGGCCGTCACCTCGGCGTCGTACAGCATCCAGCAGCACTGCTCGGCGGAGGAGGTGGGGTAGACGGGGACGACCTGTGCGCCGATCGTCCACAGCGCGAAGTCGAACAGCGTCCACTCGTACCGGGTGCGGGACATGATCGCGACCCGGTCGCCGAACCGGATCCCGCCCGCGAGCAGGCCCTTGGCGAGGGCGAGCACCTCGTCGCGGAACTCGGCGCTGGTCACGTCGCGCCACCGGCCGGAGTCGTCCTTGCGGCCGAGCGCGACGTACGACGGGTCCTCGTCGGCGTACGTGAAGACCACGTCGGCCAGACCGCCCACCGGAGGTGCCAACGGCAACGCAGGGTTGGTGAACTCGCGCAATCCCGCTCCCCGCTCCTCAGCGCCCGGACTGGTGCGGCGACGGCGTCGTCCCGCACAGCGCCGTGAAAGCTACCCCACACGGCCACGGGGCGGGAGGGGGTCGCGGCGCGGGTGCGGCTCCCGTTCACGCTGGTCGGTGACGGAAATATGCGCGCAGACGGGGAGGTGCCGGGCGGAAACCTGACGGTGGAGTAAGTTCCGGTGCCGTAATCTCCACCGAATCTGTACGCCCGCATGACCGGCCCTTGGGGTCGCGGAACCGCCCCCTCAGGTCAGCGCACGGGCGGGCCGAAACGTCACCGCCGCCCGCCCCGGTGCAGCCGGTCGCCGCCCGCGAGGATTGCCGCCGCCAGGGCGTCGGCCGCGCCCCGCGCGGAGGGGCGGCGTCGGCCGTGCACCACCACGAAGTCCACCTCGCCCGGCTCCGGCAGTCCCGCCCGCTCCGGCATCCGCACCAGCCCCGGCGGGATAAGCCCGCGTGAGTGCACCATCACCCCGAGCCCGGCACGGGCCGCCGCGAGCAGACCGTTCAGGCTGCCGCTGGTGCACACGATGCGCCACTGACGGCCCTCCCGCTCCAGCGCCCGCAGGGCCAGGGCCCGGGTGATGCCCGGCGGCGGGTAGACGATCAGCGGCACCGGACGGCCGGGGTCCAGCCGCAGCCCCGGCGCGCCGATCCACACCAGCTCGTCGTGCCACACCAGCTCGCCCCGCGGATCCTCCGGCAGCCGCTTGGCCAGCACCACGTCCAGCCGGCCCGCCGCGAGCTGCTCGTGCAGGGTGCCCGACAGCTCGACCGTCAGCTCCAGATCGACCTCCGGGTGCTCGTGCCGGAACCGCTCGAGGATCTCCGGGAGCCGCGTCAGCACGAAGTCCTCCGACGCGCCGAACCGCAGCCGGCCGCGCAGCCGGGTGCCGGTGAAGAACTGCGCCGCCTGCTCGTGCACGTCCAGGATGCGCCGCGCGAAACCGAGCATCGCCTCGCCGTCCTCGGTCAGCTCCACCGAGTGGGTGTCCCGGGTGAACAGCTGCCGCCCGGCGGCCTCCTCCAGCCGCCGCACGTGCTGGCTCACGGTCGACTGGCGCAGCCCGAGCCGCCGCGCCGCCTGGGTGAAGCTCAGCGTCTGCGCCACCGACAGGAAGGTCCGCAGCTGCGTGGGGTCGTACATACCGGGCAGCCTACGCGGTCATCGTGGAACGTGATGACAGTGAGAGCGGTATACCGGATTCCCGATCACGGCGGGAGGGAGCACGATGGAGAGGGGGCCCTCGGCCTCCCGAACCCGCCACCGAGCACATGAAGCAGTGGAGCCCCGTGAAACGCCTGCGCCCGCCGAGCCGGATGCCGATCGACCCCTACATCCTGCTCCTGCTCGGGACGGTGGGGCTCGCCGCGCTGCTCCCGGCCCGCGGGACCGGCGCCGACGTCGCCTCCGGCGCCTCCACGGCCGCCGTGGCCCTGCTCTTCTTCCTCTACGGAGCCCGGCTCTCCACCCGTGAGGCGCTGGACGGGCTGAAGCACTGGCGGCTCCACGTCACCGTGCTGGCCTGCACCTTCGTCGTCTTCCCGGTGCTGGGCCTGGCCGCCCGCGGACTCGTTCCGGTGCTGCTGACCGACCCGCTGTACCAAGGGCTGCTCTTCCTCACCCTGGTCCCGTCCACCATCCAGTCGTCGATCGCGTTCACCTCGATCGCCCGCGGCAACGTGCCCGCCGCGATCTGCGCCGGCTCCTTCTCCTCACTGGTCGGCATCGTCGTCACCCCGCTGCTCGCGGCGACGGTGCTCGGCGGCAGCGGGGGCGGGTTCTCCGCCGACTCGGTGCTGAAGATCGTCCTGCAGCTGCTGGCGCCGTTCGTCGCCGGGCAGCTCATGCGCCGCTGGATCGGCTCCTTCGTCTCCCGGCACCGCAAGGTGCTGGGGCTGGTCGACCGCGGCTCGATCCTGCTCGTCGTCTACACCGCGTTCAGCGCGGGCGTGGTGCAGGGCGTCTGGGACCGGGTGAGCCCGGCCCGGCTCGGCGGACTGCTCGCCGTGGAGGCCGTGCTGCTCGCCGTGATGCTCCTGCTGACCTGGTACGGCGCGAAGGCGCTGCGGTTCGGCCGGGAGGACCGGATCGCCATCCAGTTCGCCGGCTCCAAGAAGTCGCTGGCCGCCGGGCTGCCCATGGCGAGCGTGCTGTTCGGGGCCGAGGCCTCGCTCGCCGTGCTGCCGCTGATGCTCTTCCACCAGATGCAGCTGATGGTGTGCGCGGTGATCGCCAAGCGCCGGTCCCGCGACCCGGAGGCGGAGGTCACCGTCCCGGACCCAGCCGGACGGTCACGAACCGAGGTCGGTACAGGGACACGTTCCGGCTGAGCATCACGGCCGCGCCGGTCGTCTCCAGCCAGTTGACGTCGTAGCTGAGCACCAGCCGCCCGTCGCCGCTCAGCTCCGGGTGCGTCTGCGGGTTGTAGGCCGCCGTCCCGTCCCCGGGCAGCGCGGGGGCGAACGCCTCCACCGGTCCGTGCCACGGCCCGGTCGGCGAGCAGGACCAGTACGACGCCACCGTGGTCAGCCCCTCGGCGCCCGCGGCCATCGTGAACAGCACATACGTCCCGCCGTCCCGCACCACGGAGAACGCGCTGCCCACACCGGTGCGCCGCCCGTCGCCGAGCACCGGGCGCGGGCGGGCCCGGCTCTGCCAGTCCGAGCCGTTCCAGTACTCCCAGGCCGCCGGATCGCCGAGCCCGCCCTCGGGAACGCGGGCCACGTACGCGTGGGAGGCCGGGCGGGCGGCGGGCCTCCCGTCGTCGCCGCCGAAGACGTACGTCCAGCCGTCCTCCCCGACCAGGGTGGTCCCGAACAGCACCCGCCGGGACGGGTCGGCGACCCGCCGCTGGTCGTGCACCGTCACGACCGACTCCAGCCGCAGGTCCGGCAGGGAGAGCGTGGCGACCTCGGTGGCGGTGGGCACGCCGTAGATCCACGGCGGCTGCCCGGCCGTACGCACCCACAGCAGCACCCGGACGACCCGCTCGGCGGAACCGGGGGAGCGCGGCTCGACCCGGGCGGCGACCGGCCAGCGCCACCGGTCCGGCGCCGGGTCGGGGAAGAGCGGGGCGGGAAGCGTGCCCTCCAGGCGGCCGTCGCGCATCAGCACGGCCGAGTTGCGCACCAGCGGGGCCGTGGTGTCCCGCCAGGCGGTGGACTCGCCGACCGGGTTGGGCGGGCGGTGCACCCGGCCCAGATAGGTGTCCGAGAACAGCCACAGCAGCCGGCCGTCCGGCAGCCGCACCGAGTGGGTGCCGTCCCCGCCGGTCCAGTCGTCGGTGCGGGCGGCGTCGTCACCGTAGCGGGCGAACTCGGAGGTCAGGGCGTCGTCGGCGGTGACGGACGCGACCGTACGCGGCCGGCAGCCGGCGCCGCCCGGTGAACGGCCGTCGTCCTCCGGCAGACCGGTGACCAGCACCGCCCCGAGGACCAGGGCCAGCGCCAGGGCGATCCCGGTCCCCGTCCGCCGTCGTGCTCGTGCTGCGTCGTCGGGCACGCTCCGGGACGTTAGTGGCTGCCACGGCCCCGGTCCATGGCGCCTTTGGGGGGACGGCTGAGGCGGGACCCCGCGGCGCAGGGGGCGCTCCCCGCCGGCAGGGGCCCCGCCGCCGTGCAGCGAGGGGACCGGTCAGCCGCGGGCGGCCGCGGCCCGCAGGGCGATGCGGTCCTCACCCGCGTACACGTTCATGGAACTGCCCCGCAGGAAGCCCACCAGCGTCAGACCCGTCTCCGCCGCCAGGTCGACGGCGAGCGAGGACGGCGCCGAGACCGCCGCCAGCATCGGGATCCCGGCCATGACGGCCTTCTGCGCCAGCTCGAACGAGGCCCGTCCGGAGACCAGCAGGATCGTCCGCGACAGCGGCAGGTTCCCGCCTTGCAGGGCACGGCCGACCAGCTTGTCGACCGCGTTGTGCCGGCCCACGTCCTCCCGGACGTCGAGCAGTTCACCGCCCTCGTCGAACAGGGCCGCCGCGTGCAGTCCGCCCGTGCGGTCGAAGACCCGCTGGGCCGCGCGCAGCCGGTCGGGCAGGCTCGCCAGCAGCTCCGGGGTCACGCGCAGCGGGGGAGTGTCGGCGATGGGGTGGCGGGCCGTGGTGCGGACCGCGTCCAGGCTGGCCTTGCCGCACAGGCCGCAGGAGGACGTGGTGTACACGTTGCGTTCGAGCGTGATGTCCGGGATCACCACGCCGGGCGCGGTCTGCACGTCCACCACGTTGTAGGTGTTGGAACCGTCGGCGGTGGCCCCGGCGCAGTAGACGATGTTCCGCAGGTCCGACGCGGCGGCGAGCACGCCCTCGCTCACCAGGAAGCCGGCCGCCAGCGCGAAGTCGTCGCCCGGTGTGCGCATGGTGATCGCCAGCGGCTTGCCGTTCAGCCGGATCTCCAGGGGTTCCTCGGCGACGAGTGTGTCGGGGCGGCTGGAGACCGCCCCGTCCCGGATGCGGAGCACCTTGCGTCGTTCCGTGACTCGTCCCATGTGTCCTTCAGCCCCGATCAGTCCCGGTTCTGTACGTGCTGGTAGCCGAAGCGGCCCTTGATGCACAGGTTGCCGTGGGTCACCGGGTTGTCGTGCGGCGAGGTGACCTTCACGATCTCATTGTCCTGCACATGGAGGGTGAGGTTGCAGCCCACTCCGCAGTACGCGCACACGGTCGTCGTCTCCGTCTGCCGCGCCTCGTCCCATGTACCCGCCGCGCGCATGTCGAACTCCGACTTGAACGACAGCGCGCCCGTGGGGCACACCTCGATGCAGTTCCCGCAGTACACGCACGCCGAGTCGGTGAGCGGGGCGTCGTGCTCGACCGCGATCCGCGCGTCGAAACCCCGGCCGGCGACCGAGATCGCGAAGGTGTTCTGCCACTGGTCGCCGCAGGCGTCCACGCACTTGTAGCAGAGGATGCACTTGTCGTAGTCGCGCACGTAGAGGTCGTTGTCGACCTTCGGCTCCTCGTTGAGCCGGGCCGCGTCCGGGCCGAAGCGGTCCGGTTTCGCCTCGTACTCCTTGAGCCATGCGGCGACCCGGGGGGTGGTCGACAGGTCGACGGAGGAGGCGAGGAGTTCCAGCACGACCTTGCGGCTGTGCCGGGCCCGCTCGGTGCCGGTGCGCACCCGCATGCCCGGCTCCGCCCTGCGCGAGCAGGCGGGCACGAGGGTGCGCGAGCCCTCGACCTCCACCACACAGACCCGGCAGGCGTTCTTCGGGGTCAGTGTGTCGCCCTCGCACAGCGTCGGGATGTCCTTGCCCGCGGCCCGGCAGGCGTCCAGGATCGTCGACCCCTCGGGCGCGCGGACCGGCTCCCCGTCGAGGGTGAACTCCAGCAGCCGTCGGGGAATCCCCAGCGGTGTCACGGTCATTCGTACGCCCCCAGACGGTCGATGGCGGATTCCACGGCGTTCCACGCGGTCTGTCCGAGACCGCAGATCGAGGCGTCCCGCATCGCGCGGCCGACCTCGCGCAGCAGGGCGACGTCCCCGGCGGCGTCGGCGCCGGTGCGCTCCACGATCCGGTGCAGCGCCTCCTCCTGGCGCACGGTGCCCACCCGGCAGGGCACGCACTGGCCGCACGACTCGTCGCGGAAGAACTCGGCGATGCGCAGCAGGAGGCGGGGCAGCGGGACGGTGTCGTCGAAGGCCATGACGACCCCGGAACCGAGGGTGGTGCCCGCCTCCCGGGTGCCTTCGAAGGTGAGCGGGATGTCCAGCTCGTCCGGGCGTACGAAGCCGCCGGCGGCGCCGCCGAGGAGGACCGCCCGCAGGTTGTCCCGCACACCGGCGAGGGTGAGGAGTTCGCCCAGTGTCGCGCCGAAGGGGAGTTCGTAGACGCCGGGGCGGGCCACGCTGCCGGAGACGCAGAACAGCTTCGGCCCGGTGGACCTCTCGGTGCCGATCGCCGCGTAGGCCGGGGCGCCCATGGTGAGGACCGGCAGGACGTTGACGAGGGTCTCCACGTTGTTCTCGACCGTCGGCTTGCCGAACAGGCCCTTCTCCACCGGGAAGGGGGGCTTGGAGCGCGGCTCGCCCCGGTGGCCCTCGATGGAGTTGAACAGGGCCGTCTCCTCGCCGCAGATGTAGGCGCCCGCGCCGCGCCGGATCTCGATGTCGAAGGAGTGGCCCTGGCCGAGGATGTCGTCGCCGAGCAGACCCCGGGCGCGGGCCCGGCCGATGGCGTGCTCCATGCGGTGCAGGGCCCTCGGGTATTCACCGCGCAGGTACAGGTAGCCCCGGTGGGCGCCGGTCGCGTACGCCGCGATGGTCATCGCCTCGACCAGGGCGTACGGGTCGCCCTCCATGAGGACGCGGTCCTTGAAGGTGCCCGGTTCGGACTCGTCGGCGTTGCAGACGAGGTAGTGCGGGTGGTCCGGCTGGGAGGCGGTGGCCTGCCACTTGCGGCCGGTGGGGAAGGCGGCGCCGCCGCGCCCGAGCAGCCCGGAGTCGGTGACCTCGCGGATCACGCCGGCGGGGCCGAGGGCGAAGGCGCGGCGCAGGGCGGCGTAGCCGCCGTTCGCCCGGTAGTCGTCGAGGGAGGCGGGGTCGGTGGTGCCGACGCGGCGGAGCAGCGTGAGGGCGGGATCGCCGGCCTGGGGGACGGCCGCGGCGGGCGGGGGTTCGGCGGGGGCGTTCTCGGGGGCGGTGGCCGCTGCGACGGTGGCGTCGGGGGTGGCGGGGGCGACGACGGCGGTGGCGCGTGGGATGTCCCGCCGCCACCCGGGAGTCGTGTCCCTGGCCCTGCTTCCGACGCCGGGAGTCGTGTCCCTGGCCCTGCTTCCGACGCCGGGAGTCGTGTCCCTGGCCCTGCTTCCGACGCCGGGAGTCGTGTCCCTGGCCCTGCTTCCGGCCCCGGGGGCCGTGTCCCCGGCCCCGCTTCCGGCCCCGGGGGCCGAGCCGCCAGGCACCCCTCCGGCCGGAACGGCCTCCCCCGCGAACGCCGGACGGGCCGGATCCTTCCCGGCCGCATTCCCCCCGGCCTGATCCCCGTGAGCCGGGCCGGTCGGCACCTTTCCGCCCGGGTTCCCGGGCGCCGGGCCGGCCGGATCCTCCCCGGCCCGGATCACCAGGGCCGCCGGTGCCCGTTCGCACAGGCCCAGGCAGGGGCCGCGTTCGACCTGTACGCCGCTGCCCGGGCCCAGGCGTGCCTCGACGCCCGCGCACAGCCCGGCCGCCCCGGCCGCCGTGCACGCCAGGTCGGTGCAGACGTGCAGGACGGTCGCGGGGCGGGGGCGGACCGAGAACATCGCGTAGAACGTGGCGACGCCGTACGCCTCCGCCGGGGGCACCGTCAGCCGGCGGCACAGGTAGTCCAGGGCGCCCTCGCTGATCCAGCCGACCCGGTCGTTGAGGGCGTGCAGCCCCGGCAGCAGCAGGTCGCGGCGGTCGCGGGCCGCCCGGCCGCCGCGGGCCCACCTGAGGTCCGCGTCGGAGCGGTCGGCGCCTTCCCAGGAGGACTCGGGCGGCCCGAGCAGCGCGTCGACCGCCGCCCGTTCCTCGTCGGTGGGCTTGCTGTCACCGAAGTGCAGGTCCACTGGTGCTCACCTCACGTGTGTCGGAGCCGGGAGCTTGTCGATCCGGATCGCCGACGCCTTGAACTCCGCCGTCCCCGCGATCGGGCAGTTCGCCTCGATCGTCAGCCGGTTGGTGTCCACCTCGTCGGGAAAGTGGAACGTCATGAACGCGAGCCCCGGCCGTAGCGCGGTGTCGACCCACACCGGCGCCAGCACCGACCCGCGCCGCGAGGTCACCCGCACCCGCTCGCCGACCACGACGCCGTACCGCTCGGCGTCCTCCGGGCTCAGCTCGACGGACTCGCCCCGGCGCAGCGGCGAGGCGTAACCACCGCTCTGCACACCGGTGTTGTAGGAGTCGAGGCGCCGGCCCGTGGTCAGCCGGATCGGGTACTCCTCGTCGGTGAGGTCCACCGGCGGGTCGTGCCGCACGATGCCGAACGGCGCGGGCCGGCCGCGCGCCGCCGGGTCCGGGTCCCACAACCGGCCGTGCAGGTACGGCGGTTCGAGCGCGTCCGTGCGGGGGCAGGGCCACTGGATGCCCTGGTGCTCCTCCAGGCGCTCGTACGTCATGCCGTGGTGGTCGGGGGAGAGCGAGCGCAGCTCGTTCCAGACGGCCTCGGCGTCGGCGTACTTCCAGTCGTGGCCGAGGCGGACGGCGAGGTCGCAGAGGATGTCGATGTCCTCGCGCGCCTCACCGGGCGGGACCACGGCCCGGCGGACCCGCTGCACCCGCCGCTCGCTGTTGGTGGTGGTGCCCTCGGTCTCCGCCCAGCCGGCGGTCGCGGGCAGGACGACGTCGGCGAGTGCGGCGGTCTTCGTCAGGAAGATGTCCTGCACCACCAGGAAGTCCAGCTGCCGCAGCCGTCGTACGGCCTGTTCGCTGTCCGCCTCCGACTGGGCCGGGTTCTCGCCGATGCAGTACACCGCCCGCAGCGAGCCGTCCTCCATCGCCTCGAACATCTCCGTCAGGTTCAGCCCGTAGCGCGGCTGGATGACGGTGTCCCAGGCGGACTCGAACTTCGCCCGGGTGCCGGCGTCGAGGATGTCCTGGAAGCCGGGGAGGCGGTTGGGGATGGCGCCCATGTCGCCGCCGCCCTGCACGTTGTTCTGGCCGCGCAGCGGCTGGAGCCCCGAGCCGTAGCGGCCGACGTGGCCGGTGAGCAGGGAGAGGTTGATCAGGGCCCGGACGTTGTCGGTGCCGTTGTGGTGCTCGGTGATGCCGAGGGTCCAGCAGAGCTGGGCGCGTTCGACGCGGGCGTAGGCGTGCGCCAACTCCCGTATGGCGGCGGCGGGTACGCCCGTCACCTTCTCGGCCAGGGACAGCGTCCACGGTTCGACCAGCGCCTTGTACGCGTCGAAGCCGGTGGTCGCCCGCCGCACGAACGCCTCGTCGACCAGGCCCGCGTGGATGATCTCGCGGCCGATCGCGTGCGCCATCGGGATGTCGGTGCCGACGTTCAGGCCCAGCCAGCTCTCCGCCCACTCGGCCGTCGACGTCCGCCGTGGGTCGACCGCGTACATCCGGGCCCCGTTGCGTATCCCCCTCAGCACGTGCTGGAAGAAGATCGGGTGGGCGAAGCGGGCGTTGGAGCCCCACATCACGATGACGTCGGTGTGCTCGATCTCCTCGTATGACGACGTCCCGCCGCCCGAGCCGAACGCGGCCGACAGACCCGCCACGGACGGGGCGTGGCAGGTGCGGTTGCAGGAGTCGACGTTGTGGGTGCCCATGACGACCCGGGCGAACTTCTGCGCCACGTAGTTCATCTCGTTGGTGGCGCGGGCGCAGGAGAACATGCCGAACGCGCCCCGCGCCGCCCGGAATCCCCGGGCGGCACGGTCCAGGGCCTCGTCCCACGTCGCCCGGCGGAACGGCGCGTCGCGCGTGTCCCGGACGAGCGGGTGGGTGAGGCGGGTGTAGGTCTTCGGGCTCCGGTCGCGTGGGTTCGGGTTCGGTTGCCTCCGGTCCCGTCGTTCCGGGCCGGGTCGGTTCGGTTCGCGTTCGCTCATGCGGCGCTCCTCAGCGCGAGCAGGTCCGACAGGGCGTGCACGGTGCGCAGGGTGGGCACCGGGACGCCGGTGATCTCCGCCAGCTCGACCACGGCCGCGAGCAGCACGTCGAGTTCGAGCGGCTTGCCGCGTTCCAGGTCCTGGAGCGTGGAGGTGCGGTGGTCGCCGACCTTCTCGGCGCCCGCGAGCCGGCGTTCGATGGAGACGCCGACCTCGCAGCCGAGGGCGCCGGCGACCGTCAGGGTCTCGGCCATCATGGTCTCGATGACCCGGCGGGTGCCGCCGTGCAGGCACATCTGCCGCATGGTGGCGCGCGCGAGGGCGCTGATCGGGTTGAAGGAGATGTTGCCCAGCAGCTTCAGCCAGATGTCGTTGCGCAGGTCCGGCTCGACCGGGCACTTCAGGCCGCCCGCCCGCATCGCCTCGCTCAGCGCCCGACAGCGCGGGGAGACGCTCCGGTCGGGCTCGCCGAGGGAGAAGCGGGTGCCCTCCACGTGCCGGACGACCCCGGGCTGTTCGAGTTCGGTGGCCGCGTAGACGACGCAGCCGACGGCCCGTTCGGGCGCGAGCACCGCACTGACCGCGCCGTCGGGGTCCACACTCTCCAGGCGGCGGCCGTCGTACGGCCCGCCGTGCCGGTGGAAGTACCACCAGGGAATGCCGTTCTGGGCGGCCACCACGGCCGTGGTGGTGTGCAGCAGCGGCTCGATCAGCGGCCCGCACGCCGCGTACGAGTGGGCCTTCAGCCCCAGGAACACGTAGTCGGCCGGGCCCACTTCGGCCGGGTCGTCGGTGGCGTGGGGATGGGCGGTGAAGTCACCGCGGGGGCTGCGCACCCGCACTCCGTACCGCCTCATGGCCGCCAGATGCGGTCCACGGGCGATGAGATGCACGTCGGCGCCCGCACGGTGGAGCGCGGCACCGACGTAGGCGCCGATCGCCCCGGCGCCGAGGACTGCGACTTTCATGGCGAGGGGAGCTCCGTCCGGTCGAGGGATACCGAGGGATGACGGGAACTGCCGAATCTCTGTCGACGAAATATTGTCTACAGTATGGAGGTGGCCCCAGCAAGGCTTTGTGCAGCACCAGTGGTTGTCTGCTCAACTGCCTTCTCAAGGGCCACTTCGCTCCCTACGGTTGGGGACTCATGAGTCCCCCCGTCGCACCCCCGGGCTGGAGCCGCTGGCTCGTTCCGCCCGCCGCGCTCTCCGTCCACCTCTCCATCGGCCAGGCGTACGCGTGGAGCGTGTTCAAACCGCCGCTGGAGTCCGCGCTCGGCCTCAGCGGCACCCAGAGCGCGCTGCCCTTCCAGCTCGGCATCGTCATGCTCGGCCTGTCCGCCGCGTTCGGCGGCACCCTCGTCGAACGCCGGGGCCCGCGCTGGGCGATGACCGTCGCCCTGGTCTGCTTCTCCTCCGGCTTCCTGCTCTCCGCGCTGGGCGCGGCCACCGAGCAGTACTGGCTGATCGTGTTCGGCTACGGCTTCGTCGGCGGCGTCGGCCTGGGCATCGGCTACATCTCGCCCGTCTCCACGCTCATCAAGTGGTTCCCGGACCGGCCCGGCATGGCCACCGGCATCGCCATCATGGGCTTCGGCGGCGGCGCGCTGATCGCCTCGCCCTGGTCGGCGCGGATGCTCGACTCCTTCGGCAGCGACAGCACCGGCATCGCGCTCGCCTTCCTGGTGCACGGACTGACGTACGCCGTGTTCATGCTGCTCGGCGTGGTGCTGGTGCGGGTGCCGCGCACCGACCGCCCGGTGCCCGGCGCGCCCGCCGCGGCCGGCGGACCGCAGGTCTCGGCCCGCTCCGCCGTGCGCACCCCGCAGTTCTGGCTGCTGTGGATCGTGCTCACCATGAACGTCACCGCGGGCATCGGCATCCTGGAGAAGGCCGCCCCGATGATCACCGACTTCTTCGCCGACACCTCCACGCCGGTGTCGGCGACGGCCGCCGCCGGGTTCGTCGCCCTGCTCTCGGCGGCGAACATGGCTGGCCGCATCGGCTGGTCGACCACCTCCGACCTGATCGGCCGCAAGAACATCTACCGCGTCTACCTCGGCGTCGGCGCGCTGATGTACGCGCTCATCGCGCTGCTGGGCGACTCCTCCACACCGCTGTTCGTCCTGTGCGCCCTGGTGATCCTCTCCTTCTACGGCGGCGGCTTCGCCACCGTCCCGGCGTATCTGAAGGACCTCTTCGGCACCTACCAGGTGGGTGCCATCCACGGCCGGCTGCTCACCGCCTGGTCCACGGCCGGCGTGCTCGGCCCGCTGATCGTCAACTGGGTCGCCGACCGGCAGGAGGAGGCCGGCCGGCACGGCCCGTCCCTGTACGGGACGTCACTGATGATCATGATCGGGCTGCTCGTCGTCGGCTTCGTCGCCAACGAACTCGTCCGGCCCGTCCACCCCCGCCACCACGTCCAGAGCCCCGAGACGCCGAAGGAGGCCGCCGATGACCGGCGAGAGCAGCCAGAGTCCGCCTAGCCCCGGCCGCCGCGGGCTGATCACCTTCGCCTGGCTGTGGGTGGGCGTGCCGCTCGCCTACGGGCTGTACGAGCTCGTGCGCAAGGCGACACAGCTGTTCACCGGCTGACAGCCCCGCCCCCCCGCGCGGCCCCCGCCAGGTCTGACGGAAGCCGACAAGGCAGGCACCGGTTTCCTGTCGCTTCACCTGCCGTCGTACCGGTGAGTCACTGATCAGACTGGTGCATCCCGCAACTGACCCACAAGGGGGAAGCACCCATGATCGGCTCGCGCATCGCCGCCGTCGGCCACTACCAGCCCGCCCGGGTCCTCACCAACGAGGACCTGGCGGGCATGGTCGACACCAGCGACGCGTGGATCACCAGCCGGGTGGGCATCCGCACCCGGCACGTCGCCGGCCCCGACGAGCCGGTCGACGAGCTGGCCGCGCACGCCGCCGCCAAGGCGCTGGCGGCGGCCGGCCGGACCCCCGCCGAGATCGACATGGTCCTGGTCGCCACCTCCACCGCGATCGACCGCTCGCCCAACATGGCCGCCCGGGTCGCGGCCCGCCTCGGCATGCCGGGGCCCGCCGTCATGGACATCAACGTGGTGTGCGCCGGCTTCACCCACGCCCTCGCCACCGCCGACCACGCCGTCCGGGCCGGCGGCGCGAGCCGGGTGCTGGTCGTCGGCGCCGACAAGATGACCGACGTGACCGACTGGACCGACCGCTCCACCTGCGTGCTCGTCGGGGACGGGGCGGGCGCCGCCGTGGTGGAGGCCTGTGCGCCGGGCCAGGAGCCGGGCATCGGCCCGGTGCTGTGGGGCTCGGTGCCCGAGATGGGGCGCGCGGTACGGATCGAGGGCACGCCCCCGCGGTTCGCCCAGGAGGGCCAGAGCGTCTACCGCTGGGCGGCCACCCAGCTGCCCGTCGTCGCCCGCCAGGCCTGCGAGAAGTCCGGGCTGGCGCCGGAGGACCTGGCCGGCGTGGTGCTGCACCAGGCCAACCTGCGGATCATCGAACCCCTCGCGCGCCGGATCGGCGCCGTCAACGCCGTCGTCGCCCGCGATGTCGTCGAGTCCGGGAACACCTCGGCCGCCAGCATCCCGCTGGCCTTCTCCAAGCTCGTCGAACAGGGCGCGGTGTCGACCGGGCAGCCGGTGCTGCTCTTCGGCTTCGGTGGGAACCTGTCGTACGCGGGACAGGTCGTGCGCTGCCCCTGAGCGGCTCCGCGCGCATCCCCCGGAGGGGTGTGACGAGGCCGACTCGCCGGCCCGCGGACACTCCTCGCCCCACTCGCCGGTGTGCGCCGTAGACTGTAGACGAAAGACAATCACTACTGGCGTGGCGGTGACACCGGCGTGCGTGGCGGTGAGCGGCGCCGCCGAGGAGGGGGACCGCGATGTTGTCGGCAGGACTGCCCCAGGGGGCGGTGCCCAGGCTCGAACGGCCCGGCCCGCTGCGCGACCGTGTCTACGAGGCACTGCTCGAACTCATCACCACCCGCGCCCTCCAGCCGGGCCAGCACCTGGTCGAGAGCGAGCTCGCCGGGCACCTCGGCGTCTCCCGCCAGCCGGTGCGCGAGGCGCTGCAGCGGCTCAACACCGAGGGGTGGGTCGATCTGCGGCCCGCGCAGGGCGCGTTCGTGCACGAGCCCACGGAGGAGGAGGCCGACCAGCTCCTCACCGTCCGCACGCTGCTGGAGGCCGAGGCGGCCCGGCTCGCCGCGAGGCACGCCGACAGCGCGGGCATCGAGGTGCTGGAGGCGATCCTCGCCGAGGGCCTGAAGGCCGTCGACGCCGACGACGTGGACGCCGCCGTCGCCCTCAACGCCCGCTTCCACGCCAAGATCATGGAGCTCGCCGGCAACGCCGTGCTGGCGGAGCTAGCCGCCCAGGTCGACCGGCGCGTGCGCTGGTACTACACGCCGGTCGCCCGCCAGCGCGGGGCGCAGTCCTGGGTGGAGCACCGCGAGATGATCGCCGCCATCACCGCCCGCGACGAGCAGCTGGCGACCGGGCTCATGCGCGAACACACCGAACACACCCGCCGCTCGTACCACGCGCGCTCGAAGTCCTGAGCCCTCCGGCGCGTCGGTTCGCACCCTTTGCCCCTTGTTGAGGCGTCCCCGCGCGCTCCTTTGTCCTGTGAGTGGAAAAAGTAGGGGCCAATTCCTGCGCGACTTCTTCCCACCTCCGGCAGGCGCTGCTACTTTCCCATCCGAAAGCACGCCACACACACGTGGCCGGAATCCGGCGCGCACAGGCCGATCGAGGCGGGGAGGGGCTCGTGAGACGTATGACCGCGCGACCCGCCAACGCTCACCAGGCCCGACTGCTCAGGCTGCTGCGCGACGGTGGCCCCAACTCCCGGGCCCAGCTCGGCGACCAGGTCGACCTCTCCCGGTCGAAACTGGCCGTGGAGG